>NZ_QUDH01000009.1:0-152196 GCF_003477445.1 Clostridium sp. AF50-3 | reverse complement strand
CCATGCGGTCCTGTGCGCTTATGCGGTATTAGCAGTCATTTCTAACTGTTGTCCCCCAGTGTGAGGCAGGTTACCCACGCGTTACTCACCCGTCCGCCACTCAGTCAATCTAGCTTCCATCCGAAAACTTCCGCCAAATCGCTTCGTTCGACTTGCATGTGTTAAGCACGCCGCCAGCGTTCATCCTGAGCCAGGATCAAACTCTCATGTTAAAGTTTTGATTCCAGTCAAAATTCGCTTGGCTAATTTTAACCGTTATTACTGTTGTTTTGGTTTCATTCTGAATGTTCTCTTGAACTTCAAGGCTTAACCAAAAGCCTTTGTTCTTAGAATTTTCAGGGTTTTACATACTGTTCAGTTTTCAAGGTTCCTGATGCTTTCGCATCGAACGCAGAAGGAGGGATTTGAACCCTCGCGCCGCTACTAACGACCTACTCCCTTTCCAGGGGAGCCCCTTCAACCTCTTGGGTACTTCTGCAGGTTGATTTTCATATCTTATGAAATTAATAACCGTTTTCGAAACGGAGAGAGTGGGATTCGAACCCACGCGCCCTTTCGGACAAACGGTTTTCAAGACCGCCTCGTTATGACCGCTTCGATATCTCTCCAAAAATGTGCTTAACCATTATATAATGGATATTCATTTTTGTCAAGGACTTTTTCACTTTCTTTTTGAAAGTTTTCACAATCACCTGTGCGTCTTGACTCTTTAATTTTCGTTTCCGCTTTCTCAGCGGCAACAGAACATATTTTATCACTACTAAAGTATAAAGTCAACTGTTTTTTTGACTTTATTTATATTTTTTCGACAATCGAAAAAAAGAGGACGAAAGACCCAAAAGTCCCTCATCCTCTTGATTCTATAACGTCTTCTGATTAGCCAATCAGCTTACCTACGTTCAGCTTAACGCCCGGGCCCATGGTAGAAGTCATGGTTACACTCTTTAAGTAAGCGCCCTTTAAGGTAGCTGGTTTTGCCTTCAGGATAGCGTCAATAAGCGTCTGGAAGTTGTCCGCTAACTGCTCCTCTGTGAAGGAAGCTTTACCTACTGGCACGTGGATAATGTTAGTCTTATCAAGTCTGTACTCGATCTTACCGGCTTTGATATCATTGATAGCTTTGGTTACATCCATAGTAACAGTACCAGCCTTCGGGTTCGGCATTAAGCCCTTCGGTCCAAGTACACGACCAAGACGTCCTACAACGCCCATCATGTCCGGAGTAGCTACTACTACGTCGAAGTCTAACCATCCCTCGTTCTGGATCTTCGGGATCAGCTCCTCAGCGCCTACGAAATCTGCGCCTGCAGCCTGAGCCTCTTCTGCCTTCGGTCCCTTAGCAAATACAAGGATACGAACGGTCTTACCAGTTCCGTGCGGCAGTACAACTGCACCACGGATCTGCTGATCAGCATGACGGCCGTCACAACCAGTTCTGATATGAAGTTCTACGGTTTCATCGAATTTAGCACCTGCAGCCTTCTTCACGATGGAGATGGCATCTGCAGCTTCATAAAGGCTTGCGCGATCTACTAATTTAGCAGCCTCTACGTATCTTTTTCCTCTTTTCATTATAAAAAACCTCCTAGTGGTATTGTCGGGGAATTCCCTCCCACGTTACTGATAAACATCCCGAAAATTACTCGGCAACTGTGATACCCATACTTCTTGCTGTACCAGCGATCATGCTCATAGCAGCTTCAAGGCTTGCTGCATTTAAGTCAGGCATCTTTAATTCTGCGATCTTCTGCAGATCCTCTTTCGAGATGCTAGCTACCTTAGTCTTGTTCGGTGTAGCGGAACCGGATTTAATCTTGCAAGCTTTCTTTAACAAAACGGCAGCCGGCGGAGTCTTTGTGATGAAGCTGAAGCTTCTGTCAGCATATACAGTAATAACAACCGGGATGATCATATCGCCCTGGTCTGCTGTCTTAGCGTTGAACTCTTTCGTGAACTGTACGATGTTTACACCGTGCTGTCCAAGAGCCGGACCTACTGGCGGAGCTGGTGTAGCCTTTCCAGCAGGAATCTGTAATTTAATATATCCTGTAACTTTCTTTGCCATTGTTGGCACCTCCTATAAATTGTGGTAATTGCGGGGATTTCCCTCCCACAGGCTCATAAATGAACCTCTTTACATCATCTTCTTGATCTCTGTGAAGTTCAGTTCAACCGGTGTCTCACGGCCAAACAGTTCTACACGAATCGTCAGGGTCTGTCTTTCCTCGTTGATGGACTCGATAACACCAACGGTATCTTTCCATGCCCCTGTCGTTACAACAACCGTGTCGCCGACCTCAAAGTCAACGACAACGCCGGTTTCCTTAAATCCGAGACCGGCCATCTCCTCTTCCGTCAAAGGAACCGGTTTGGAGCCCGGACCAACAAACCCGGTCACTCCGCGGGTGTTGCGTACTACGTACCAGGTATCATCATTCATAACCATGTTGATCAGTACGTATCCGGGAAACATCTTCTTGGCAACCTGTTTATTGGCTCCATTCTTGACTTCGATAACTTCCTGCATCGGCACGGAAACCTCTAAGATCTGATCCTGAAGGTTCCGGTTCTCGATCGTCTTTTCGATGTCAACCTTTACTTTGTTTTCATAGCCGGAATAAGTATGCACTACATACCAATTTGCTTCTGCCATATTTCTCACCTTTGCCTTTACATAACGAAGTGCAGTCCAAACACGATTGCCGTGTCAAGAGCCGCAATGATAAGTCCCAGCGCAACGGAAACGGCGATGACCGCTCCAGTCTGCTTCGTAACTGTCTCTTTGTCAGGCCAGATGATCCTTTTGTACTCAGCTTTTAGACCTTTCCAGAAACTCTTTTTAGGAGCTTTTTTGGTATTTTCTGTATCACCCATTTTTGTCCTCCAAAGCGCTCAGGCAGATGCCCGATCGCGCAGAACCAACCAGTTACTCTTACTTCGTCTCTTTGTGTAACGTGTGTGTCTTACAGAATCTGCAGTACTTTTTGGTTTCCATTCTGTCCGGATGAGTTTTCTTATCCTTGGTCATGTTGTAATTGCGCTGCTTGCATTCTGTGCATGCCAGTGTAATTCTTGTACGCACAACTTCCACCTCCATTTTTCTTAGTATGCGATCTTTCCACTCTCCAACCGGAAATCTGGTTTTTGAGCATAAAAAAAAAGACCTATGTTCTTCCATTCGCCCGTCTACTATATCATAAAAGAAGCGGCGCGTCAAGCAATAACTTGCCGACATTCGCCGCCTCTTTTATATTATAGATATCGTTTTCACTTAGTGCAGGCTAGAACCAGATTCTGCCCGCGCCTCGTATTTCAGATGCTATAAAACAATCAGAAAGGTTTACTCGTCCATTTTCTCCTCGTTTACAGCATCTGTCTTTTCTTCCACATTTTCATGACTGTCTGTGGTATCCGGCTCCGCCTTTTCAGGCTCATCGGTTTCTTCCTCATCTGCCGCCTGGCTTCCGATAAAATGCGCCATTTTTCCAATCTTACCCATATGGCTTGTATCCACGCGGGTGATCTCCGGCTCATCAGCTTCCACAACATCATCCTCAAGCGCGGCGTTCTGATGCAGGGCGCCGCCCTCCTGATTCTCCGCATTTTCCGGATTTTTTGTCACGGATGGATATTCTTCCGGGTTTTCCTTGGCATCCGCAAGCTTTTCATTCATGAATGTCTCAAACTGCTTTTGCTCTTCCTCGCTGGAAAATGCCGACTTGGCGATAAACTGCCAGGTTTTCTCGTTCGTCTCAAGCAGATACATCCGCTCAATCTCAACCATCTGCTCAATGTCGCTGTAGCTGTAAGTCTTGGTCATCTCCTGTGCCGCAACCGTCATGGTCAGTGTCTTCTCATCCAGCGTCAGATGTACGACTGGGAAATTGCCCGTCTTTTCCAAATTTTTAAGTCCGCTCCGTTTCCAGATCATCCGCTCCTGGTTCTGGTTTGAAATCATGTAAAACATGCCGATGCCGACCAGCACCGCTATCACGATGGACGGTACAAGAAGAACCAGATTGCCCTTTGCCTGCATCACATTTTTCCCCAGAAAGAGAGCTAAAAATGCGACATATAAGAGTGCCGACACCATCTTCATTTTCTTGGACTCATGCTTAAGCACGTTCCAGTGAATCCAGTTTTTATAATCTTCCTTTTCCAGGCGATATTCAAATTCCTGCATTCTTTTTACTCCTTTTCTTTCTTACTTGAAATCTCCCCCTGCATTCCTTCCGTCTCCTGAACCTCTTTTTGCCTCTCCCGCAAACTTTTAGATTCAAATGCTTTCTACTATTCTTTTCGTCCAGAAATGCCGGAGTATTTCCACTTATAAGGCTTCCCTCTGCCTATCTTCTCTATCATATCCCACTTTAGCGTCCTTGTCCAATACAAACGGCAAAAAAGCAGACTTTTTCGATCCCCGCAGACAGAAGCGCCCGGGTACACGCTTCCGCCGTGCTGCCGGTCGTATAAATATCATCCACGAGAAGCACGTTTTGCACACCACTTGCCCGGATTGCCTCCGAATCTGCCTGAAACGCCTGCTGTAAATTCCGGAGCCGTTCATCTGGATTCAGCTCTTTCAGGGGTTCTGTATTTCGTATCCGATATAAAAATTCCGGGCACACCGGCATTTCCAGCCGCTCGCCCATCCGCTTTGCCAGAACCTCCGCCTGATTGAAACCGCGTTTCCGTTTCCGCGCCGGGTGGACCGGAACGGGAACCAGACCGTCAAACTGCCACTCCTCCCGATTTTCATACTGCCTCAGCTTTTCCGCTGCAGCTTCGGCATAAAAATCGAGATATTCCCTCTTATTTTTATATTTAACCGCTGCCATCGAGCGCGCAGCTTCCTCCGTATAGTTAAAGAGTGCCATCCCACGCACAAATGACCGGCGGTGTTTCACACAGTCTGGACAATATTCGATTTCTTCACTCCAAACTTCTTTTCCACATTTCTGACAAACCGGCGATTTGACAGGCGAAAGCCTCAAAAGACACGAAGGACAGATAAGCCTGCCCTTCGGCGTCACGATCTCCCCGCAGACCGGGCAGCGCCTTGGATATAGCGCATCCAGAGCGGCGCGGGGGAATTGATTCCATTTTATATTTTTTATCACAATGTCTCCATAATTTCTTCAATGCGGTCGCGCAGTCCCGAATAGCGCTTCTGTTCCATCGCATTGTCCACCATCTGCTGAAACACATACGGGACACCGACCAGGCAGACACAGGCTCTTGCCCTTGTAACCGCCGTGTAAATCAGATTCCGCGTCATCAGCATCTGCGGTCCGCTCCAGACCGGAATCACGACCGCCGGATACTCGCTTCCCTGCGACTTGTGGATCGTGATCGCATATGCCAGTTCCAGCTCCTCCAGCTGCTTGAAGCTGTACTCGACACGTTTTCCCTCATCATACTCCACGGTTACCAGCTCCGCAAAGGTATTAATCTCGCGGATGCGCCCAAGATCCCCGTTGAACACGCCGGCTCCCTTGTCCACCGGGATGCCGCTGCGGTTGTAGGAGGTCCACTCAATCTGGTAATTGTTCTTGATCTGCATGACCTTGTCGCCCACACGAAACGTCGTCTCGCCATACTCTTTTTCCGCCTTTTCTGCCGATGGCGGATTTAAAAATTCCTGCAAAATGGAATTTAACCGTATCGATCCCAGCACTCCCTTCCGCATCGGCGTCATGACCTGTACCTCAAACAAATCGGCATGGACGTAATTCGGCAGTTTTTCACGTACCAGCGTGATCATTGCATTGATGATCGCATTCGGATCATCACGCTTTATAAAGAGGAAATCCCTGCTTGACTTTCCGATCGGAATGTGCTCTCCGGCATTGATGCGGTGGGCGTTGACGATAATATCGCTCTGCGCCGCCTGCCGGAAAATCCGGGTTAGCTTTACCACATGGAAACACTCTGACTCGATGATATCACGCAGGACATTGCCCGGTCCGACGCTCGGAAGCTGATCCACGTCACCTACCAGAATCAGACGTGTGCCGACATTGACCGCCCGGAGCAGCGAATGCATCAGATTGATATCCACCATCGACATTTCATCGATAATGATGACATCAGCTTCCAGCGGATTGTCCTCGTTCCGCTCAAAATGCATCGAAGTCGTCCGGCTCTTCTCATCCTCCTCTGGCATTCCCGTCAGCTCTAACAGGCGGTGAATCGTCTTCGCCTCATAGCCTGTCGCCTCGGTCATCCTTTTTGCTGCGCGTCCGGTCGGGGCTGCCAGCAGGATATCCATGTCGCCCTTTTCAAAATACCGGATGATCGTGTTGATCGTCGTCGTTTTTCCGGTACCCGGACCTCCCGTGATTACCAAAAGTCCGCAGTTGACCGCCTCAATCACCGCGCGGATCTGCAGTTCATCCAGCTCGATCTGTTCCTCTTTCTGGATGACTGCCAGACTTTTCCGAATCTGTTCTTCCGATTCGGAACCAGTGATGTTTAAGTCGTGCAGCATGCGGGCGGTGTTTAGCTCGGTATAATAGTAGTGTGATGCATAAACAGCGCGTTCCGGGGCGTTTGCTATATTTGATACATTTGATGCATTCGGTTCACCCAAAACATCTGGCTGCGGCTGCATCTGCCCCGACACTGCCGATTCCGCCTGAACGAAAACATCCATTTCTGCTGTTTTCTGCTGTTTGCTCTCCCGGATCACCAGCCGTTTATCCATCTGCATATCCATCAGATGCTTGTCAATCTCGGAAATCTCAACCTGTAGAAGCTTTGCCGCCCGATCCGCCAGCTCGTCCTCCGGCAGGTATGTGTGCCCGTTCGCCGTCGCCTGATAGAGTGTATACAGGATGCCGCTCTTGATGCGGAAATCCGAATCTGCCACGATTCCTATCTTAGCCGCGATCTCGTCTGCCATCTTAAAACCGACGCCCGGAATATCGTCCGCCAGCTTATACGGATTGTTCTGGAGAATCGTGTACATTGCCGGACCGTATTCCTGGTAGATTTTAACCGCCAGATTGATGGAAATGCCATAATTTTGCAGAAACATCATCGCCTGGCGCATATCGCGCTTTTCCTCGACCTGTTCACCGATGGACATCGCCATTTTTTCACTGATTCCCTTGACCTCCGCGAGGCGTTCCGGCTCTTCTTCCATGATGCGGAATGTGTCCGCCTTAAATTTTTTAACAATCCTGGAAGCTAAAGCAGCCCCGACGCCTTTGATGGCGCCGGAGCCTAAATATCGTTCCATGGAAACAGTATCCTCAGGCGCTTTCAGCTCATAGCTTTCCACCGCCATCTGTTCCCCGTAAATCGGATGCTCGGTCATACGCCCGCTCGCCTCGATCATCTCGCCCTCTGCGATGTAGGAAAAAGTGCCAACCAGCACATATTCCTCCCCGTCGTCCAAGCCGCTGATAGAGAGAACCGTATAGCCATTGTCCTCATTGCGGTATTTTATTTTTTCAATATATCCTTTAACTGCTGCCATATTTTTATGCTATCCGCCTTCCGGCGGTTCTCTTTAATCGTAGTTTTTCTTCTCACCGTGTGCGAACTCGATAAACTTACCAGTTCCGATCGCAACTGCGGTCAGCGGATCCTCTGCGATCATCGTGGAAATGCCAGTTTTCTCCTCGATCAGGCATCCAGACCGCTTAACAGTGCGCCGCCGCCTGTCAGTACGATACCACGGTCAAAAATGTCGGCTGCCAATTCCGGCGGCGTCCGCTCGAGTACGTTGTGAACGGCATCTACGATCTGGAGTGCCGGCTCGCGCAGCGCTTCCAGCGTCTCGTCGGATGTGACAACGATCGTCTTCGGAAGTCCGGTAACCAGATTTCGTCCGCGCACTTCCATCGTGATTACCTCCGGACGGCGGTATGCCGCACCGATATTTATCTTGATCTCCTCAGCGGTTCTCTCACCGATCAAAAGATTGTGTTTCTTTCTCATGTAACGGACCAGTGCTTCGTCGAAGTCATCACCAGCCACTTTAATAGAAGTGCTGACTACGGTACCGCCCAGGGAAATAACGGCGATATCTGCCGTACCACCACCAATATCTACGATCATGTTGCCGCACGCCTTGGAAATATCGATACCAGCGCCGATCGCAGCTGCTACCGGCTCCTCGATGATCGAAACCTCGCGTGCGCCAGCCTGATAAGTCGCATCCTCAACCGCCTTGCGCTCTACCTCGGTCGCACCGCTCGGGATGCAGACGCTGATACGCGGCTTGCGGAGTGTCTTCTTGCCGACTGCCTTGTTGATGAAATATTTCATCATCTTCTCTGTCACTGTATAATCTGAAATAACCCCCTGGCGTAACGGACGGACCGCTACGATATTGCCAGGGGTTCTGCCGATCATCAGGCGGGCTTCCTCGCCGATCGCCATGATCTTATTCGTATCCCGATCGATCGCCACTACGGACGGCTCTTTCAGTACGACACCTTTTCCCTTGATATATACAAGGATGCTGGCTGTACCCAGATCGATACCAATATCATTGGACATCAACATAGTTGTTTTCCTCCTGCTCTGAATATGCACTCTTGAGTACATAAATCTATGAGTTTCATTGTATTTTATCTTCTTTATTTCAGCTTTTTTCGCTGCCATCCAGCCCGCGCATTGTTTTAGAGCGGACTATACCACTTACTATTATATACAACTTTCGATTCTTTTGAAAGAGGTTTTTATTTTTTTATGGACTTTATATTTTTTTTATGAAAGGGACATATTTTAGTCACAAGTTTCTCCTATAATACAAGTATGTTATCCGAAAGGGTAACAGGCCTTTGTTTCAAGTGTTACTTGAAATAAAAAAGCTTTTTCATACTCATACCGGACGATACAAATCGTCCGGCCCCCCTAAGCCAATTTCTTTTTTATATATACCTACCATTCCCAATTTAAGAAAAACAGGAACGCCGTCGGACTCTCAGCCGATGGCGTTCCTGTTTTTTGTCAGTGCCAGGCACCTTAGAAAAAGGGCTCTATACTGAATGTTGGGGTACGCTGAAAAACATTTTTTTCTTATATTTTCAGACTCCACTCACTGCAGTCCCAGACCTTCGTTGCGAATCCCTCATAGAAATCCGGTTCATGGCAGATCAGAAGGATATTTCCTTTGTACGCCGCCAGCGCACGCTTTAACTCCTCCTTCGCCTCAACGTCCAGATGGTTCGTCGGCTCGTCGAGAAGCAGAAGGTTCGTCTCGCGGTTGATCAGCTTACACAGGCGCACTTTTGCCTGCTCGCCACCGCTGAGCACGCGCACCTGGCTCTCGATGTGCTGGGTCGTCAGACCGCATTTTGCCAGTGCGGAACGCACCTGGTACTGGGTGTAGGACGGAAATTCTTTCCAGATCTCATCGATGCAGGTCGTCGTATTGCCCGGCGCCATCTCCTGTTCGAAATAGCCGATGGAGAGATAATCGCCCAGCGTCACCTTGCCGGACACTGCTGGAATCAAACCTAAAATACTCTTTAAAAGCGTCGTCTTTCCAATTCCGTTGGCACCGACCATCGCAATCTTCTCGCCGCGCTCCATATAGAGGTTCAGCGGACGGGAGAGTGGCTCGTCGTAACCGATCACCAGATCCTCCGTCTCAAAAATACATTTTCCGGAGGCTCTCGCCTCCAGGAAGTTGAACTCTGGCTTCGGTTTTTCCTTCGCCAGTTCGATCACATCCATTTTATCCAGCTTTTTCTGGCGGGACATCGCCATATTTCGCGTGGAAACACGCGCTTTATTGCGTGCCACAAAATCCTGCAGCTGCGCGATCTCCTGCTGCTGACGCTTATACGCTGCCTCGAGCTGCGCTTTCTTCGCCTCGTGCACCTCGAGAAACTTGTCGTAATCGCCCACATAGCGGTCAAGCCGCTGATTTTCCATATGATAAATGATATTTACTACGCTATTTAAGAACGGAACATCGTGTGAAATCAGGATGAACGCATTTTCATATTCCTGCAAATACCGTTTCAGCCACTCGATGTGCTGCACATCCAGATAGTTCGTCGGCTCGTCCAGCAACAAGATATCTGGCTTTTCCAGAAGCAATTTCCCGAGCAGTACCTTCGTTCTCTGCCCGCCGCTCAAATCCGTTACATCGCGGTCCAGACCGATATCGGTCAGCCCCAGCGCACGTCCGACTTCCTCCACCTTCGCATCGATGGAATAAAAATCGTGGTTCATCAGAAGATCCTGGATCGTTCCCAGCTCTTCCATCATCACGTTCATCTCATCCTCCGATGCCTCGCCCAGATGGTCGCAGATTTCATTCATCTGCACTTCCAGCTCAAACAGGAAGGAAAATGCGCTCTTCAAAACCTCGCGGATCGTCATGCCTTTTTCCAGCACCGTGTGCTGATCCAGATAGCCGACGCGCACCCGCTTTGACCACTCTACTTTTCCCTCGTCCGGCTGCATATGCCCGGTAATAATATTCATAAACGTCGATTTACCCTCGCCGTTCGCACCGATCAGACCGATGTGCTCACCCTTTAACAGGCGGAACGAAACATCCTGAAAAATCGCCCGGTCACCAAAACCGTGGCTTAAATGTTCTACATTCAGTATACTCACGTGTGTACCTCTCCTATTTTTCTTTTTATTGTAAATTGTTTGTATTTGTTGAATTGTTCTTTGTTTTTCTGCAAATTTTATCCTAGAAAACAACTCCACTTCATATAAGATTTGCTTTCTGTACGTCTGCCTGCTGTCTGTGGCAAAGCCGACTTCGATTTATTGTACACGAAGCGTGCTTTTGTGGCAAGCGGAGATTTTGGAATTATCTTTTTTCACCCAGATGCCTTGAACTTTTCTAGATTTATATAGTAAGATAAGAAACAACTTCATTTTAGATACGTTTTTCAACCAATGAGAAAATGACTTGATTTTCTAAAGGAGGTTTTATGTATACCTATACCTGGTACCAATGGCTAGCTTTTTTCTATGTATACTGCTTTTTAGGGTGGATTTTCGAATCGACTTATGTTTCCCTGAAACAGAAACGGCTCGTCAACCGCGGATTTCTGCGGCTTCCGATGCTGCCGCTCTACGGTTCCGGCGCGGTGATGATGCTCTGGGTGTCCCTGCCGGTGCGGGACAGCCTGCCGCTCGTCTATATTTCCGGTTTTATCGCCGCCACGGCGCTTGAATATGTCACCGGCGCCGTCATGGAACGCCTATTCAAGGTCCGCTACTGGGATTACAGCAGCCAGCCGTTCCAGCTGCACGGCTATATCTGCCTGAGTTCCTCGATCGCATGGGGATTTCTGACGATCCTTATGACCGATGTCATCCATGATCCGATCGCCCGCACTGTGCTTGCGGTTCCTCCGGTTATCCTGCTCATCTGCGATTTCGTCATCAGCGTTCTTTTCACCGCCGATGCTTACGAATCCATCAAGGCAGCCCTGGCTCTAGGTCATACGCTGGAAGCTATGACGAAGCTCAAAGCCGATATCGAAGAGCTCCAGTCCAAGATCGAGCTGCTGCGTGAGGAAGCCATTGAGCGCGGCGCCCTGACCCGTGAAGAAACAGCCGAAAAACTGGCAGCCGCCCAGGCAGAAGCCGCCCGCAGACTTGCCGCCGTCCGCAGCGACGCCGAAGAACGCCTGGCAACCGCACGCGCCGAGACTGCCAGACAGCTGCAGGCGGCTGCCACCGAACACAAAGAGCGCCTGGCTGAGACCAAGGCACTCGCCGAAAAACGCCTGTCCGATGTTCGAGAAGAAACCACCTCCCGCATCGAAGCTGCCAAAGCAGGAAACGCAGAACGCATCGAAGCTGCCAAACAGCGCGTCAACGAGCGCATTGCCGAAGTCCGCACCGAAGTCGATGCCCGCATCGCCTTCGACAACCGCCTCACCCGCCTGAGCACCCGGTTAGAAGAACTCAAACACCGCCGCCAGTCCCTGCGCCCGGCTAAAAAGCTCCATGCCTTCTACCGCCGCGGGCTGCTAAGAGGAAATCCTACTGCGGTTTCGTCGAAATTTGCAGCGGCGTTGAAAGAATTAAAAGAACAAAATAGCACAAAAATAGGACCTTTCGCATGAACGAATGGTCCTATTTCTTTTAGGAACTTATTTCATATCTTCTTTTTATTTTTCTACAGCAGTCCATTGACAATCGTCATCACAGACTCGCCTACCTTCTCTGATTTCGCTGCCGCGTCTTCCAGGGAGGTACCTTTCACGCCGTAGTAGAACTTGATCTTCGGCTCGGTTCCAGACGGGCGGACGCAGAGCCATGCGTTGTCTTCCAGTTCGTAGTAGAGAACATTGGAGGATGGAAGTCCGGTCGGTTTTACCTCGCCGGTTGCCAGATCCTTGACGGTATCTGCCTTGTAATCGCGGACAGCCAGCACTTTATGTCCGGCAAAATCGGACGGTGTGTGGGCGCGGAAATATTCCATGATCTCCTGAATCTTTGCCAGTCCCTCGATGCCCTTTAAGCCGATGGACTTCACTTCATCTTTATAATAGCCGTATTTCTCGTACATCTCGACCATCGCATCCCACAGCGTCATGCCTTTTTCCTTGTAATAAGCAGCCGCCTCGCAGAGTGCTGCGGTTGCGGAAATGGCATCTTTATCGCGTGCGTATGTACCGATCAGACAGCCATAGCTCTCTTCCATGCCAAACAGATAGGTTCCTTTGCCTTCCTGCTCATTTTTGAGAACCTGTTTGCCGATCCACTTAAATCCGGTCAGAACCTCGATGAGCTCTGCGCCGTAATTCTTCGCAACTGCATCTACCAGATTCGTCGTAACGATGGATTTAACAACCTGTCCATCGGCCGGAATCTTGCCGTTTGCCTGTTTCTGGCTGAGCACATACTCGCAAAGCAGGGAGCCGGACATATTGCCGGTCAGCGGAATGTATTCGCCGGACTTGGTATCTTTGACATACACGCCCAGACGATCGGCATCCGGATCGGTTGCCAGAACGAGGTCTGCATTTTTCTCTTTTGCCAGAGCCAGTCCCAATTCAAATGCTTCCTTTGCCTCCGGGTTCGGATAGCTGACGGTCGGGAAATCGCCGTCTGGAAGCTCCTGCTGCGGAACCACATATACATGGGTAAATCCAAGCTCTTTCATCACACGGCGTGCCGGGATATTGCCCGTGCCGTGAAGCGGTGTATACACGATCGTGATCTGATCCTGCATGCGGTCAATCGCGCCCTGATTGACTACCTGTGCCTTGACCTGTGCAATATATTTGTCGTCGATCGCTGCACCGATGATCTCGTAGAGTCCTTTTGCCTTTGCCTCTTGTGCTCCCATCGTCTTAACGGTGGAAAGATCGGTGATCGCCATAACTTCCTCAGTCACGCCCTTGTCATGCGGCGGTGTAAACTGTGCGCCGTCCTCCCAGTAAACCTTGTAGCCGTTGTACTCCGGCGGGTTGTGGCTGGCGGTGATGTTGATGCCGGCGATGCAGCCAAGCTCGCGGACGGCAAAGGAAAGCTCCGGCGTCGGGCGCAGCGTCTCGAACCGGTACGCCTTGATGCCATTTGCCGCCAGTGTCAGCGCTGCTTCCTCGGCAAATTCCGGGGACATATGACGGGAGTCAAATGCGATCGCCACGCCTTTTGCCGCGCCGCCCTGCTTGATGATGTAATTTGCCAGTCCCTGGGTCGCACGGCGGACGGTGTAGATATTCATCCGGTTAATACCTGCACCGATGATGCCGCGCAGTCCTGCCGTACCAAACTCCAAATCCATATAGAAACGCTCTTTAATCTCATTTTCATCGCCCTCAATGGCGCGTAATTCCTCTTTCGTTGCCTCGTCAAAGTATGGATTTTCCAGCCATTCTTTGTAAATCGTCATGTAATCCTTCATGATTCACTTACCCCCTGCTTTCTTCTAGGATGACTTTCTTTTTCTCCATTATAGTATAATTATTCTGAAAAATAAAGAGAATTTCGGTTACTATTCTTTGTCTTTATTTTTTCGTTTTTCAAAGTTTCTCCATGATATATCGAATACGCTTAACCAAAGAATTTATATGCATATGTAAATCAACATTTCTTATCGGATTGCCTCAAGAAAGAGGTTCCGCGCCGTCTGCTGTTCTTCCAGCTTCTGCAGTTTTTCAATGCTGCGGACTGGAATCCACGCCTTGCCTGCATTATAATAAAAATTTAACTGTTTCCAGTATTTTTCCGGATATAAAAACAGGTAATAGAGGTATGTCCGCTCCTGTGCATTCAACGGCAGAATACGATCATACGTCTCCAGCAGCCGCATCCCCAGACGCAAATCCCAGCCATGCTTTTCCAATATTTTGCGCGTAAAATGATACAGGTCTTCGACCTGGACGCCCCGGTGCATCCGGTTAAATTCAATCACCGCCATCTCATTTTCTTCTACCAATAAAATATGATGCTGGTTCAGATCCCCGTGACACAAATAGTTTTCCGGCTCGCCGTCCTGCTCGATCTGCGCTTTCAGCCCGCCTGCTGCTTCCTGCGCCTGCTCATAAAAGATGGCAAAGCTTCCGCTGACTGCCCTCTCAAAATCCGATTTACGCCGTTTTTTCCGGATATAATTCCGCGTACGGACAAGTTCCCGGTTGTGGCGCTCCATCTCCGCCACCGCCGGACGCGTGAGAATTGACCCCAGATTCCACGACTCATCGATCGCAATGCCGCGCAGTGTCCGGTGCAGCTTCGCGATCTGCCCGACCGCCCGGACCACCTCCGCCTCGCTCTGCACACTGCACTCGCGCCCGGAAAACCATTCCTTCACAACACACCGCGTTCCATCCTCCGCCACCGACAAAAGCTCGCCCTCCCGGTTCCGCATATACTGATCGGTCCGGCATGTTTTCTGATTTTGCAGAACATTCATGATTTGTTCTTCAAATTCAAGACGTTTGACGGTCCCCTTATATTCCCGGAGGAGTTTTAACCCCTGACTCGTCTCGCAGATCCACGCGCCTCTTCCACGGCGCTTCGACTGCACTTCCAGTTCATACTGTTCCAGCACCTCGGTTGTTCTCTCGTTCACAGCTTCCCCCTCCTGCCTCTATCCGGCTGCCCGCCTTTCCATTTCCCAAAAGAATGTGGACAGCACATTTTCACGCCGGGCCACAGCTGCTGACAGCTATGTTAATTGCAACATTCACACGATTATGCAAATATGCACATCAGACACCCAGCCTGCTACTCCTAACCTATGAGAGGGGGCTTACAAATATGCTTATGCATAAATATCGCAGATTTGAAACACAGCGCACAAACCATCATACACAATCGCCAATGTGGAGTGATTACGAAATTCTGTTCATTGCCATCATTTTGACGGTATGTTACAATGATTCACGTTGGGATAAAAAAGCGGTCTGGCTATTTGTCCCAACAATCAGGCAAACAATCAAATAATATATTTTACTGTAAATGAAAAGGAGGTCTCTCTTTGTCCATACAATCCGCTCATCGTTCCAACGATGAAAATACGCGCCCGCATTCAAGCGCAGCATCATCCCGTGAAGCTGATCTCGGCCGTGCGCCGATCGGGTCACTTCTTTTTAAACTGGCGCTCCCGGCAATTGCCGCACAGATCATCAACGTTCTCTATAACATGGTTGACCGCATGTACATCGGCCATATCCCGGACATCGGTCCCAGCGCCCTGACCGGCGTCGGCGTCACAATGCCGATTATCATGTGCATTTCCGCTTTTGCCGCGCTCGCCGCCATGGGCGGCGCCCCGCAGGCGTCGATCCTGATGGGAAAAGGCGACAAGGATTCTGCTGAAAAGGTACTCGGCAACTGTACCTTCATGCTGACCGTCATTTCGCTCCTCCTGACCGCCCTGTTTCTTGGCTTTGGGCGCCCGATCCTCCTGATGTTCGGCGCCAGTGAGAAGACAATTCTCTACGCCTGGAACTACATGAAAATCTACGTCTGCGGCACTTTCTTCGTCCAGATGGCGCTCGGACTCAATGCCTTTATCAACGCACAGGGTTATGCCAAAACCGGCATGATTACCGTTGCCATCGGCGCTCTCTGCAACATCATCCTCGATCCGATCTTTATCTTCGGACTGCATCTGGATGTGCGCGGTGCGGCACTTGCAACCATCCTTTCACAGGGTATTTCCTGTATCTGGATTCTGCGTTTTCTGACCGGAACGCATAGTACCCTGCGGATACGGCTCCACAACCTGCGCCCGCAGAAGCAATTTATCCTACCATGCCTGGCGCTCGGACTGGCGCCGTTTATCATGCAGTTTACAGAAAGTGCACTGTCCATCAGCTTTAACACCAGCCTGTTGAAATATGGCGGCGATACCGCGGTCGGCGCGATGACGATTCTTTCCAGCGTCATGCAGTTTTCCATGCTGCCGCTGCAGGGGCTCACACAGGCGCGCAGCCGATCATCAGCTTTAACTATGGAGCAAAAAATATCGACCGTGTGAAAAAAGCGTTTCACCTGCTTCTGCGCTCGGCAGCCTGCTATTCCACCTTGCTCTGGCTCTTATGTATGCTGGTTCCACAGATTTTTATTTCCATCTTTACCAGCGACGCAGACCTTGCCAGCTATACCATCTGGGCGCTCCGGATCTATATGGCAGCTTCCCTGCTCTTTGCCGTCCAGCTCGCCTGCCAGCAGACTTTTATTGCCCTTGGAAATGCGAAAACATCCGTCTTTCTGGCATTGCTCCGGAAAGTGTTGCTTTTGATTCCGCTGATCTTTATCCTGCCGCATTTCGTTTCAAATCCGGTATTCGGCGTATTCGTGGCAGAACCGGTGGCAGACACGATTGCGGTGGCGACGACGGCGGCGCTGTTTTTCAGGGAGTATAAGAAATTGGGATAACTCTTTTAATCATCCTCTGATTGAAAATATTGTTGTTAAAAAAGCAAAAGGAAAAGAGACAAAATCGTTTGTCCGGCTTGTCCTGCCGGTTCCAAACGATTTTGCCTCTTTTCTCTTTTTATTTATTAATCTTCTTATGCTTTACTGGTTCCCGCATTCTGTGATTGTTTCAACACTTCCACCTCAGCCAGAAGCCGCTCTTTCTCATTCCAAGCCGGATTCTCCAGCACCTTTTCAAAGAGAAGATGCAGCGTTTTTCCAAGCGCCGGTCCCGGCTGGATGCCTGCCTGAATCAGGTCTTTTCCGGTTACCGACAGAGTTTTAAGACGGATACAATCACCGCGCTCCCGGATCTGCCTTGCAAGTGAGCGAACCATTTCCACCGCATCCATGCGCTCCGGCATCAGAACTTCCTGAAGGAGAAGCAGCCAGTCAAAGACCGTATCTTCCATCGCACTCATCGCGTGGCGGACAGCGCTTTCCTCCGCTTCCATCTGCATGAATGCAAAACGGCTCAGAATCTTCGCCTTATCGATCGTGTCGTTGTCCATCTTGAGTTCTCTCAGAACCCGGACACAAGTTTCCTCGCCCGCCGGGGCAAGAAAATACGACCAGCGCAAGGCTTTTTCTGCTGGCAGATGTGCCGCAGCAGCAGAAATTTTCCCCGCCATGTCTGTCTCACATTCATGTTTCACGAACATGTGCCCCTGCTGCGCTACCGTTTCCGTTTTGATCGCATCCTTGTCAGCAGCTGGCACATCCTTCGAATATACCTTCTCTTCCAACCTCTGCTTTGCACAGCTTTTCTGCTTTTTCCACGCCGCAAATACCTCCGGAAATGTCTTTGAAATGTACGGTGCCAGTCCTGCCGCCTCTGTTTTCCAGATAAATTCCGGGCGGTCGGACAGGAGTGTTTTTGTCAACTCCACCTGCACCCGTTCCTTGCTCACATGGACAAGGGAGGGCGCCAGCTCACAGAGCGCCTGCCAGGTCTTTTTCTCTATCGAAAATCCCAGCTGGGCCGAAAAGCGGACGGCACGCAGGATCCGGAGCGCATCTTCCGTAAACCGTTCTCCCGCATCCCCGACGCAGCGGATCCGGCGCGCTGCCAGATCCTCCGCCCCGCCGAAAATATCGACAATTCCCGTTTCGTGGCTGTATGCCATCGCATTGATCGTGAAATCACGCCGTCTCAAGTCCTCACGCAGTTCGGCAGTAAATACGACTTCCTTCGGGTGGCGTCCATCCTCATATTCACCGTCAATCCGGTAGGTGGTTATTTCATATCCGATATGATCACGCATGACCGTGACCGTACCGTGCTGAAGCCCGGTGTCGATCGTGTGACCGAACACCTGCTTCACCTCCTCCGGGTGCGCCGAGGTCGTGATATCCCAGTCACCGGGAATCCGCCCCAGGATCGCATCGCGGACACAGCCGCCGACTGCAAATGCCTCGTAACCATGTTCTCGCAGCTTTCCCAGGATTTCCTCGACCTGGACCGGCATTTCTATCCGTTTTGGAATCATATTAATATGCCTTACCCCAGTAAACCATCTTCGTTGCCGGCTTGCCGCAGCATACGCAGGTGTCAGCCAGATGTTCCTGATTGAACGGGATGCAGCGGGAGGTTACGCCGACTACTTCTTTCAGTTTATCCTCGCACTCCTGATTGCCGCACCACATTGCCTTGATGAAGCCTGGCTTATTTTCTGCGATCTCCTTCATCTCATCCAGTGTTGTCGCTACATAAGTATGGGAATCTCTGTGTGCTTTTGCACGCTCAAACATATCGTGGTGAATCGTCTCCAAAAGCTCGCCAACCTTTGCTGCGATCTCATCCAGAGATACCGTAATCTTCTCATGCGTATCACGGCGAACCAGAACTGCCTGATTTTCAGCAATATCTCTCGGTCCGATCTCGACACGTACCGGAATACCGCGCATCTCGGACTCGCTGAACTTCCATCCCGGAGATTTGTCGGAATCATCCACTTTGACACGGAAGTTGGACAGAACCTCTTTTACCTCAAATGCCTTGTCCAGAACACCCTCTTTTGCCTGCTGAATCGGAACGATCATAACCTGGGTCGGAGCTACCTTCGGCGGCAGAACCAGACCATTATTGTCACCATGAACCATGATGATCGCGCCTACCATACGGGTTGTCATACCCCAGGAAGTCTGATGAACGTATTTTAATTTATTATCCTTATCCAGATACTGGATGTTAAATGCCTTTGCAAATCCATCGCCGAAGTTGTGGCTGGTGCCGGACTGCAGTGCCTTGCCATCGTGCATCAGGGACTCGATCGTGTAGGTTGCCTCTGCACCGGCAAATTTCTCCTTGTCGGTCTTGCGTCCGCGGATAACCGGAATTGCCAGGAAGTCCTCGCACAGATCCGCGTATACATTTAACATCATCTCGGTACGCTCCTGTGCTTCCTCAGCGGTTGCATGAGCGGTATGACCTTCCTGCCATAAGAACTCTCTGGAACGCAGGAACGGACGGGTGGTCTTTTCCCAACGTACAACCGAAGCCCACTGGTTGTAGTTTCTCGGCAGATCGCGATAAGAATGTACGTCATGTGCATAAAAATCGCAGAACAGAGTCTCGGAAGTCGGACGTACACACATTCTCTCCTGTAACGGCTCTAAACCGCCCTGTGTCACCCACGCTACTTCCGGTGCGAAACCCTCTACGTGATCTTTCTCTTTTTCCAGAAGACTTTCCGGAATAAACATAGGCAGATATACGTTCTCTACGCCGGTTGCCTTAAAGCGCTTGTCCAGTTCATTGCGGATATTCTCCCAGATCGCATATCCGGCCGGTTTGATAATCATGCAGCCCTTTACACTGGAGTAATCAGAAAGCTCTGCTTTCTTTACGATGTCCGTATACCACTGGGCGAAATCTTCATCCATCGATGTGATGGCTTCTACCATTTTCTTTTCCTTTGCCATGTCGTTTCTCCTTGTTAAAAACATTTTATTGTTGTTTTGTATTTCATAGAAATAAAAAAGCCATCCGATCCCTGCTGATCGCTGCGATCAAAGGGACCGAATGGCTTAACTTCGGCGGTACCACCCTGCTTAACCAGAATTTCGTTCCGATTCTGGCTCACTTAACTTCCGTTAACGCCGGAAATACGTTGCATTTTCATGCACAGCTCCAGGGTCGGTTCAACTTTCAGGGACACAAAAGCCTCGCACCATACGGCTTTCTCTCTGGACGTGTGTCAAAGTTTACTGATTCCTCTCTTCGCCTGTTTTGTTTCTTATTGTTTGATGTTCTAAAATCAAACGCCGGATTTCTTCCACGGCATCCACAAACTCAGCCGCGCAAATCCTGACAGTATTATGATTTTACGCCAATCGGTCGGGTTTGTCAAGGCTGGAACTCGCCCTTGTACAAGTCTTGACGATGCCTCGCATTTTTTACTCGGTCGTCACTGACTCGGTTGCGTCCGAACAAAAAATAATGTTTTTATCCCTATCTTACGAATCCTATTTTAATAAAATATCCTCCCGGTACATCTCCGCCAGTGACCGCAGAATCTTCGCTGTCATCCCCCAGATGATTCCTTCCTCACGGCGGTAGAAGTAGACATCGTAATGTCCGCGCCGCCAGCGGTAATCGCGTCCGCCCGGAACATCTTCAAACGGGAATGTCTCTTCCGGCACGGTCACAAGTTCTGTTTCATATCGCTCCGGTTCATGTTCCGCGAACCAGCGGAGCGGGACAGAAAAGGTATGATCGACCTCCGCCTCGGAATATGACCAGCGGTAGCCCTGCAGCGCACCTAAAAATGGAGAAATCTCCATCGCCCCGGGTGCTTCCAGCACATCCAACGGCGCGATAACGCGAATCTGGCGGCGACTGATTAAGAGTTCTTCCATCGCCTCACGGATCGCCGCCTGCTTCGGTGTCTCGTCCCGCTCAACGGCACCGCCCGGAAAACAGATTTCGCCCGGCTGAGTTTTTAAGCTTCCCGCGCGCACCTCAAACACCACGTGGTACTCCCCGCCTTTCTGAATCAAAGGTACCAGCACCGCCGCCCGACGGATCTTCTCCTTCTCCAGCCTTCCGGCTCTCCGGCTGCCCCAGACTCGGCTCATCTGCGCCAGCTCGCCGCCCTGTGTCTGTTCCAAGAATGATGCAACACATTGGTTAAATGCGTCCGGGTTCTCTGCTGCAATAAAATGGGTGCCCTCTAAAAGCCGAATCCTTGCGTTTGGCAGAGAACGTGCGATTTGGCGCGTGTGGCATTCGCGGATCATGTCGTCGCTCCCTGCTACCACAAGGACGGGCATTTTCAGGCGGTGGAGAAGTTCAGGGCGGATCCAGGGTTCATACAACATTAAGGATAAAAGCTCTTTTTTGTGTATATTTGCCTTCCGATCATTTTCCTTATTTTCAGGAATTTTTTCTTTCTGACAGCTTCTTCTCTGTTGTTTATTCAGTCCTTCCTGTCCATTCTGTTTTTCGTTTTCTTTTGAAAATTGCTTTTCTGTCCGCATTTTTCCTGCTGCCATCTGCATTTTTCCCCGTATCTGCCCGATGCCGCTTTTCTGCAGCCAGAGTTTCCCCACAACTCCCACATACTCCCGCGCCACATCCGCCAGCACGGACGGCTTCATGCCAAACGGGTTTAAGTTCGCTCCATTTAAAATCAGCCGATCGACATATCCCGGATATTTCAGTGCAAAAATCAGCGCAATATTGCCGCCGTCGCTGAACCCCAGCAAAATGATCCGCCTAAGTCCCCGGCGGTCAAGAAATCCTTTCAAATCATCAGCAAACCGTTCCAAGGTAAATGTCCCACGACCACGCGGAGATCTGCCATGTCCACGGGTGTCCACCGCAATCACGAGATATTTTGATTCAAAAAAGGATATCTGGTTCACAAAATAGGAGCTGTCCTCTCCATTTCCGTGAAGCAGCACCATCGGCTGTCCGGATCCTGACTCTTTTGTATATAAATTCACGTTTGTTCCTCCATCTTAAATGATATGCATATTTATTTCAGCTTAACATCCAGCTATCTTCCAGCAACTCTTTCTCTGCTGTTTTTCAGAACTTTTTTGCGTTTTTAATTCCTTATCTATTATATATGATCCTTTTGTCTCGCGGCAATTCTAAAAAATTCCTTCATCTCCTTAAATTTCCACATTCAAAAATAATTTCAGATCGTCCATCCACCAATACTCCACTTTTTTCCTCTTTTCTCCTCTAAAAGCGCCTACTTAATGAGCATCCGCTCCTTCGTCCGCTTCCCCATACTCCTCCACAAAATCCTTAATAATCAACAGCCCAATCGGACCCAGCAGAAATCCAAACAGACTAAACAGCTGCAAGCCCACATAGATCGCCGCCAGCGTTTCAAGCGGCGACAGCCCCATTTTCTTCCCCATCAGGTGCGCCTCCGTGAACTCACGCAGAAAATAACAGAGCAGATACAGACCAAAGAGAATCAGCGCGTGTCCCCACTCCCGCTTAAACAGGAGAAAAAGACTCCACGGCACTAACGCCGTCCCTGCGCCGAAGATCGGCAGGGCATCCAGAACCCCGATTCCGATTCCGCCCAGAATATAATATGGATTTCCAATCAGCAAAAGCCCCGCCATCGAAAATGCCGAAGTCATCAGGAAAATGACCGACTGGGTTTTCAGCCATGCGCTTCCTGTCACCGCAAGGCGCCTGCCGAGCAGGAAAAATTCGCGGTGAAACATCGAATCAAACCGCCTCCGGCGCAGTTCGTCCATCTCCTGTAAACTCAAAATCGAGGCAATGAAAAATAAAACAACCACAATAACCGCGCGCACAATCCCCGCCGCAGCAGGAACTGATTTCTGAAGGAGCTGCGGCAGCAGGATCTCCTTGACCTGTCCACCGCCCTGCAAGCCTGTTCCGCGAAAGAGCTGCCCGATTTTACCGGCAGGCAGATGAAGGACTCGCTCGATCGACTGTTCAAATTGCTGTCCGAGCAGTGACAATTCCTCCATCCGTCCTGGAAGCTCTTCTAAAAAGTGTTCCAGCTCCTCCGTGAAACGCCGTCCCCCTGCTGCCAGCAGACCGACCAGAAAAATGCTCAGCAAAATCAGCTCCACGCCCCCGATCATACCGATGGGAACGCCGATCATGCGCCCGCGGAAGGAGATTCGCAGCCGTTTTTCGAGAAATGCTGCCGATGGCTGGAGAAGCAGCGCCATCAGATACGCTGCCAGAAATGGGAATATAAGCGGCAGCAGGTAACGGAAACTCAAATACACGCCCGCCGTGACTGCTGCTGTGAGAAATGCTTTTTTCTGTTTTCTGCTGAGTGCCATCTGTCTGCTCCACCTTCCCGATTTTTTCTTTATGCCATACACCGTTATGGTTCTATGATTTCTACAGCCATCCATTCAAACAAACGTCTTTTCCTTAAATCTACACGCCCTTTTTCCGGATGTATGGCAACGAAAAACCACAGGAAACCGGTGTCAGCTCTCGCTTCTCCCGACTCCTGCGGTCTCTTTTGTAAGCCCTCTTTAGTCGCTCCGGGGCTTACCCATGGACTTTGCCCATTTATGATTCGTACTTCCTTTGTACACACTCTAGTATGGGCAGGCTGGATAAAAATATACACGTCTTACCTTCTATTCACCCTTGATCCTTTATTTTCTTGACTTATAGAAAAGTTCGCTCACAGAACAAATTGCGGTTTGGTGGAAAACTCCATTCTTTTTCCCGTCACCGGGTGAAGGAACGATAAACGGACCGCGCACAGCGCCAGCGGTTCCCGGCGGGCACGTCCCACGGAAGCAGCCGCTGGTGCGCCATACTTGGTATCTCCCATGAGCGGTGTCCCATGCGCGGCAAACTGTACGCGTATCTGATGGTGGCGTCCTGTGTGAAGATGGATTTCCACCAGTGAACGCACGGTACCGTCTTCCTGTTCTTTTTTTTCTAATATCTGATATTCCAGCTCTGCCCGTTTCGCACCGGCGACCGACTTATCCACAATCCGGCTGGTATTCGTTTTCCCGTCTTTCAACAGATAATCCACGTACTTACCCACATTATCCACAGGTTTTCCACATACGAGTGCCTGATAGATTTTCTCCAGTTTTCCCTCCTGTACCTGACGGCTTAAGTGCGCTGCCGCTTTCAGGTTCTTGGCATATACCATCACACCGCGCACCGGCTTGTCCAGTCGGTGGATAACTCCAACATACGGATCCACCGGGGCTGTGGACGCTTTTGGGGATAATCCTGTGGATAACTTTTTCGTCTCCTGCACCTTCCGGTGGAGATAATTTTTTATCTCGCTGACCATATCCGGCTCCAGACGTCTCGATGTCTGCGACTCAACTCCGGCTGGTTTGACCACAACTAAAATATCTTTATCTTCGTATAATATATCTAACATAACCGATTTCCTCTCTACTTCATCCATGAATTCCCGAGCATTTTAACTTCTCAAATCATCTATGAGCCTTTTTTTCTTTCTCTTTCTAACTTTAAAATTTTCATATGCAAACCATTGCATATATTTATTGCCAACTCACACGAAACGTGAAAACCTTTCGTTACTGTTCATACATTATATTATAACATATCCCATTCCCCTCTTGCATATTTTTCAGAAAAGATGTATAGTATATAAAAACATTCTATGTAGTTTTAAATACTACATATCATATTCACAATTACTTTATTGATATTACGGCAAAGGAGGTTATCCTATGATTTCTAGTCAAAAACATACATCTGACACAACGGAACTCGTTGAAACAAAGCATCATAAATTCCACGTAAAGGATCCTGGAAGCGCGCTGACGCATTTTATCGCGATGATCGGCGCGGTGATCGCGGCAGTTCCGCTGCTTCACAAAGCGGCCGGAGAAGCAGATTCGCGCCATCTTGCGGCGTTGGCTGTGTTTATCGTCAGCATGATTCTGCTCTATGCCGCCAGCACGACCTACCACACCTTTAATATTTCCGAGCACGTTAATAAAATCCTGCGTAAGATCGACCACATGATGATTTTCATCCTGATTGCCGGAACTTACACACCGGTTTGCCTGATCGTCCTTGGAAATAACGTCGGTTACCGGCTTCTGGCGCTCGTCTGGGGTATCGCGATTGCCGGGATTCTCGTCAACGCGCTCTGGATCAACTGCCCGAAGTGGTTCTCCTCGCTAGTTTACATCGCGATGGGCTGGATCTGCGTGCTGGCGTTCCGTCAGATCGTACTGGCACTTCCGAAAAGCGCATTTCTCTGGCTGCTGACCGGCGGACTCATCTATACGGCTGGAGGTATTATCTACGCATTAAAACTGCCGATTTTCAATGCAACGCATAAAAATTTCGGTTCGCATGAGATTTTCCATCTGTTTGTCATGGGCGGAAGCCTGTGCCATTATGTGATGATGTACGCATTTGTAGCATAAGGGTGAAATACCCATTTCGTCTGACAGGCATTATGCCTCATACGTACACGAAATGCATACATTCAATTTTTTATGTCACATTCATTCTCCTTTCAAAAAAGGAACCGTCCTGATGCCAGTTGATAGACTGACCCAGGCGGTTCCTTTTCAATTCATTAAAAGCGTTTAAAAATTTTCTACGAAACTATTTTCTATGTTTTTACGTGCTTTCTCATGCTGCTCCTTTATCAAAGTCTCTTTTGATTTCCTTGTAATAAAGCACGATTCCCGTGACACCGACCAGCACTTCCGAGATCGGAAATGCAAACCAGGTAAAGCGCAGGTCAATCAGCGACAACAGCCAGAAAATCGGAATCAGGCAGCAGATCTGGCGCATCACGGACAAAAAGAGGCTGATCTTTCCATTTCCGATCGCCTGGAAGAAGACCGGGGTCATCAGTGAAAATACCGCCGGAATAAAACTTGCCCCGATGATAGGGAATGCATTTTTTCCGATCGCGATGACCTCGCTGCTCTTTGAAAAAAACCGGAGCAGCTGCACCGGAAAGAAAACAAAGCAGATCACACCGACCAGCATAAACACACAGGAAAATCCATAGCTGTCCCGCATAATTTCCCGGCATCTCGCATAGCTCTTCGTTGCATAGTTAAAGCTGAGCACCGGAACGATACACGTCTGCAAGCCCATCAGCGGGATAAAGAAAAACGTCTGCATTTTATAATAAAGCCCCAGCACCGTCACTGCCGAATCTGAAAATCCGGCAAGGATCGCATTTAAGATCACGATATAAACTGTAAATAATGCCTGCATAATAATCGACGCGTAGCCAAACCAGTAGATCTGCTTGATATAGAGCGGCATTTTTGTGCGCTCTGGCAATCTGCCAACCCCGCCAAACGATGTGATGACCGCAGCTGCCACCTGTCCGCAGACAGTCGCATAGGCAGCACCCGCGACTCCCAGCTCCGGCACCGGACCGAGTCCGAAAATCAGGATCGGGTCAAGCACGATATTCGTCAGCGCCCCCACGGTCTGGGCGACCATCGGACGGTGCATATTGCCCCGCGACTGATGGACCTTCGTCCAGTTTCCTTCCAGAAATGCCCCGATGCTGCCGATACAGACGATCTGTCCGTAGATAACAGCACTCTCGATCGCTTCCGGGGTATTCGCACTTGTCAGGACATACGGACGCATACAGAAGATCGAGAAAATGGCAAATATAAACCAGGTTCCAAGCGCCAGAAGCGTGCCTGTTCCCGCTGTTTCTTCCGCCTGTCCCGGCATTTTCTGTGCATACAGGCGCGCCATGTAGGTATTCACGCCCACACCGGTTCCCACCGCCAGCGCAATGATGATGAGCTGCAACGGATAAATGACCGAAAGCGCCGTCAGCGCCGGTTCGGAATATTTTCCCACAAAAAAACTGTCTACAATGTTATACATCGCCTGAATCAGCTGCGCCAGCATAACCGGAGGTGCGATTTGCAGCAATATCTTCGGAATTTTCTCCGTCCGGAAAAATTCTGTATCCGTTCCCGCCTTACTCTTCATCGTCCGTCTCCTCCAGTGCCTCTTCCAGAATCTGGTCATACTCCATAAACAGTTCCGTCATTCTGCGGATCTTGTCCTCTCCCAGACGTTTCGCCGCCCGTTCTTCCATCCGGCTTAACGAATATAATAATTTTTCCGAATACCGTTCGCCCTCCGGCGTCAAAACAAGCGCCTTTTCCTTCCCGGTGCTCTTTTCCGGATCCGCTACAAGAATCCCGTCTTTTTTCATCTCTGAAATCACATGGTTCACCGTCTGCCGCGGAAGCAGATATGAATCACAGATCTGCTTTTGCGTACAGAATCCGAATTCGCGGATGGTGTAAAGCACCAGCATCCGGTTATAGCTCACATTGTTATTCTTTGCCCACATCGAGTATATACCACGGCAGCGGATGATCGCCTGGTTGACCTGATCGTAAAGTTTTTGTATTTTATATTCCATAACCTTCCCCATTCAATCCCATTTGGGACTGAAAGAAGTATACGACAGGATTTTGAAATTGTCAATCTTTACTCGCTCCGCGATATCAAACCGATATGTTACAATGTACGAATAGTGATTTCCATGGTTTTTTAACTAATAGGCACGCACAATCATCGTCTTCCAGGAGCGGTCCTGGCATTTGTATTCCATCTGGATTTCAGTAAATAACATCCCCGCCTGCCTGTGAAACTTCGTAATCTTTGAAATAAGAAAAATATTCTGATGAAAATATCCTATATCGTTATTATCAAATTTGTTTCTGTGGAAACAAGCCGATGGTATGCTTGTTTCCACAGAAACAGTAACGTCAATAAAAATTGATATCACATTAAAAATTACACCTAAATGACTAAAGCGCCGTTCCTTTCTTCGGCGCAAAAAAACGACTCATATCGGTATGTTCCAGCGTAAGCAGTTCCACTTTCTTATCAATTCCACCCGCATACCCGGTCAGGCTTCCATTCGTTCCTACTACGCGGTGACATGGAATGATGATGGAGACCTCATTATGCCCCACTGCACCGCCTACCGCCTGCGCGGACATATGGGACGCATTTTGCATCTTCGCCAGCTTTTTTGCAATCTCCCCATAGGTAGTCGTCTGTCCATACGGAATTTGCAATAAAATCTGCCACACCGCCTGTCGAAATGCGGAGCCAGTCGGATGCAGCGGCGGAATAAAGTCCGGTTCTTTGCCAGAAAAATAAATATCCAGCCATCTCTTTGCCTCGGTTAAAATCGGGGATTCCTGTGAAATAGCTCCGTCTGGAAGTGTATTTGCAAAATACTTCTGCCCCTCAAACCACAGACCCGTGAGTCCGATCGCGTCTGCCGCCAGCAGAATATCGCCTAACTTTGATTTATATGTACATGTATATACTGTTTTATCCTTCACCGCGGACTCCTCCCAGGGTTATCGACTGCTTTTTTACATCCAATCGCTTTCTGCTTCCTCCAGCTTCTTCACAAGTGTATCTTTAAGAACCGTAAAAGCCAGAATAAAGCTATCGCGTATCAGCAGAATCAACTCGTCTATTTCATCCTCATTATATATAACAGAGGTATTGCGTTTTTTTAACATGAGTAACCATATCTCAGCATCATTGATAAATCCGATCTTATAACCAAGCTGGAAGTTAGTGATTTCTTTTTCCGGTATTCTCTGTCCCACGGATTTCCTCATGATAGAAATAATCTACGATCACCGGATGTCCCTGCGGGACTCTTCCATAAGGCATTTCATTATCCACAAAGGCACAATCATACTTCTTAGCCATTTTCTCAGCTTTTACTTCAAGTGCTTCAAAGTAGCTGCGGTTATGCTTGTTATAGATCTCGTCGTAAAGTGGTACAAGATCAGGATATTTTCCGGCGATATAATCCATAATTGTCTTTTTGAAACCGCCTCGAAGATTGAGATTTTCGAGCCAGAACAGATCGCACTGATCCTTTACCCGCTCAAAGATTGCTTCAAAATCCGTGATACCGGGGAATACCGGGGATACGAAACAGACTGTACGGATACCGGCTTCATATACCTGCTTCATAGCAGAGATACGGCGCTCAATGCTCGAAGCAGAGTCCATATCGTTCTTGAAATTTTCATCTAGTGTGTTGATCGACCATGAAACGGTTACACGTCCAAGCTTCTTCAGCAGATCAATATCCCGTACCACAAGATCCGACTTTGTGCAGATCAGAATATCTGCGTCACTGCCGATTAACTGCTCCAGAAGTTTTCTGGTATTCCCGAATTGCTCCTCCTGTGGATTGTAGCCATCCGTCACAGAACCGATGACCACACGCTGCCCGGCATATTTCTTCGGATTTTTAATTTCCGGCCAATGCTTCACATCAAGGAAAGTGCCCCATTCCTCCTTGTGCCCGGTAAAGCGCTTCATAAAAGAAGCATAGCAATACTTGCAGGCATGTGTACAGCCACATAGGGATTGACCGAGTAACCGCCTACCGGCAGACTAGACTTAGTCATGATGTTCTTTGTTTCCACCTCACGAATGAGGATTCCATTTATTACTTCTTCCATGATTTCTGTACCTCTAACACTTTATTAAATTCTTCCGGCATTTCCTGAATCATATTTTCATCCCCTATGATAGGGACAAGGTCTTCCTTCATAAACACCGGAATGCCGAGCTTATGTGCCTGGTCCGCCAGAGACCATGCCCATTCCGGCTCCGTATGAATCTTCCTGCTCTGAGCCCCGGTCATAGTGCCGACAACGATCCAATTGATTCCGAAAAGGTCAACTGTGCCGGGATCGTCGAATAACGGCTCAAAGGTAACATGGTAATGTTTTGCTCTGACGTTTTTCCGAAGGGCGTCGATACGCCACAGTTCTGCTTTCCTCGTCACCGTAACGCCAAACCATGCGTTTTCCAGATCGGTATCAAAATCCAGCAAATCAGGTCGCTTGGTAAGGAACAGGAACTGATGCTGTGGATTTTCACGGATCTTTGCAAATACCTCGTCTCTCCATTCCGGCTTCCATCCGGAGAGATCGCTCATCCCGGTAAGAAGAAAGTTCTGCGGACGTTTCTTTTCCATCATCTTGAGCTTACTCGGAAAGAATTCAGGGTCAGCGAAGTCATCAATCATATGCCAGCGTTTCACGTTGTTGCGGGCATAGCAATATGTACACCCCACTGTGCAGCCGATGACGATATTCATGTTCTGAATCTGATCTTTGATACAAATACTCATGACTTCTGCCACTCCTCAAGATTCTTTCTGATGCGGTCGAGGCATTCCTCAAACCGGGTAATTTCTTCCTCTGAAAAACCTTTGTAGTAAATACTGCCCATCTCATCAGATACAGAATCGTACTCGCCCTTTAAGGCATGTGCTTTCTCAGTCAGAAACAGGAGTGTTTTCCTTTTGTCCGTTTCAGACTGAACACGGCTTATCAGCCCTTGATTTTCCATTCTTTCCAGCATCGTAGTAAGAGATGTTATCGCTAATCCGCATTTAATCGAGAGTGACCTGATTGAGATACCATCCTCCTGCCACAGCACATAAAGAATACGTCCCTGGGCTCCATTAAACGCATCGATATTTTTTTCGCTGAGAATCTTCTCAAAAATCCGGTCACCAAGCTGTTTTATTTTGGTGACAAGAAATCCGCCATTTGTTTTCATGCAAAAGCTCCTATATAGTAGTTTATTAAAAACATACTATATAGGAGTTTTATTGTCAAGAGTTTATATGTCTTAATAGGTAAATTCCGTTTTTTTCAATTCTTCAAACTGGAATTGTTCAAGCTTTTTCAAATACTAACGTCCTTAATTCTGTTCAATAATTGATTTATAGTAGTTACCAAAGTCAGCAAGTGAATTAACAATTGGAAGCATTTTTGTTCCGAGTTCCGTTAAGCCGTATTCAACTCTCGGTGGCTGCTCATGGTAATCGTGGCGATATGCCAGCCCATCACTCATCATTTGTCTTAAACTATCTGTCAAAACCTTTTGTGAAATACCATCTATACTTCGTTGTAGCTCATTGAATCTCCATGGACGCTCTTTTAAGTTACGCAAAATCAGCAGTTTCCATTTTCCTCCGATAAGAGATACTGCTGTTGCAACTGGGCATTCCGGTAATTCTTCTTTTGCTCGCATAATTCTCACCTCCGAGTCTATTGTAACACATTCATTTTTGAGTGTACAGTTACAAAAAGGTGCGTACTTGTTTTTGTATGTGTCTCACACTATACTAATACCAAGCAACCAGAAACTACAAATTAACTATGGAGGTTATTATGGCAAATTACACAAAAACAACTATTGGAAAGGAAAACCGAATTGAGCTGCATGAAAAGTTGTCTTTAACAGGTGCAGAAATCAGTTTAAACGAACTACCTGCAGGAGCAAATGTCCCATTTGTTCATTCTCATAAAGAAAATGAAGAAATCTATGGAATTCTTTCAGGTAACGGCAAAGCCATAATTGATGGAGAAGAAATCAGTCTTTCAACTGGAGACTGGCTAAAAATCGCACCTACTGCAAAGCGTCAGTTTTTTGCATCCGATATTTCTGGAATTACTTATATCTGCATTCAGGTAAAAGAAAATTCTCTGGAACATTTTACAGCAGAGGATGCCGTAATCGGCTAATTAAAAGTATTTATTTACAGAAATGCACAGTTCCCGATATGCTAAGAACTGTGCATTCTTTTTCTTCAATTTTACGATTTCTCAATTTTTCAAACTTGAATTTGACTTGCCTATTTTCTTAAAATCTCATGTGGAGCTTCTATTTCATTTGCCAAGGTATGCTCTGTTAATTCTGACATCAATTTCAATTTTTTATTAATCAATGGTCGCATACAATTAGGAACATGTTCCTGATGCGCTCTGTGGATTGCTACACATTCCTTACAGTTTCCGTGATAACGACAGGCTTTCAGGCAAGGACAGTGATCTTTGTCTTTATACTCCTTACGAAATTCCGCTGCAAATTCTTCTTGCAGTCTCAACCCCTCGACACGGTTTCCCTTATGAAATTCTACCATTGCATCCAGTTCTTTCTGGTTCCCTTCAATCTTCATGTTATTATAGCGCCTCCATTTTCAACTATTCCTCATTTTCTGATAAATCCCGATTGTTCTAATCTTTTTTACGCCCACCTTCTTGCCCTTCGGACAAGAAGTATCCCTCGCTCAAAGAGCTCGGTCAATTCCGATTTTTCCACATAAAAAAGGATGTGCCTTTTGTGTAATAGGGAATTCCAGGAAATTTCCTATTACACGAGAAATTGCTCTCTCATCACAGTTCACACATTATGCAAACTGCAATCCCATCTCGCACAATCTAATTATATCGCAACTTTATTATCTCCGTTTATCCATTTATAGTCAAATACTATCATCAAATCGCCAAAATGGACAGCGCTTGCCAATACACTGATTGTTCTGAGCACAATGCGTACACTGGACTTCTGTGCATTCCATTTCGATTCCAAAATGCGTTTTTACAAAATCAACCGCCGCCAGAATCGCCAGATAAGAATCTCTTTTACAACACCTCGGACCGCCGGTGCGCGAAATCGCTTCCAGTGCTTTTGATGTCATCTGATTCGAAAGTCCCCAGGATTCCTCCGTCAGTGGCGTCGCCCCAGACAAGATAGATACAAACATACCTGCGCTGATTCCCGCTCCGCAGGCACCCCAGAATCCGCAGGTTCCTCCTGGAACGGCTTTCCCACGGTTCAGCATTTCCATCACAGATTCCCGCAGATTAATAGCACCTCCCGCATTTTTATATGCAGTAAGCAGCGCCGCTCCCACCATGACATGATGCTCCGGTCCATGCATATGGCAAAACGATGCATCCATCATCTTCCGGACAATCTCGATCGGATTTCTGGATGTTTCGTCTATACACAGGGAAAGAATGGTGTCCAGTCCCTTCGTATGACAATCATTACAAACATAATGCCCGTTCTGGCATCTGGTCTTGCTCAATTCTTTTTTATGACATAATTCGCACTCCATCCATTCATCCTGTTCCAGATAAATAAGAGGTGCTTTACAGACAATACATTCTTCTTGCATGGGATTTCCATCTCCTTTACATTCATTTCCCGACCAGCGCGTTGAATTTCTCCACTATATCCATACTTCCCGACCGGAAACCTTCCAGATCGAGTGTAATGTACAGAAATCCCATTTCTTTTAATGTCCTGCAGATCGTCTCCCGCTCGGCAATCGCTTTTTCAAATTTATCCGCATCCACCTCGATCCGGACAATATCGCCATGCAGGCGCAGGCGCACATTTCCGCCAAACACGCTTCGAAGATAATCTTCGCCTTTCTCAATCCGCTTCAAAACTTCCATGTCAAAGGAAGTTCCATATGGAAGGCGGGTCGCCATACATGGCATGGACGGACGGGATGCAACGGAAATTCCTAAGTCAGCCGCAAATGCCTTGACATCCTTTTTCTCCAGTCCGCACTGTGCAAGTGGACTGACGACACCCAGCTCACGGAGTGCCTGGATACCCGGGCGGTACACATGCAGGTCGCTCTCATTGGTTCCGTCCATCACGCACGGAATCCCCTCTTCTTTTGCAAAATCCAGAAGTGTCGCGAACAGGTGGTGTTTGCAGATATAACAGCGGTTGACCGGATTCGTCCGGATGGCTTCCAGCTCCATCTCATTGACCTGGATAATTTTATGGATCGCGCCCAGCTCCTTTGCCACCCGCTCCGCGATCTCCAGATCACAGGCTGGGTGCAGCATGGTGTGAAATGTCACGGCATAAACCGGCATTCCCGTCTTCTTCGCCGTATCACACGCCAGCTTGAGAATCAGGCTGCTGTCCACACCGCCCGAAAAGGCGACACAGACCGGTGCTTTCGCTTTTTCTGCCATGAACTGTTTTAAAGCTTCTCTTTTTTCTGTCTCTGATATCATTGGTTTATTTTCCATGGTTCTTGATTCTCCTCTTAATTATCTAACGAGAATGCACTGTGCCGTTTTTCAATCTCAAAAGTGCCTACTGTAAACTAATACTTCCGTCTTCCATTACTCCGTGGAATACTTCCATGAAGCGCTTCCCTGTCTCCCGGCAGATCGCGCGCACGCTCTCATACTCCGGATAGCACGTATCCATGCCGCCGCGCTTGCAGATTTTTACCTTTGCTGCCCCGTAACGGGTCTGGATCTCCTTTACTTCCCGTGGCAATATCGTCCTCTCTACTGGATAACGGCGCACACCGATCGTAGTCGTACAGGAGAAGACAAGCTGTTCTAATTCTTCCCGTTTTTCTGCCGTTGTCAGTACATGAAGCACATACGCCGGACGGTTTTTCTTCATATATGCCGGTGTGTACCACACATCTCTGGCGCCCGCTTCCAGAAGCACCTCCATCGCATATCCCAGAGCCTCGCCGGTGCAGTCGTCCAGGTTTGCCTCCATGACCCACATGGAGCTCTCGTCGTGACCGTCTTTTCCGGTTTCTACTTCCACCGTTTTATCCGTCAGAAGCATCGCCCGCAGGATATTCGCGTGCGCGAAATCCTTATTTCCGGCGCCGATACCGATCTTTTCGATCTGGTACTTCTTCGGAAGCGCCGCTTCTGTCCGGAATGCCGCCGCGATCGCCGCGCCGGTCGGCGTTACCATCTCTCCTTCGACATCCCGAAGCGTCAGTTCCAAGCCCTGTGCCGCTGCGATATTTGCCGTCGCCGGAACCGGAACCGGCATTAAACCGTGCTGGCAGCGCGCAAATCCATGACCTTCGGAAAGCGGCGATACCACCACGCGGTGGATTCCCAGATCCTCCAGGCAGAATGCCGCACTGATAACATCCACAATCGAGTCAATTGCACCGACTTCATGGAAATGAACCTCGCTGACCGGGATTCCGTGTGCTTTCGACTCTGCCCCCGCCACAATCTCAAACATCCGGCGCGCCAGGTTTTTAACACGGTCAGATGCATCCAGACGATCGATGATCTCGAAAATGTCATGGATGTTGCGGTGGACGTGAGGATGCATATGATCGTGGGTGTGAGCGTAATCATGGCTGTACTCATGTTCGTGGGTGTGTTCATGATCGTGATGATGCTCATGGTCGTGAGTGTGTTCATGATCGTGATGATGCTCATGGTCATGCTCATCATGGCTATGGTTGTGCTCATCATGGCTATGTTCGTGGTCATGATGATGCTCTTCTTCCTCTAAATGTACATCGAAATCATACGCATCGATTCCACATTTCTTCGTCCGCCCAAAATGCAGATGATACCCGGATACGCCCAGACTGTCCAGTGCCCGTACCAGTTTTTCCCGGCTTGCTCCAAGATCCAACAGTGCGCCAACCGTCATATCTCCACTGATTCCAGACGCACAATCCAGATATAAGATTTTCTCATCCATTTTTACTTCTCCCTCTACTTTTCTCATTTTATTGATACATTTCCGTTTTTCGCTTTTATGCAATTATCACAAACCACTATCACTCTGCCGTCTTCTTCGGCTCCCGCACCGCCAGGCGGTTGATCTGCGCCGCCAGATAGCTGCGCCGTAACCGTTATCGATATTTACAACCGAAATACCATTCGCACAAGAATTGATCATCGTGATCAATGCCGACAGTCCATGAAAACTTGCACCATAACCGACCGAGGTCGGAACCGCAATGACCGGATTTTCCACCAGCCCGGCAACAACTGTGCCAAGCGCGCCTTCCATTCCCGCCACCGCAATCACGCAGTTTGCCCGCGCAATCGCCTCGCGTTTGGATAAAAGGCGGTGGATCCCCGCCACCCCTATATCATAGTAGCGCTCCACGCGGCAGCCGAAAAATTCTGCCGTTTTGGCAGCTTCCTCCGCAACCGGGATATCCGCGGTTCCGCCTGTGCAGACTGCCACCAGCCCTTCCAGCTTCCGCGGTGTCTCCGATGATTTTCTCGCCTGCAAAATTTTTGAAACCGGATCGTATTCTATCTCCGGGATGCGCGCCCGCACTAGATTCCACTGCTCCGGCGTCGCCCGCGTTCCGAGTACTTCCCCATTTTCCCGGTACAGCGTCTCGAAAATATCCGCCAGATAGGCATCCGGCTTTCCTTGGCAGAACACCGTCTCTGGGAATCCCGAACGCAATTTCCGGTGCAGATCCAGCTTCGCATACCCTAAATCTTCGTAAGGAAGATTCTTGAACGCATTCTCCGCTTCCTCAATACTTGTATCCCCCCGTTTTACCTCTTCCAACAGCTTCCGAACATCCATTTCTTCCTCATTTCTCCTTGTCAAATCCCGATTTTCTCTGTCAATATGTGAACCGGCTAAACTGCTGCCATCTTTTCCTGCAATGCCTTTAAATCAATCCGCCGCGTGCAAATCCGCTTCAAAAGGGATTCGGAATGGCTCACAATCACCATTCCCAGCTCCCGCTCCTTTGCCTCATGCAAAAGCGCCTGCCAGATCTGGCTCTGGGTCACTGCGTCAAACATCGCGGTGATCTCATCCGCCAGCAAATACCGCGGATTTGCCGCCAGCGCTCTGGCAATACAGAACCGCTGCAGTTCGCCGCCGGAAAGCTCCGATGGAAAACGATCCAGCCATTCTTCCCGGATGCCAAGCCGTCCCCGACTCTCCTCATCCACCTGACCGCCCTCACTGAGAACCTGGCGCATCCGCCAGCGCGGGTTGAGCGCCTGCTCCGGGTGCTGCCAGATTAACTGCACCGGCATACAGCCCCGGATATTCTCAATCGGTATGCTGTCAATCTCTACCGTTCCCGCCTCCGGTCTCTCATATCCCGCCAGCAGGCGGCACAGCGTCGTTTTTCCATATCCGCTCGGCGCCACCAGACCCACGCGCTCTCCTGGCTCAATTTTCAGGGAAATACGCGTCAGCACGTGGCGCCCGCCATTTTCATACGAAAAAGATAGGTTTTCCGTCTTTAGTGACATCTCATTCTCCTCCAAAAAATTCATGTTCCGGCAGTGCCCGGTAGAGCGCCTGCGTGTATGGCTCTTTCAGATTCCGTCCCTCCCGGAAGTTCTCCGGCTTTACTTCCTCCAGAATCGTCCCGTCATAAAACACCAGAATCCGGTCCGCCATCTCAATCGCCAGTTCCAGATCATGAGTAATCAGAAGCACCGCTGCCCCGTCCTGTGCCATCTCTTTTAAATGACGGATTACATGGCGCGCGGTCATCGCCTCCAGCCCCGGTGTCGGTTCATCCGCCACAATCAGCCTCGGCTCCTGCATCAGTGCCGCTGCCATCAGGACGCGCCGCGCCATGCCGCCCGACAGCTCAAATGGATAACATTTTTCCACTGATTCATCCAGCCCGTACCGCTTCAAAAGCTGGCGGCATTTTGCCCGCGTCGCTTCATCTTTTCTGCCGCCGCAGATCTGATCCCCGACCCGCATCAACGGATCGAGGTAGGAAACCCCCTGCGGAATCAGGGAAATCCCATTGCCCCGCAGCCCGGCAAGCCGCGTCTCATCCAGAACCTCTCCCTGATAGGAAATTTTTCCTTCCATCCGGCAGTTGTACGGCAAGATCCCCAGAATCGCGTGCGCCAGCAGGCTTTTTCCCGAACCACTCGCCCCGACCACCGCCGTCAGCTCCCCACTAAAAAGTTTGCAGGAAAGGTCGCGGAGCGGATGGAGTTCGCGCCGTCTAAGCCCACGCGCGTACTGCGTAAAATATAAGTTTAGATTTTGAATTTTCAATATCGGCATTTCCATGGAATCACGATTTTCACGCAATCTCCGTTCCTTGAGAACGTCTGTCTGTTCCAAATCTGATAGCCGCATCGTTTTTGATTGTTTTTGTCTTAATCGCATCATTTTATCAAAATATATGTTTTTCTGCCTCATTCCCAGCATCCTCTACTCATGCGCGCTCCCCGGATCCATCAGCCGCCCCAGGCTCTGCCCGATCGCCTGAAATCCCAGCGTTACCAGCACCAGTGCCGCGCCCGGAAAGAGCGCCAGCCACCATTTTCCGGTAATCAGGTACGACATACTCTCGGATAAAATAACACCGATCGCTGGTTGCTCGGAGGAAAGACCGAAGCCCAGAAAGGTCACGCCCGCCTCATGCAGAATCGCATGGGGAAAGAGAAGAATTAACCCGGTCACAAATTGCCTTGATACCTGCGGGACGATGTGGTTCCAGGCAATCCACCAGGGCTTTTTCCCCAGTTTTTCGGAGATCTGCACATACGGACTTTCCCGGATCTGTAAGATTTCCGCCCGCAAAAGCCTCGCCAGCGACGCCCAGTGCGTCAGGGCAATCCCGGCTGCTACACCCCGGAATCCCTTTCCCAGACTGTAGGAAATCAGGATCAGGAGAAGCATGTGCGGGATTCCCATTACCAGATTAATCAGCCCGCATACCAATGAATCCATCAGTCCCCCGCCAAGCGACGCCAGCAATGCAAGCGCCAATGCCACCGCGGCGCTGATCGCCGCGGTCAGAAGCCCCAGCCGGATGCTTAAAGAAAGCCCTGCAACCGTCCGTTTCAGCATATTCCGCCCCATCCAGTCGGTTCCAAACAGCCCGCCGGTTCCCGGAGGCAGGTTTTTTCTCGCAAAATCGACCTGCTGTGCGGCATCCTCCCAGACGATTCCAAGCACTGTCACCAGAATCAGGAAAAGGAGGGAAATTCCCAGCAGCCAGAGTGTTTTCTTTCTCATGCCCTGCCTCCTTTCCTAAGTCTCGGATCGACCAGCCGGTACAGCCCATCCGCCGCTGCATTTCCTGCAAATACAAGCACGGCACTGATGAGTGTAATTCCCATCAGAAGCGGGATATCGCTTCCCAGCCCCGCCGTGACCGCCGCCTGTCCGAGTCCCGGATAGGAAAAGACCTGTTCCACCAGCACCGAACCGCCGAAAATCTCGCTGATCGAGCCAAATTGGAGCGTAATTACCGGGAGAAGCAGGTTGCGGAGTCCATGCCGAAAAATCAGCCGCCAGCCGCTCTCGCCCCGCGCCCGCGCATAGAGTACGTAATCACTTTCCAGAATCTCAATCACTTTTTCGCGCGTGTGCATCGCAATCGAAGAAATCCCTGTCAGTCCCAGCGTACACGCCGGCAGAAATGCGTGATACAGGCGATCCGCCAGGCTGACCTCGTCCGCCGCCATTCCCACCGGGACACTGAACCCGATTGGGAAGACGGGAAGCTGCACTGTAAAGAGAAGCAGCAGCACCAGCGCCAGCCAGAAGGACGGCGTTCCCGCGATCACGATGCAATAGCCCGTAATCAGGCGATCCGCCCACTTGCCCCGTTTTGCCGCCGCTGCAATTCCTAAAAATATCCCCACGATTCCCGAAAACAGCCACGCAGACAGAAGGAGCCACACTGACGCAGACGCCTTTTCCGCGATCACCTCCAGCACCGGTCTGCGATACAGAAGGGAAATGCCAAAATCACCATGACAGATGCCCGAAATCCAGTTAAAGAAGCGCTTCCAGACCGGCACACCAACGCCCCAGTACGCCTGCAGCTTCTCGATCTGCTCCGGCGCCATCGAGCCGAGCGCCGTCTGCCCGACATTCGTCTGCAGCGGATCGACCGGAGACATCGACACCAGCAGAAACGATACCAGACTGACTGCCAAAAGCAGCAGAATCAGGTGCAGCAGACTGCGCCCAAACCATTTCATCCTACTCATAGTACCACCGATCGACATTGTTGACGATGGACCAGCCGTGACCGTGCGGATGCACCTTCTGCTCTGCGACATGAAGCCCGTCTCTCACCCAGTACAGATGATCGACATTCACCAGCCAGATCCACGGAAGATCACCCTCGGCTGAAACGCCCGTCTCGCCGTCCCACTGCGCCTTTTTCCACAATTCATACGAACTTTCCAGATCCGGTGCTGCCAGGGCCTCATCCATATAAGCGTCCACGGTCTCATTCGCATACGGCGAATATTCTGCCAGCCCCGTATCTGCCTTTGTATGGTAAATATTATAAAATTCCATCGGCGTGTGCGCGCCCCAGCCCCAGAGAAGCGGCTGCGACTGTGCCTCGTCATACGCAGTATCCCAGCCGGTGCCGCGGATCGATGTGTCAATTCCAATCTCTTTTAACTGCTGCGCCGTATCGGCTGCCAGCGCCTGACGCACCGAATCCCCGGTCGGATAGAGAAATTCCAGAATGGCTTTCACTCCACCCTTTTCGCGGATGCCGTCGGCATTTTTCTTCCATCCCGCCGCATCCAGCATCTCTTCCGCCTTCTCCACATCATAGGAAATTTTCTCCATTTCATCGTTGTACCACGGCATCTTGTCACAGACACTATATGCCGGGCTGCCATAACCATTTAACACATGATCGATCATTTCCTGCCGGTCAATCGCCAGGTTGATCGCCCGGCGCACCTGCACATCCGCGGTAAAATCATTGCCGATTTTTACGCCATCCCCCCGTACCGTCTCCGGCACTGCCGGGAGGTTAAATCCACGGTTGTCCACCGTCTCACAATCCAAAAGACTGAATTCTGGAACCGACTGGTCTGCATAGGACGCCGCCGTGTACGCCACATCCACCTGCCCGGCGCGCACCGCCGCAAATGCCGCATCCTCTTCCATAAAGAGAATCGTGACCTGCCGCATCTTCGGCGCATCCCCATAATAATCCGGGTTGGCTTCCAGAATCACCTGCTGCCCCTTGTCCCACTGTTTCAGGATATATCGCCCGGAACCGATCGGATGTGTGCCGTAATCCGTTCCATATGCATGCTCCGGCACAATTCCCGTCACCGCCATCGTGTATGACCAGATAGCAAACGGGCGTTCCATCTCAAACACAACCGTCACATCATCGATCGCCTCCGCCTGTTTCAGCATTGAAAAATCGTTGACGGAACTCGTCTCTTTCAATGTGTTATAAGTAAATGCCACATCCTCCGCGGTCAGCGCCTCGCCATCCGTGAATTTCGCATCATCGCGGATCGTCACCGTCCATGTCATTCCATCCTCGGAGGTCTCCACATCCGTCGCCAGATCATACCCGATACTCAAATCTGCTTCTGTCACCGTCAGGGTGCTCTGGATCAGCGGTTCATGCATATGCTCGCCCGCGCCCCAGCCATATGTCGGATCAAAGCCCGCCTTCGGCTCTGAAGTCGGCGGCATCGCGATAATAACGCTTGTTTGGGTATTTTCCGCTGCATTTTCGCCGTTTTCAACATTTTCCGTCTGTTCTGCGCCGGAACCGCCTTTCTGCGCCTGATTTCCAGCGTTTCCGCATCCGGAAAGCATGACTGCCGCCGCTAAGGCAGTGACGCCAAGTGCCCTGGCTTCTCCGAACACCTTTCCAATGATTTTGCCTGTATTTTCTCGTTTTTTCATATTTTCTGTTGTACCCCTATATTTTTCTTTATGAAACAAAAGGATATCAGAAAAGTGCGGTCCCTGCTGAACCGCTGTACCTTCCTGGTATCCTTCTCCATTTTTCTTATTTATCTCAGTTAAAAAAGAATGTGCCTTGGCACATTCTCGTGCCGAGCGCGGTCGCTTGCGACATGTTTCTTCTTCGCGCGAGTGCGCATCCCGCGGAGCGTTTTTTGTTTCATAGAACGCAATTTCCTATGAAACGAGAAGACTCCCACCTCTTTAGGTGGTGAGTCCTGATTCCTATTTTTTCGTTCCCCCGCTTCTGCAAGGCAGCATCTGCTTGTGCAGCGCTGTTTTCTTTTTCTTATATACATTTAGACTCATTTTAGATGTCTGTTATCTTATTATTATTCCGTCGGCGTCGTCTTTCTCACATTCGTCTCCAGGAAACGGTTATATCCGAGCCAGCCCGGATTCTCCCCGCCGCTCTTTAAGACTTCCAGCATCGTCTCCATCTTCGCATCGGTATTGTCCGCGAAATTCAATGCCAGCGCCTCCAGAAGCGCCGGTTTCTTCGGGGAACCGTACTCTAATTCGCCGTGGTGCGCAAGGATGCAGTGCTTTAACTCCGCCGCTGTCTTTGCCGGGAATCCCGGAATCTCCTTAATACGGTCTGCAACCATCATCGTGCCGATCACGATATGACCTAAGAGCTGACCGTCGTCCGTATAATCATTTTCCGGAAATGCGGATAATTCCTGCACTTTTCCGATGTCGTGGAACAGCGCCGCCGTCAGAAGCAGATCGCGATTCAGCGCCGGATATGACTTCGTGTAGAAATCACAGAGTTTCATAACACTTAACGTATGTTCCAAAAGTCCGCCCACAAAACCATGATGCACACTCTTCGCCGCCGAATGGAAGCAGAATTTCTTCACAAATGCCTTATCTTCCAGGAAATAGCTGGATGCCAGCTTTTTCAGGTACGGATTCTGGAAAGACTGCACCAGAGCCGTCAGCTCCTGATACATTATCTTGATATCCTTTGAGCTGACCGGAAGGTAATCGCTTTCCTGATACTCGCCCTCGTCCGCCTTGCGTATGCGCTTGATATTTAACTGGTTGGAACCCTGGAAAACCGTCACATCGCCGTCCACATAGACGTACTGCAACGGCTCAAAATCATTGATGCCCGGGGAACTTAAATCCCAGATTTTGCAGTCTACCGTGCCTGTTTTATCCTGAAGCAGCACGGAAGCGTACTCTTTTCCGTTTTTCGTCACCGCGTGCTGTTTCGTCTTACATAAATATACGTCCGAGACTCTCATTCCTTCCCGGAACTGTTCAATATATCTCATTCTGCCTATATCCTCCTGAATTTCTATCTGGCGCGCAGAGATACCAAAAATGGAATTTCCGTGTAGCCGTCGCGCCCTTTCCGCATCACATTTACCGATACAGACACGCCGCTCGCGGAATTTTCAATCTGCGCCTGGAGATCTTTGAAACTTCCGATCTCCTTTGTGCCAAATTTCACAATAATATCGCCGGGCTGGATGCCAGCGTCATATGCCGGGCTGCCGGAGACTGCCTCCGTCACGTAAACGCCCGCCGGAATGCCGCTCCCCTGCATCGCACGGCTCACATCCTGTCCCAGGATGCCCAGATATGCCGCCGAAGCGCCATTCGTCAGCCGCTCCAGAATCGGCTTGTAGCTGGAAATGGTGTACGCCGCCGTCCGATCCGTACAGCTCTCGCTGCGGCAGGACTCCGATGTCCAGCCGACCATCTCTCCGGCTGTATTGATCAAAAAGGTACCCGTCTGCGAATTGCTGCTGATATCCGCATACAGGATCCGCGTCAGTCCATCTGTAATCTGCACATTGCGCGCCACGTAGGATACCGTTCCGAACGAAAGCGAATGCACCTGTCCGGACGGACCGCCGATACCTACGAGGACATCGCCTGCCTTGACCGTATATGAATTGGCAAGTGAAAGCACCTGCACCTTTTTCCGCTCTTCTTCCGGCAGATTGCCGGACGGCACCGCCACAACTGCCATTCCGAGCACTTCGTCAATCTGGCGCACTGTACCAGCGATCTTCGTTCCATCCGAAAATCTCACATTGATCGAATCTGCCGCCCGCACCGCATCGGCGTAAGTAAAGATCAGAAATTCTCCATCACTCTCCGCGATGACTGCACCTGCATAATCACCCGTATTTTCCACCGGATTTCCAAATATATCCGTATCCTGTTTGCCGGAGCTGACCGTCACGATCGACTTATCACCCTGTTCCCCGATTCCACGCAACACCGACGTCATCGAATTGAAATTGTCTACGGAAAACTGATAGCTGGAAAGCGCCTCGCTGACCGCCTCATCAATCTCCTGCTCCATTTGTTCCGGCTGCGCTGTCATATCCGCATCTGCACCGTCCGACGGCGAAACAGAGTCCGGATCGTCCTTGGAAAACTCGACTGAGGATGTCTCCTGCATCCCATTTTCCTGAAAACACCGATCCGCAAACGGCTTTACCGCCGCAAACGAAACCGCCGCGACTCCTCCAAATGCGGCTGACGCGCATACAAAGAGAGCCACCCGCTTCGCAATCTGTTTTCTGGTCAGCGGCGGCTTCACTATCGTTTCTCTCATGAATTCCCGTTTTTCCTTTTTTTCAAGTTCTTCTGAATCCGGCATTTCACTTTCCCCTTTGCATAACATATCCTAATTATACTTTCCTTCTTAAGGTTATGCAAGAAAAAAGTGCGAATGCTTGGCTAGACGGCGGGGAATGTGATATAATGTGAACACTTGACGAGGTCTTTTCGAGTCTAGTGAGAACTTATACCTGACCACTTAATGAGGTCTTTCACGAATTTAGTGGTCACGGTATCATGTGAACACCATTTAAATAAGAGGATTACCACAACATGAATGAAAAAGCATTAAAAACTCTCGAATATACAAAGATCATCGACCAGCTCACGGAGTACGCCTCCACGGAGATGGGAAAACAGATGTGCCGGGAACTGCAGCCGTCCTGTGATCTGGGGACGATCCGGCAGAGCCAGACGGAGACGACCGATGCCCTGACGCGCGTCCGCATGAAGGGAAGTCTCTCCTTCGGCGGCGTGAAGGATGTGCGTGGTTCCATGAAACGTCTGGAAATCGGAAGTTCCCTGGGGATCCCGGAGCTTCTCTCTGTCAGCTCCCTGCTGACAGTCGCTGCCCGCGCGCAGAGCTACGGACGCCATGAGAAATCCGAAGAATTTCCAGATGATTCCCTTGATGAGCGCTTCCGCGCCCTGGATCCGCTGACGCCGGTCAACAATGAGATCAAGCGCTGTCTGCCATCCGAGGATGAGGTCAGCGATGACGCAAGTCCGGGACTTGCCAAAGTGCGCCGCTCCATGAAGATCGTGGGCGGACGCGTCCATACCCAGTTAAATTCTATTTTAAATTCCAGCCGGACCTATTTACAGGATGCCGTCATCACAATGCGCGACGGGCGCTATTGCCTGCCGGTCAAGGCTGAGTATAAATCCCAGGTTCCAGGCATGGTGCACGACCAGTCCTCGACCGGTTCGACTGTATTTATCGAGCCGCTCGCGATCGTCAAGCTGAACAACGAACTGCGCGAGCTGGAAATCCAGGAAAAACGGGAAATTGAGTTCGTTCTGGCAGCTCTTTCCAGCCAGCTTATGCCTTACACCGACGCGATCCTCTCGGATCTTTCGATTCTGGCAGAGCTCGATTTCATTTTCGCAAAGGCAGCTCTTTCCCGCCACTATAACTGCGTGGAACCGAAATTTAACAACAAACGGTATATCAATATCAAGGACGGACGCCATCCGCTCTTAAATCCGAAACAGGTCGTTCCGATCAACATCTGGGTTGGCGATTCGTTTGACCTTCTGATTGTGACGGGTCCAAACACGGGTGGTAAAACCGTTTCTTTAAAAACCGTCGGACTCTTTACCCTGATGGGGCAGTCAGGACTCCATATCCCGGCATTTGAGGGATCCGAGCTGGCTGTTTTTGACAATGTATTTGCCGACATTGGCGATGAGCAGAGCATTGAGCAGAATCTGAGTACATTCTCCGCCCATATGACGAATATCGTTTCGATTTTAAACGAGGCGGACGCCAATTCGCTCTGTCTCTTCGATGAGCTCTGTTCCGGTACCGACCCGACTGAGGCGCGGCGCTGGCGATTGCGGTTTTAAATTTCCTGCACAACATGACCTGCCGGACGATCGCAACCACGCATTACAGCGAATTAAAAGTCTTTGCGCTGACCGCGCCAGGCGTTGAAAATGCCTGCTGCGAGTTCAACGTCGAGACTCTCCGCCCGACCTACCGCCTGCTCATCGGTATTCCAGGAAAAAGTAATGCATTTGCCATTTCCCGCAAGCTGGGGCTGCCGGATTATATCATCGACGAGGCGAAAAACCAGATGGAGCAGAAGGACGAATCCTCGAGGATCTGCTTGCCAATCTGGAAAACAGCCGCGTGACCATTGAAAAAGAGCGCGAAGAGATCGCCTCCTATAAACAGGAGATTGAAACGCTGAAGAACCGCCTCCAGCAGAAGGAAGAACGTTTCTCCGAGCAGAAGGAAAAAATGCTTTCCAAAGCCCGCGAGGAAGCTCAGAAGATCCTTCAGGATGCGAAGGACACCGCCGATCAGACGATCCGCAACATCAACAAGCTTGCCAAGTCTTCCGGCGTCAATAAAGAACTGGAAGCTGAGCGGACCAAGCTGCGCGGCAAGATCCAGGATGTAGACAAGAAACTGGCAGTTAAGAAAACCGCCGCACCGAAAAAAGCCGTTTCCGCGAAAAAGCTGCGTCTCGGCGATACCGTGCGCGTTCTCTCGATGAATTTAAAGGGAACCGTCAGCTCCCTGCCGAACGCCAAGGGCGATCTGTATGTACAGATGGGAATTCTGCGCTCCCTCGTCAATATCCGCGATCTGGAAATGGTCGAGGAAGCATCCATCACCGGACCGGGACTTTCCGGCACGCATACGGGCGGTTCCCGCGGATCCGGAAGCGGAAGCAGCAAGATCAAGATGTCCAAGTCCTTCAGCGTATCGCCGGAGGTCAACCTGATTGGCATGACCGTCGATGAGGCGATCCCGGTACTAGACAAATACCTGGATGATGCCTACCTGGCGCATCTTCCGCAGGTCCGCGTCGTACATGGTCGTGGAACCGGCGCTTTGAAAGCGGGCGTACACCGCCACTTGAAGAAATTAAGCTATGTCAAGGAATACCGGCTTGGCGAGTTTGGCGAAGGCGATACAGGCGTTACAATCGTGACATTTAAATAAGAAATATCCATAACTGTGAAGGTACTGAACAGTTACAAATATCCAAAAAAACAGGAGGAATCAACATGGCTGAAAAGCAGCGCATTCTCATCGTAGATGACGACTACAACATTGCTGAACTAATCTCACTTTACCTGACGAAAGAATGTTTTGAAACGAAAATTGTCGGAGACGGGGAAGAAGCTCTCCGGGTATTTCCCGAATTTCAGCCCAACCTGATTCTCCTTGATCTGATGCTTCCGGGCATCGACGGCTATCAGGTCTGCCGGGAACTGCGAAGCACCTCCCAGGTGCCAATCATCATGCTCTCCGCCAAGGGCGAAATCTTTGATAAGGTGCTGGGGCTGGAGCTGGGCGCCGATGACTACATGATCAAACCATTCGATTCGAAAGAGCTGGTTGCCAGAGTCAAAGCCGTTCTGCGGCGCTACCAGCTGCCGGCGCAGATGCCTGCATCGTCCGTGACCGAACAGCATGGCAATTTTGTCGAATATCCGGATCTCATCGTCAACCTGACGAACTACTCCGTCATTTACAACGGACACTCGATCGAGCTGCCGCCGAAGGAACTGGAACTGCTCTATTTCCTCGCGTCCTCACCAAACCAGGTATTCACAAGGGAGCAGCTTCTCGACCATATCTGGGGATATGAATACATCGGTGACACGCGGACGGTAGATGTCCATATCAAGCGGCTCCGTGAAAAAATCAAGGGCAACGACAAGTGGGCGCTGACGACCGTCTGGGGGATTGGATATAAATTTGAGGTAAAACGGTAACTGTTAGTAAAGGAACTGAACTGTTGCGCGAAGAGGTAACCGGAGGTTTACCATGAAATCAAACCACTACACACATTCTCTTTATTATAAACTGCTGATCGGCTATCTCATCTTCGGTCTGCTTGGATTCATCACGATCGCGACCATCTCATCTGAGATGACCTACCACCATCTGGTGGAACGCGAATCGGAGGTTCTGTATGACGAGGCGACAATGATTGCCGATCGTTGTAGCAAAGCCTACGAGGGCAAAACCATCAATCTCGACTCGGCATACCCACAGATCGAGGCGGTTTCCGCCTATCTGCAGTCGGATATCTGGATCCTGAACCATGAGGGCACCATCGTTGCGGACAGCAGCGACAGTCGTACCGGCATCGCAATCGACGATTTCGACCCGACCGCACAGGGCAACCGGCTCTATTCCATCGGACAGTATTACAACCTGTTTGACAGCAAAGTACTCTCCGTTTCCGCCCCGATCACAGGCAATATGAAGACCTACGGCTACATCGTGATTCATATGCCAATCCAGAACATTGAGGCGGAACAGAACGGATTTCTAAATATTATTTACATAACATCGATCATCCTGTTCTTCCTATCCCTGGTGGTGCTTCTTGTTTTTACAAAAGTGGTCTATTTCCCGCTCAAAAAGATTACGGTCGCAGCCAATGAATATGCAGCCGGAAACCTGGCACACAATATCCCGATTACCACCCACGACGAGATCGGCTATCTCGCCAGCACATTAAACTATATGTCCAGCGAGTTAAATGAAATGGAACAGTACCAGCACAATTTCATCGCGAACGTATCGCACGATTTCCGCTCGCCGCTGACCTCCATCAAGGGCTATCTCGAGGCGATTCTCGACGGCACAATCCCGCAGGAACTCTATCATAAATACCTGCACATCGTCATTTCCGAAACCGAACGCCTCAACAAGCTGACCCAAGGCATGCTGACACTCAACTCCTTGGACAGCAAAGGCTACTTAACCCGGACAAATTTCGATATCAACCGGACGATCAAGGATACCGCCGCAACCTTCGAGGGCACGTGCAGCGCGAAAGGCATCACGTTTGACCTGACCTTTGCGGATAGCATCCAGATGGTCTACGCCGATCTCGGAAAAATCCAACAGGTTCTCTACAACCTGATCGACAACGCGATCAAATTCAGCCACGAGGATTCGATCATTTACATCCAGACCTCCATCCGGTATGAAAAAATCTTCATTTCCGTCAAAGACACCGGCATCGGCATCCCGAAGGACAGCCAGAAGAAAATCTTTGAACGTTTCTACAAGACCGACTTATCGCGCGGAAAAGATAAAAAGGGGACCGGACTGGGGCTTGCGATTGTCAAAGAGATTGTTCAGGCACATGGGGAAAATATCGACGTTGTCAGCACCGAGGGCGTGGGGACGGAATTTATTTTTAGTCTGCCGAAGGCGACTGCGCTATAGCAAATTGAAACTGTCCAATTCCTTCGCAATTACAGCAAATCTTCCATCTGGCATCCCAGTGACCGTGCAAGCGCACGCACGGTTTCTGCGGATGCTTTTTGAATCTTCTTTTTTCCCTGTTCATACTGCTGAATACTCCGCAGCGTAACCCCCGATTGCTCTGAAAGATCCTTTTGGGTATATCCCGCCATCTTCCGGATCCGCCGCAACGCGTTTTTCCCCTGCTCTTTTCTTCGAATGATTCTGTCTGCCGCCTCAACAAATTTATCCTCCGGAGCTTCATGAAGTGCCGGATACATTTCCACAACCTCCCGGACCGGAAGCCCTGCTTCAATTTCCTTAAATTTCTTCTCACTGTACCACTGATAATACGCCAGTATCCAGCCACTCCAATACTCTCTGGAACAGGTAAATTCTACCTGCGGTTCCGGCAGTTCGTCCTTTTTTCCCGCTTTTCGAAGCACTTCCTCCGCAAGCTCCGTTCCAGAAAAGCCGCTCACTACTCTTGGTACACCTTCCCCAAATTTTTCTGCATACCCGGTTGTAAGAAACAATTTCCAAAAATCTTCCAGATCCATCCCACAGGCATTGACCGCATAATCTGTCATTTCCCCCAGATTCCTCATCGCATCATCCAGATATTCAATCCCATAAGCGCTCATCCTCAGCCGACACCTCCCCTCGAATCAAATCCCGCATATAAATACCGTCGATATCATCCTCTTCCACCTTTTTCCGGTATGCATTTCTAGCTTGCTCATCTCTGGCTCTTCGTTTTACATAATATTCCACTGAATCTACTCCTTCATAAGAAAGAAAGTGTATCGCCTGAAATGCCTTCTGACTCTTTAATACATACTGCTCTCCCAATTTTCCCAGCCGCATCGCATACGAAAGCTGCTCTAACGATATTTCATTATTTACAAACGCCCTTGCAAATGAAAAATACGAATCATCCGCCCGGTACCCAATCACCACATCATATCCGTCCACATCCGGGAGGAAATGTTCCAGCAGCCACTCTCTTCCCCGTTTCATGACCGCCGAAGAAAGGCGGATTTTCCGGTATTTCATCAAAATCGCCAGCCAATGAAGAACGCTGTAGTGCTTCTCCATCAAATTTAAAATCAAAAGACCGGTTTCATCCATTTCATACTGATTCACATAGCCGTCCTCCCGCTCGGCGCACGACCACTCCTTCGCCAGCTCCAGACTCTCCGTACAATAAAAGCCCTGTCCGTAGTCATTATAGACCTTTCCCTGACCATACATAGGAGTAGAAATAATTTCCAAGGAACCGTGATATAAAATTTTTCTCATTCTGAGGAACCTCCTTATCTATTATGGGAGCAAGTAGAAACATGTGGTATATAAAAAATAGATTCGTTTTAATGGAAATAACTCTATAGAGATATTTTTATTAATATTATATCTCTATAGAGTTATTTAATCAATTTTTATTTCAGATCTTAAAAAGATATGCCACCTTACAGTACGCACCTTACACAAACTGTAACTGTCCTTTCACGATGTTTCGAATTACACCTACCGCGCCTCTTCCCCCGGAAAATGCGCGTCGGACCGCTTCAGAATCTCCCGGGCAGTCTTTGTCTTTCCAAGACCACCAAAGGTACAACGCAGTTCCAGCGGCAGCGACAGACCGATCTCATAGATCGCGCCGATCGTCTCATCCAGCGGGATCACCTTGTCGTAGCCTGCCAGAATCATATTGGCGCTGGCGAGCGCATTGCTTCCGCCCATGATATTTTTGCCGAGGCACGGCCATTCAACACGGTTTCCAACCGGATCGCAGGCAAGTCCTGTGATGTTCTGGAGTCCTACAGACGCCGCATCCATACAATTTTCGATGGTTCCGCCCATCATCGCCGTGAGTGCCGCCGCTGCCATACCAGAACCGGCACCGCACTCTACCTGACATCCTGCTACTTCCGCCGAAAACGTCGCTTCCTCTGCGAAAAAGACACCGACCAGACCCGCAACCAGAAGCCCCTGTACTACCGTTTCTCTCGGAAGTAACAGCGCCCGCGCCAGTCCGATGACCGTTCCCGGCAGGCATCCGCAGGAACCACAGGTCGGTGCCGCTACGATCACGCCCATGGAGCTCTTGCTTTCCATCACCGCCGTGATACAGCGGATGATCTCATTAACAATCGGATCCGGAATCAGGCGTCCTGCCTGCTCGGCTGCTGCCACCTTGCTGACCTGCTCGCCCAGAATACGGTCCTGATATTTCGTCCCGGCTAATCCCGTCTCAACCGCCTGTTCCATGACCGACAGAATCTGTTCCATCTGATGGTAAACCGCTTTCTTCGACTGACCGCCCCGACAGGCCTCATATTCCAACGCATACTCCCAGGAATCCATCGGATGCTCTTTCGCATAATCAACCAGGGCGGCTGCCGTCGAAAATGGAACCTGACACGTACTGCTGGAATGCGTCGGAAGCACCGGTTCAAGATAGCACGCCTGACCGACACCCGCCACACCGCGGACGGCTTGAATCACCTCTTTTGTCAGCGGAACAGCTAATTTCCAATTATATAAAATCTGACCTTCCTTCTGATCGCTCTGGAAAAATTCAACATCCGGCAAAAGTGCTTCTATCTTTTCCCTAATTCCCGGTGCCACCTCCGCAATCACCAGAAGCTCATAGAAATCTCCGGCTATCTGCACCGAAAATTCCTCGTATTTCTGCATCTCGACCATACCGCCGCCGACTGCGATCGCCTCCCAATGCACGACATTTCCATTCTGGTCCCAGACCTCTGCCCGGTAATTGCCCGGATGCTCTGCCCCATAATCAAGGATCCGGTATTCGATCTCCAATCCCCGTTCTTTCGCAATCGCCTCATACTGTGCGACATCCGGCGCATCCAGCTCCATATTCAAAAGCCCGCTGGCAAATCCCATATCCGTTCCGTGTCCCGTGTGCGATGCCGCCAGCGCACCATTGACATCAAAATCAACAATCGCTTTTTTCACCGGTGCATCCAGAGATTGCCGGATCATGGAGCGATCCGCGCCGCCCCCGCCACATGGGAACTGGAAGGTCCGCGCATCACCGGACCGAGTACATCATTGAAGATACTGCAGGGTAGTTTTTCCATGGTTTGTCCTCCTTTTTGTATCAATCATTCCATGTTTTTTATTCATCATTTTTGATTCGTGTTTTTGTAAAGGAAAAGGGAACGTCCAACTTCAACGTCCCCTCTCGTTTCTATCGTCCCATTAAAATAAATGGAATTCTGGATACTACCGGAACATTCGTAATAATCGCTAATGCTGCCAGCATCGCTACCAGGAATGGTATTGCATTTCGAACCGTATCTCCAAATTTACATCTTGCAATATTGGTTGCCGTGTATAAGCAGACACCTACCGGCGGAGTTGCCAGACCGATGGTCAGGTTCAGGCAGACAATCATACCAGTCTGAATCGGGTCAACGCCCAGGCTTGCCATCGCCGGTGCCAGAATCGGCGCTACCAGCATGATTGCCGGAGCACTATCCATAAACATACCAACAACCAGAAGAACCAGATTGACCAGTAACAGTTTCACTGCTAAAGAAGTATGAAGACCAACCAGCATATTCGTTACAGAAACTGCCCATCTCTCATTGGAGATAACCCATCCAAACAGATAGCAGCCGCCGACAATCAGCATAACCGTACCACTGTCGATCGCGCTGTCGATAATCGATTTCCAGAGCTCTTTCCAGCCAACGGTCCGGTATACAAATGCCGACAAAATCAGGGAATAAAGAACCGCTGCCGCCGCTGCCTCGGTCGGAGTAAAGAAACCACCCATGATACCGCCAACAACGATGATCGGAAGTCCGATACATGGAAGTGCCTGTCTGGTTGCTTCCCATTTTTCCTTCCAGCTTGTCTTAGGACCTGCTGAAAAATCACGTTTCACTGCAAATACATAAACAACCAGCATCATGATAATACCCATCAGGATACCCGGTACTACTCCGGCGATAAACATATCGCCAACGGATACCTTCGCTGCCGCACCGTAAATAACGAATGCCAGACTCGGTGGGATAATCGGGCAGCAGCAGGATGCACACGCGGTCAGACCTGCTGTAAACGCCGGATCATACTTTTCATCCTTCATTGCCGGAATCATCAGGCATCCAACTGCCGCCGTACCAGCTACCGCCGAGCCTGAAACTGTACCAAACATCATACATACCAGGATGTCTACCATCGCCAGACCACCCTTGATATGTCCAACGAATGCCTGTGCGAAACGAACCAGACGCATGGTAATACCGCCGTGATTCATAATATTTCCTGCCAGAGCGAAGAATGGAAGACAAAGCATGGTAAAACTATTAATACCATAGATAATTCGCTGCGGAACCAACGCCAGGTTGGCATCACCGGTACTTAAAAGCGCATAGGAGACCGTCGCTACGATCAATACAAAAGCAATCGGAACGCCTAATGCAAGAAACAAGAAAAAGCTTCCAAATAAAATTATACTGCTGAACATATTGACCTCCTACTCTTCATCCCCCGGAAGAGGAATCTTTTTCGCTTCCCCGTAACATATATTTTCAAGAAGCTGCACAAATGTATAATAAATCATAATGAGACCGCTGACCGGAAGGGCTGCATAAAAGAGCGCCAGCGAAACCTTGATCGTCGTTCCCAGATGTGGAATCTGTGCAACTGTATAGTTCCAACCTGAAATTGTAAATAAAACAAGTGCAAATAATAAAATCACATCCGCCAGAACCAGCATAAACTGACGTGTTTTTCCATGGCACAAGTTAATTACCATGTCAACACCGATATGAAGCAGATGACGGCTTGCTACGGCACTGCCAAGCATCGTGGTCCAAACGAAGATATAACAGGAGAACTCCGTTGCCCATGGCATCGTAGCTCCAAACCATCGCAAAATAAACTGGCCGATTACCGCGATACATAAAGCAATTGACGTAACCCCTAATGCAACTCTGGCAACCGTATTGATCACGTCGCCAATCTTGTGAAGTTTTTCAATCAATCCTGCCATTTTTCTCCCCTCTTTGTAAATGTACTCCCGAAAACAGGCTCCGGGAGTACATGATAGTTCAAAAATTATTGTACTTTATTTCGCTGCGCGAACCATCTCAACCAGACCTTCCCAGGTCGGATGTGCCGCGTACATTTTATCATATACCGGAGCAACTTTTTCTTTCCATGCATCAATATCAGTCGGACGTGTTACGGTATAACCTTTTTCTTCATACTCAGTAATCTTTGCCTCGTCATTTTCCAGGAACCAAGCTCTCTGCTCTTCGCCTGCTTTTATAGCTGACTCTTTCACGAGTTTCTGGTCTTCTTCGCTTAAACCCTCATACCATTTTGAAGAAGCAACAATGATACCGCTGGAATAGTAATGATGAATATCGCAGATATTATTAACAACCTCAATATAACCATCTGCTACTGCATATAATGCACTATTGTCTGTTCCATCTACAACGCCATTCTGAAGTCCTGTGAACTGCTCGCCAGATGCCAATGCAACCGGTGTAGCACCAAGTGCTTCGTAGGTTGCCACGCAAACTTCATTCTGCATGGTTCTCATACGAACGCCCTTCATATCATCTACGGTATTAATTGTCTTATCTTTAGTCAGGATATTTCTCCAGCCATCCTCATGGAAACCAAGTCCTGTAATTCCATCAACCGCGCTTAACTGTTCCAGAAGGGAATTGCCAAATTCTCCCTCCAGCGCTTTATTGACATTATCCTCATCCTCAAACAGGAATGGAAGCTCAAAAATGCCTAAATCTGGTACAAATCCGCCCAGTGCACCAGTTCCTACCCAGCCGATTTCCAGGTTATTATTCTGAACCATCTCAACACACTCAACCTCGTCGGTTGTCATATCGCCTGCATAAACCTCTACTTTAATCCGTCCGTTGCTGCCCTCCTCGACCAGCTTTTTAAAAGCATTCGCACCGTAATCATACGGAGAACCGGTTCCACATACATGTGCTACACGGATCGTCATCTCCGCTCCGGAAGTATCTACGCTGGAACCACTATCTGCTGCTTCGGTTCCGGCTGCAGATGCGGATGAAGAAGAATTTCCGCCTGAACACCCCGCCATTGCCATCGCTCCGATTACCAATGCCATCGTACCGCAAAGCCATCTCTTTTTCATAAAGTATCCTCCTTTATACTGTTTTTATGTGAACTCCCGAGGTACTTCTTTCCCTCAGAAGTACCTCCCTGTACCTTTAAACTCTTATTTTGTTTCTATCAATTTAGCCTAATAAGAAACCTTCCGGGAATGGATCGTCCGGATCGAATAACCATGTACTCTCTCCCATCACAAACGCCCGTCCGCTGATCTCCGGTACTACTGCCGGAATTCCTGCCACCTCTGTCTCTTCAACGATATGGCAGTGGAATAAACTTCCAATCAGGCTCTCATGCACAAACGGCTGTCCGACTGCCAGCTTTCCTTCCGCATGAAGAAGTGCCATCTTCGCTGATGTACCGGTTCCGCAAGGGCTTCGGTCAATCGCTGACGGGGGAATGACAACTGCATTTTTTACATCCGAAACCCCTTCTGTACCCGGTTCGAAAAATTCCACATGCGTTACCTGGTTCATGATTTCCAGATACGGATGCTTGACTGTTACCTGCTCATTGATAAACTTTTTAAGATAATTTCCTTTTTCGACAATCTCTTTTGCATTTTCTTTATCCAGCTTTAAGCCCATTGCCGATGCCGGTACTAACGCAAATACATTTCCGCCGTATGCGATGTCTAACGGAATCTCACCATATCCAGGAACCTGTACCTTTACATCCCGATTCATCACAAATGCCGGGGCATTTTTAAAGGATACCCGCACCGCCTTGCCATCTTTCACCTCAATTTTCACTTTTACCAGTCCAGATGGTGTATCTAAGGTCGCATATGTATACGGTTCCTCCGCTTTTAAGAGTCCGCTTTCAATCAGTGCCGTTGAAACTCCGATCGTATCATGTCCGCACATCGGCATCCAGTTTCCAACCTCGTAATATAAAACACCAAAATCTGCCTCCGGATTGCACGGCTTGGTAACAATCGTTCCGGACATTACGTCATTTCCACGCGGTTCAAAACAAATTGCTTTTCTCATCCAGTCCTGTTCCTGCATCATATAGAGCATCTTTTCTTCCATCGTGTTCCCCGGAATTTCCGGAAATCCCGATAAAATGGTTCGGGTTGGCTCTCCCTCTGTATGTGTCTCGATACAGGTTACTGCCTTTCTCCCCTTAATCTCCTGCAAACAAAATTCATTCTTTTTTTCCATAGGCTCCTCCGTATTAAAAATTTTGTCCGTTCTCTTTCAGTTTTCTGAAATCTCGTTGTTAAAATCATATCATGATGAAACTTTCAAAAAACATCATTTTTAATACAAAGTTTTTTGTGTTTTGGTTATTATGATGCATGACGTCAGTTAACGGTAGATACTTTCGGTTCTATCATAGTATACTTTTGGATACTTTTTCTATTTTCAAAGTTTTTCCACTTGCAATAATCATAACAACATTTTATTATGCTTTATATATTATCAGTCTATTAAAAATAGTTTAAAACAATAGTTGGACTATAGTCTAGTATTGATTCCATTTTGTTTTCACTAATTGAATACTCACGGGAAAGGAGGCATCTTCATGAGTGCTGAAAATCTTTTTACAACATCACGAATTGAAAACGTCAATCAGATCATTGCTGAACTTTACGACGATTCAATTCTTCTTGAAAAACGGATGGAGAGTTTTTTCCTGAACCTGAACAATATTGTTTTCTTTGAAAAAGCAAATTTTTTGTTTTACCAAAAGCAGGGACAGAATTACAAAACCCATTCCATCTACACCATCAACTGGAATGATGAACAGAAACGGCGGTATCAGGAAGAATACTGCCATATGGATGATGTTCTGTCGATTCTGGACTCCGACAGCAATGTAACTTTCCTGACTAACCAGCTGTTCAATCAGGAGGTTCGAAAAAATTCTCTTTATTTTCAGGAATTTCTACTTCCCATGGGGCTGCATGATTCCATTGAAACGAATTTTTCGATTCGGAACCGGGATCTGCGGGGTGTGTTTTCCATCCACCGATCCAACGATAAAAAAAATTTCCTGCCAAATGAATTAAGCCTTGTCCGGTTATTCCAGCCGCATTTCTGCAACGTATTTAAAAATTACGGGCGGGAGCTCAACATCGGACGGGCATTTCATGTACTGGAAAATTACAACTGCATCGGAATCGGCTGTTTTGACGATAAACTGAATTTTATCGGGTGCAACACAACCTACCATACATACATGGAGAATCATGGATTTGCAGATTTATCCAACAACCCCATTTCCAATTGTTTTCGCTCTCTTTGCCGTCAGCTGCTCCGTTCTGGAAGCATTACCGGACAAAATATCGAATACAAGATGGAAAACAGCCCTTTGTTTCTGGAGGTAAGCCGCTCCCATCTTAAGGAGGGACCAGACAACGACTGCTTTGTATGTCTGTTCTTCGATTTATCCTATGTGATGGATCGTACTCTTTCCCAGATCAGCCGGGATTTTTCCCTGACGGACCGAGAAGTAAATGTTTTAAGCCTTTTACTGCGCGGCTATTCCAACGATCAGATATCTTCCACCCTCTTCGTCAGCATCCCTACTGTCAAAAAGCATCTGGCTTCCATTTATTCCAAAATGGAAATCAAAAGCCAGAAGCAAATTCTGGAACGCCTTCATTTCTACGACAAATATTTTTCGCATTAATCTTGTTTAACCACGAAAAAAGGGAGTCCGCTCATCCTGCAGACTCCCTTTTTCGTGCCCCTTTTTACTCTAGCTTTCCTCCTTGCTCTTCCTGGGTTTCTCTTTTTTCGTTCTTGATCTCCCAATGAATCAAAAATGTAAGCATTGCCCGAAGGACAATGATGGCTCCCAAAATTCCAAGTTCCGACCATTCCCGTACCACAACCGTCCTGAGTACCTCGCCGCCCATCTTAAATTCCAACGCCAGCGCAATTCCCTGTGCCAGATTCAGGCGGATCAGCTGACGCTTGTTTCGTATCCACTGAACAAAGCAGGATACCGCTGTCGAAACCAGCACAATGATTCCAAACAATTCTAGCACGACCGTGCATATCTGTACCAAATTCTCTAACAACCAGTCTAATACTTTAATTACTTCTCCCATTACCCCTTCCTTTCCAGGTATTCTTCCTTTCTCGCTTGTACTAATTTTATCCATTTCCTGTAGCTCAGTAAATGCATAAACCCACTGAACCGCTACAATTTTCTTTACTATACACGCCCCATTTCAAATATGCAACTTGATTTTTATTCTGTTTTCATCTTGACAATGAAACGTGAAACTGCTACAATCCAGCTATACAAACCACATTTGATTTGTGATAAATCTATTTTTAGTATATATGTTTTATTTCATTCATAAATATTCAGGAGGTTTTGATATGTTATTTCTCAGCGAACAAGAAATGTGGCAGTCCGTCACCTTAGAGGATGTCATGGACGCGATCGAAGATGCGTATGCGATTCACAAAAGCGGCAATTATAAGATGCCGGATCGTTTTATCGCACAGCGTGATAAAAATATGATGCTCTATATGCCGTGTTTTCTGGATTCCGTCATCGGTACAAAGATGTTATCCGAATTTCCGGACAATCCCTCTCTGGGAATTCCGTATCTGAACGGACTTATGATTTTAAATAACGCAAAGACCGGTCTGCCGAAGGCGATTATGAACGGAAGTGTCCTGACCGCAATGCGGACCGGTGCGGTCGGCGGTGTCGCACTGCGCTATCTGGCTCCAGAGGATGCTGCCTCAGTTGGTCTGGTTGGCTGCGGTATGCAGGGACTACACCAGCTTCTCTACGCCTGCGAGGTGCGCCCGATCACAGATATTTATCTGTATGACGCATACGCTAAGGATCTTTCCGGCTTTATCGAGCGCTTATTGGCGCGTCTGGCATCGTTTGGAAAAAACGCCATCCAGATTCATACCTGCGCGGATACCCGTGAACTGGCTGAGTACAGCCGCGTCCTGATCTCCGCCACCCAGGCGGTCGATCCGGTCTACCCGGATGATGAAGAGCTGCTTCGCGGCAAATGCTTTGTTGCCATCGGCTCCTGGCGTCCGGAACGGCGCGAACTGCCGGATGCGGTGTGGAAACTCGTCAAGAACGTGTACACCGAGCTTCCGTATGCCTGCGAGGAGAGCGGCGATCTGAAAATTCCGCTGGAAAAGGGCGTTCTGACACAGGAGCGCGTCCACTTTATCGAGGATCTGATCGAAGATACCAAGCAGGGACATCCGCATGAGCAGAACGAGACCCGCTGCTTTAAATCAGTCGGCATGGGACTCTTTGATGTGCGGACGGCACAGCTTATCTATGAAAAAGCATTGGAAAAAGGAATTGGACAAAAACTTAATTTCTAGAAAAAATGGTTGGTATAGAAAAGGCTGTATCACCTACCGCGCACTTCCATGCGGCAGGCAATACAGCCTTTTTCTTATTGTTATATGTGCATTAATTTTCCAGCATTTTTCTGAATCTATAGACCGGCAAATTTTTCGCTCCATATTCTTCTCTACTTATTTATATAACGGATACTTCTCACACAGCTTCGTCACTTCCGCACGGATGTAATCAGCCTTGTTCTCAAAGTCGGTAGCTGCCAGCCAGATGCACTCTGCAATCACTTCCATGTCCTCTTCTTTCAGTCCACGGGTGGTAACAGCCGGAGTACCGATGCGGACACCAGAAGTAACAAACGGGCTTCTCGGGTCGTTCGGAACGGTGTTTTTGTTCAGGGTGATGTATACTTCATCGCAGCGGTTCTGCAGCTCTTTACCGGAAATATCCATGCCGCGCAGATCAACTAACATCAGGTGGTTATCGGTTCCGCCGGTTAGAATCTTGAATCCCTGCTTCTGAAGTGCGGCTGCCAGCGCTGCTGCATTCTTCTTTACCTGAAGCTGATACTCTTTAAATTCTGGTTTCAGCGCCTCGCCGAAGCAGACTGCCTTGCCAGCAATGATGTGCTCTAACGGACCGCCCTGGGTTCCCGGGAAAATCGCCTTGTTGAAGTTGAACTTCTCAGCTGCTTCCTTATTTGCCAGAATCAGACCACCTCTCGGTCCGCGCAGTGTCTTATGAGTGGTTGTCGTAACAACATCTGCATACGGAATCGGGCTCTGGTGAAGACCGGCTGCTACCAGACCAGCGATATGAGCCATATCGACCATCAGGTATGCGCCTACTTTGTCTGCAATTTCACGGAAACGTTTGAAATCAATCTCTCTTGCATAGGCACTTGCACCTGCAATGATCAGCTTCGGTTTTGCTTCCAGTGCAATGCGCTCTACCTCTTCGTAATCAATCACGCCATTGTCATCGACACCATACGGCACAATGTTGAAATATAAACCGGAGAAATTGACAGGGCTTCCGTGTGTCAGATGTCCGCCGTGATCCAGATTCATGCCCATAACAGTATCACCCGGTTTCAGCATTGCGATAAATACCGCCATGTTTGCCTGCGCGCCGGAATGCGGCTGTACGTTTGCATAATCACAGCCAAACAGTTTTTTCGCTCTCTCGATCGCGATGGACTCTACAACATCGACACACTGGCATCCGCCGTAGTAACGTTTTCCCGGATATCCCTCCGCATATTTGTTGGTTAATACCGATCCCATCGCCATCATAACCGGCTCCGATACAATATTCTCCGACGCGATCAGCTCCAGGTTTCTTCTCTGACGGGCTGCCTCTGCTTCAATGGCTTCTCCCACTTCCGGGTCTGCCTCTGTAATGAACTTCATTACCTCATCTACCATGTCTGTTTCTCCTATTCTTTTTCTGTCATCCATACAAAATCATCAAGTGGATTTTTCATATATAAATATAAAACCACACTTTTGTCTCTCCGGATTTTTTATTTAAAAAAGCCTTTTTCAGGTCTCATTAAATACTGTCACCAGACGCTTCTTATGCCAGCAGCGCTTCCGCCATCTGCTCCAGCGACGGAATATCGCTCTCCTTGAGCGCCCCGCGAACCGTAACGATCGGTTCAACCACCGTGATCTCCTTCATCGCATCCAGCATTCCCTTCATCGTGCGCGCTGCACTCGGCGCCCAGGAACCGTTTTCAATCAGGGCAACGGTGCGTTTCTGGTAATTCTTGCTCTGTAAGTGGTGCAGGAAATCTGCCATAACCGGCATCACACCCGCGTCATAGGACGGTGCTGCCAATACAATTTTTCCATACCGGAATGCATCTTCCAGCGCCTCCGCCATATCACCGCGCGCCAGATCCGCGATTGCCACCTTCGGGCATCCTTTTTTCTCAAGAATTTCCTTGCATTTCTTCGCCGCATCCTCGGTGTTGCCATGCAGGGACGCATATGCGATAAATACACCCTCAGACTCAACGCCGTAGCTGCTCCAAATCTGGTATTTTTCAAGCACATGACCGATCGTTTCTTTCAGAACCGGTCCATGCAGCGGGCAGATAATCTGGATCTCAAGACCGGCTGCTTTCTTAAGAAGTGCCTGCACCTGCATTCCATATTTTCCTACAATATTGAAATAATACCGTCTCGCCTCGCAGTCCCAGTCCTCATCCACATCAAGCGCACCGAACTTGCCGAAACCGTCGGCGCTGAACAGCACCTTGTCGAAGGAATCATAGCTTACCATAACTTCCGGCCAGTGTACCATCGGTGCCATGATGAACGTCAGCTCATGGCGCCCCAGTTTCAGGGTATCGCCCTCCTTGACCGTCAGCGCACGGCTGGTATCAAGATCAAAGTACAGTTTCAGCATCGGAAATGTCTTCGCATTGCCTACCAGTGTGATTTCCGGGTACCGTTCTACGACTGCCTGGATACTTGATGCATGATCCGGCTCCATGTGGCTGATTACCAGATAATCCGGGGTTCTTCCAGCCAGTGCGGTTTCCAGATTTCCCAGAAATTCCGTCTGTTTGCGCTTGTCTACCGTATCCATGATCGCGATCTTTTCATCCATAATCACGTATGAGTTATATGAAATACCATTTGGCACCTGATGCTGCCCCTCAAACAAGTCAATGTCATGGTCGTTTACACCGATGTAGCGAATATCTTCTGTGATCATTTCCTGCTTCCTCCTGTTCTTTTCGCAGCTGCTCCATCTCTTTACAGCTGCCTCTTTTTGTTCTCACAGGCATCCCGCATCCTGCTGTCAGCCTGCCTTATGATTTCATCCGTTACCTCTGACTCTGAATCAGTCTTTCTCCTCAATCGCCATAATCATATCCACGCGTCTCTGATGGCGTCCGCCCTCAAATTCTGCGTTGATCCACTCGTCAACGATCATCTTCGCAAGCTCACTTCCTACCACGCGGGCGCCGAAGCAGAGTACATTGGCATCGTTGTGGCGGCGGGACATCACCGCTGTGTACGGCTCGCTGCATACGCAGGCGCGCACGCCTTTTACCTTGTTAGCTGCCAGTGAAATACCAAGACCGGTACCGCAGATTGCGATACCCAGATCGGCTTCGCCGGAAACAACTGCACGGCCTACCTTCTCTCCGTAAACTGGATAATCACAGCTCTCGCTGCTGTCTGTACCCAGATTTAACACTTCGATTCCTTTTTCTTTCAGGAAATCCACAATAATGTTCTTCAGTTCTACCGCCGAATGGTCATTTCCAATCGCAATTTTCATCTCATCTTCTCCTCATCTGACTGACTTCCGGAACAAATGATATAGTCCGGTCATTATGGAATCATTTTAGTAAAGTTGCCGGGCAATGTCAAGACTGTGAAAATCTCAGAAATACATAAAAAGAGCGCAGAGGAAGCTCTTTCGCACTTCTCCGCGCCCTATTGTTTCTTCTATATAATAGTTATAAATCCGCCGTAAGACGTTTTCCGCTTACGCGCTATGGACAGCCGAAGCCGTCAGCTTGCCATCCGAAAGCCCGATCTCTATCGTATCGCCCGCACGGACGCCGTCCGCCAGAATCAGCTTCGCTGCCAGTGTCTCAACGTTCTTCTGCAGGTACCGTTTCAGCGGTCTTGCACCGTAAACCGGATCGTAGCCATTTTCAATGATGAAATCCTTTGCCTCGTCCGTCAGGGCAATCTTTAACTCCTTATCCGCCAGACGTTTGTTGACATCTGCAATCAGAAGCTCAATGATGCCTCCGATGTTGCCTTTCGTCAGCGGCTTAAAGAGAATAATCTCATCCAGACGGTTCAGGAACTCAGGACGGAAGTGAGCTCTCAAGTCATGCATAACGGAGCTTTCCGCCTCCGGCTTGATCTGTCCCTTTTCATCGATGCCGTCCAGCAGATACTGGGAACCGATGTTGGAGGTCATAATCAGGATCGTATTCTTGAAATCGACAGTTTTGCCGGTCGAATCCGTGATACGTCCATCATCCAGAACCTGCAGCAGGACGTTAAATACATCCGGGTGCGCTTTCTCAACCTCATCGAAGAGGACAACAGAATACGGTTTGCGCCGTACTGCCTCGGTCAGCTGACCGCCCTCGTCATATCCGACATATCCTGGCGGCGCTCCGATCAGACGGGAAACGGAATGTTTCTCCATGTATTCACTCATATCGATACGAACCATGTTGTTCTCATCATCAAACAATGCCTCCGCCAGCGCTTTTGCAAGCTCTGTCTTGCCGACACCGGTCGGACCTAGGAACAGGAACGAACCGATTGGTTTCGTCGGATCCTTGATGCCCGCTTTGGAACGGATAATCGCCTCCGTTACCTTGGTAACGCCCTCATCCTGTCCGATGACACGTTTATGCAGCAGTTCGTCCATATGCAGGGTCTTGCTACGCTCGCTCTCGGTCAGTTTGGCAACCGGAATACCGGTCCACTTCGAAATAATCCGGGCAATCTCATCCTCGGTGACACTCTCATGTACCAGACTGAGATCCTGATTTTTCACTTTCTCTTCCTCTTCCGCCAACTGTTTCTGCAGTTCCGGCAGCTTGCCGTACTGGAGTTCAGCCGCTTTGTTTAGGTCATATGCCTGCTGCGCTGCCTGAATCTCGCCATTTACATGCTCAATCTCTTCACGCAGTTTGGACAGCTTATCAACGGAAGATTTTTCATTCTCCCACTGGGCTTTCTGGGTCGAAAAGCTGCTCTTGAGCTCTGCCAGTTCTTTCTGCAGTTCTGCCAGGCGATCCTGACTTAAGCGGTCAGTCTCTTTCTTAAGCGCAGCCTCTTCAATCTGCAGCTGCATGATACGTCTCGACAGTTCATCCAGCTCCGCCGGCATTGAATCCATCTCTGTCTTGATCATCGCGCACGCTTCATCAACCAGATCGATCGCCTTATCCGGAAGGAAACGATCCGTGATATAACGATCCGAGAGAATTGCCGCCGATACAAGCGCAGAGTCGGTAATCTTGACCCCGTGGTAAACCTCATATCTCTCTTTCAGACCACGCAGAATGGAAATCGTATCTTCCACGGTCGGCTCATCAACGTGAACCGGCTGGAAACGACGTTCCAGAGCTGCGTCTTTTTCGATGTATTTACGGTACTCATCCAGGGTCGTCGCACCGATACAGTGCAGTTCACCTCTCGCCAGCATAGGCTTCAGCATATTCCCGGCGTCCATCGCGCCCTCGGATTTGCCCGCGCCGACGATCGTATGCAGCTCATCGATAAACAGAATAATCTGTCCCTCGCTCTTCTTGACCTCGTCAAGCACCGCTTTCAGTCTCTCTTCGAACTCGCCGCGGTACTTCGCGCCCGCCATCAGAGCTCCCATATCCAGAGCAAACAATTTCTTGTCCTTCAAGCCCTCCGGGACATCGCCGCGCACGATACGCTGTGCCAGTCCTTCGACAACGGCTGTCTTACCGACGCCAGGTTCACCAATCAGAACTGGGTTGTTTTTCGTCTTTCTGGAGAGAATCATAACCACATTACGGATCTCACCGTCACGGCCGATGACCGGATCGAGCTTCTGATCTCTCGCACGTTCCACCAGATCGTAACCGTATTTATTTAAAGTGTCATACGTTGCCTCCGGATTATCGCTGACAACACGCTGGTTGCCGCGCACTGTCGAAAGCGCCTGCAAAAAGCTCTCTTTCGTAATGCCGTAGAGACGGAACAGTTCTTTGACCGCCTTATTCGGCTGTTTTAACATCGCCAGAAATAAGTGCTCGACGGAAACATACTCGTCCCCCATCGCCTTGGCTTCGTCCTCCGCGTTCACCAGCACCTTGTTGGCATCGTTGGAGAAATACACCTGACCGCCGGATACCTTCGGCAGCTTTCCAATCGCCTGCTGCACCTCATCACGGAACTGGTCGCCCGAGATTCCCATCTTTGTTATTAATTTAAAAATCAAGCTGTCTTCCACAGTCAAAAGACTGTACAGCAAATGTTCCTGATCAATCTGCTGGTTTCCATATTCATACGCCAGCTTTTCCGTATTTTGAACGGCTTCCAGAGACTTCTGGGTAAATTTACTGATATTCATAAACCTGCCTCCTTTCGAACAATCTGTGAAAACCTTTTGGTCTTCTTTTGTTCTAGCAGTAATATAACACTTGTTGTTAGCACTGTCAAGTGTAGAGTGCTAATTTTTTATGAAGAATTTGTGAAATTTTTTTTTAAAATTTTCATGTAAGCATATCTTTCTTGCTGATTTACCTGTTTTATGTTACATTTATTATCAACAACTCGATCTGTTTTTTAACTATAAACCCTGCATTTACATGAAAGTTGAATCTAACTTATGAACCATCCATCCAACGAAAATATCCCATCAAGAAGCTTTTCTTATCATGCCTTTAACTTTACCTTTTTGCTTCTTCTGGCAATATTTTTCATTTCCTTATACACCGTTGCACTGCTGAAAAGCAACAGCCGCATCACCCTGACCGCCGCCGTAGAACGGAATATTTCCTGTTCGGACGCGGTTCACCGGGCGATATCGAGCCGGCTGACGCGGGCAGATTTTGAACAAATCAACACAAAATCCGATATAGCTCCGCGCAGTATCGAAGCCTGCAGTCTTATTTAAATGAGCTTCGCAGCCTCAATTCGACGCGCTACTTATACACTGCCAAGCGTGGACCGGGCGGAAAACCCATCTACCTGATCGATGGCCTGGATCTGGAAGCACCTGATTTTGCTTATCCGGGCACCTACCTGGAAGAGGAAATGGTTCCGTATCTGGAAGCTGCCCTCTCCGGCAAAACGATCCACTCACAAAAGATCATTGATACCACATGGGGGCATATTTTTACCGCCTGCTATCCGGTCATTGCCTCCGACGGAACCAATGACATTCTCGGTGCCCTCTGTATCGAGATTGATATGGAAGACACTTACCGATCGATTGAGGCGATCAACCGTTCCTCCTTTGGAATCGCCGCTGCCGCGAGCATGATAGCACTTCTGCTAATTGTTATTTCCTATTTTTATACAAAGAAACAGAAGTCCAGAGAACTCACCCAGCAGCAGCTTCTGGAACAGACCGCAAAAGCAGCAGAGGCAGCCAACAAGGCGAAATCGACCTTCCTGTTCAATATGTCGCATGATATCCGGACACCGATGAATGCGATCCTCGGTTACGCAGAACTTGCCAGAAACCATCTGCAGGAACCGGAAAAAATCGGTGAATATATGGACAAGATCCATATTTCCGGTGAAAAGATGCTCTCTATCATCAACAATATTCTTCAGTTTTCACAGATTGAGAATAACCAGATACACATTGAAGAAACCTCCATCCAGACTGAGAAAAGTTTTGATTCCTGTATCGTCATGGTTCAGACTGCCCTGGAAGAAAAACAGCAGCATTTTCATGTGACTAAGGACATTTCGTACCCATATATCTACATTGACACGACGTATATGTCCGAAATTGTATTGAATATTTTGAGCAATGCGATCAAATATACCGCAAAGGGCGGGACGATCTCCTGTGCCCTCCGCCAGGAGCCTGGTGAAACGGACGGCTGGTGTATCACAGAAATCGCAATCACCGATACCGGCATCGGCATTTCCGAGGAATTCCAGTCGCATATTTTTGAATCATTTTCACGGGAGCGTTCTTCCACCGTCAGCGGCATTGAAGGCACCGGGCTTGGCATGGGAATCGTGAAAAATCTGGTGGATCTGATGCATGGAACGATCGAGGTAAAGAGCAAGCTCGGAGAAGGTTCAACGTTTACCGTCCGGATCCCATGCCGGATTTCCTCGCGGGAGGAAACAGAGCCTACCGCATTCGATGAAACAGCTGCCCAGACTCTATCCGGCTGCCGGATTCTTCTTGCGGAGGATAATGATCTGAACGCCGAAATTTCCATCGAACTTTTGACCCGCGAGGGGCTTTTGGTCGAACGGGCAAATGACGGGGTTGCCTGCCTGGAAATGCTGCAAAAAGCGCCGGAAGATTATTATGATTTGATTCTGATGGATATCCAGATGCCGATCATGGACGGCTACAAGGCAACGCGGGCGATCCGGCGGTTTTCGGATAAGAAGAAGGCTGGCATTCCGATCGTTGCGATGACAGCGAATGCATTTACAGAGGATAAAGAGCGGGCGCTGGAATCCGGAATGAATGATCATATGGCGAAGCCGATTGATATGAAGGTGCTGATGAGTGTGCTGGAGGAGCAGATTTGTGGGCATAAAGGTTTATAAATGATGAAAAACGGCACACCGCATTCTCATCACTAAGTAACGAGAATGCGGTGTGCCGTTCTTCAAATCCTATTTTGTAAAATATTTCTCTTTAATGATCTCCACCGGCATCTGCTGTCCTGTCCAGAGTTCAAAGGATGCAGCTCCCTGATAGAGAAGCATGTACATACCGTTGCTGGTCTTGCAGCCTGCCGCTCTTGCTTCGCGCAGTAAACGGGTCTCCTGAGGATTGTAGATGACATCGAATACGAACAGGTCTTTGTGGAACATCGTTGTATCAGTAATGATCGTGTTGTCTGTCTTCGGAGCCATGCCGACGGAAGTACCATTTACCAGAATCGCGCTGTCTGCGATGGACTGGCGCAGGATCTCCGGATCGGAGTAATCATGCAGGGTTACCTTGCACCCTGTGCGCTCGTTCAGTTTCTTTACAATCTCCTCGGCTCTCGGATAGAACGCGTCCTTGACGTTAAATACGTTAATTTCTGCCACGCCGTCTAAAGCTGCCTGTACAAGAATCGCGGTTGCGGCGCCGCCAGCACCTAAAAGCGTCATTTTCTTGCCAATGATGTCTACACCATTTTCTGCAACTGCACGCATAAATCCGACACCATCGGTCGTATAAGCAGTCAGAACACCGTCGTCGTTGACAATCGTATTGCAGGCGCCGGAAATCTCGGAAGCCGGTGAAACCTTGTCTGCCAGCTTGCACATGATATTTTTGCCCGGCATCGTGATATTCCAGCCGCGCGCGCCCATCGTCCGCAGTCCCTCAACCGCCTGCGGCATCTTCTCTTCCGGCACATCAAACGCCAGATATGTATAATCCAGACCCAACTGGCTGCACGCCTCGTTGTGCATCTCCGGCGAAACACTGTGTGCGACCGGGCTTCCCAGTAAACAAAGTAAACCTGTGTGTCCTGTGATATGATTCGACATCTTTTTTCCCCTTTCGTTTTCTCTGTCAGAACTTTCTGAGCAGTCACATTATTTAAACTTCTTCACCTGTGCAATGATCTCCTCGCAGATCTCATTCGCTGATTTTCCATCGGTCGCGATCACAATATCCGCTGCCGCTTCATACGCCGGTCTGCGCTTCTCCATCAGTTCGGAAACATATTCCACTGTCTTATTATTTTCCAGAAGCGGACGGTCATGGTTCTCTTTGACACGCTCCAGAATCGTCTCCGGCTTCGCGGTCAGAAGTATAATCTTGCCGCTCTTTCGCATCTCCTGTACATTGATCTCGCGCATCGCTACGCCGCCGCCGCAGGATACAATCTTGTTCTTCTCGTTTCCTACCTCTTTGAGCAGGTTTGTCTCCTCGTTGCGGAAATATGCCTCGCCGTGCAGATCGAAGATCTCGGAAATGCTCATGTTGTTCTTTTTCGCGATCATTTCATCCATTTCCAATACATCCATCGCAAAGGTATTCTGCAGTGCATTCGAAACGGTGCTCTTTCCGACTCCCATAAATCCGATCAGGAAAATATTGAACCCAAACAGCTCATGGGACTGAATCCGTTTGCTCCGGTAGAGGACGCTGTCGTAAACTGCCATGATTGATTTTTTGTATTCATAATCATCCAGCTTCGCAAGCATCTTGCTCTTCTTGCGCTCTTCTTCCTCTGCCTGGTAAATCGGAAGTCCGTTTTTCTGTTTATAATTTGTAATCTCCTGGATAATCTGGCAGCGCATCCGCAGGGCGTCGATCAGAATCTCGTCGCACATGTCCAGATCATTTCGCAGCTTCTTTAATTCATCCATCTGTCTCATCCTTCTCCACTTGTATTCATTCAGATCACTTTTGCACTTTACATTGAAAGTGTGTTTTATTATTATACCCGAATCAGGATATGAACGCAAGTGCTAATGCGGAATAGCAGGTATAACTGTGGGGGATAGGTGTTGCTGTTCGAGCTATATTTTTATTAGATTCCCAGCTTCTCCTTCATGTAATCCACCGGTGTTGATTTTCCTGTATACAGTTCAATCGCGATCAGCGCCTGGAACAGCATCATGCTCATACCGTTGTATACACGGGTGCAGCCAGCTTCTTTGGCCTGCTTCATCATCACGGTCTCACGCGGTGCATATACCGTATCAGTTACGATCAGATCCTTGCGGAAATAGGACGGATCCGGGATATTGGACAGATCCTCCAGCGGGTGCATACCAACGCCGGTTGCATCACAGAAAATGTCTGCTTCGTGCATTTTCTCTTTTAAGAGTGCCAGATCGCCCAGGTCATGCATCTCGGCCTTGCAGTTAGAGTTCTTGTTGATGATGTCAACGATCTCCTCTCCGCGTGCATAGAACTTATCTTTGATATTGAAGATATGCAGCTCTGCAATGCCGTCCAGTGCGCCGCGTACTGCAATGGCGGTTGCTGCGCCGCCGGTACCGATGAGAACCATCTTCATTCCCTTGAAATCAATACCTTCTTCCTTGATTCCCTGCCAGTAGCCCATACCGTCGGTGTTGTAACCCTTCAGGTATCCGGTTACATTGCCGTCTTTGTCACGGGTGTTGACTACAGTGTTGATCGCGCCGCACAGCTTTGCAGCCTCGTCTACCTCATCCAGATATTTGTGAACGACGGTCTTGTTCGGCATGGAGATGTTGGAGCCCAGCATCTTCAGCGCACGGATACTCTCAACCGCTGCTTCCAGGGTATCGTTGTCTACCTCGAACGCAAGCTGGATAACATCGTCTCCATTTTTGTCATAGGCAAGGTTGTGGGTGGTCGGAGACTGTGTATGACGGATCGGGTAAGCCATTAATCCTACTAATTCGGTATGTCCTGTAATGTTTGGCATGATAATTTCCTCTTTTCTTCTCTATTTTTATAATCAAATAAAACGATATCATTCGTTCAGCGAACAGTCAGAATCTTTCAAATGCAATATTCAATTTCTTACTCCAACGGTGCCAGCTCTAAAAATCCTCTCGCTTCCAGCACGTTCAGAATCGCACGTCCTTCCATCGTTCCCTCCATGATACGGCGGGCGCGGACGGAATCTCCGATCGGGTAAATGAATGTATCTGTGTTGTCAAATGCCTCTTCGAGCTGTGCCAGAATCGGATTGTTGGCGCGCATTCCCAGGCAGTTGAAACCGAGGTCAAAGTTCAGATCCTCGATCGTACCATCCGGCAGCTTCACGGTAAATGCGTTCTCTTTGACTTCCTGCAGCGCAGTATTCACATACTCTTTCACATCGTATTTGTCGTGTGTCTCACGCATGGAACATTTCGTAATCGGATCTGCCATCATACCAATCTGCGGAAGCTATCCACGATGGTACACTTCGCGCCGCGCGGTGCGAAATACTCCACAACATCCAGACCAACGGAGCCGCCGCCGACTACAACCACTTTTTTGCCCTTGCAGAAATCATCCGGGTATTCTCCGGCTTTTACTTTCTGAATCATCTCGAAAATGGTATCGACATGACCGGCTGCGATGTTTTCCTTGAGTCCCTTGATCGGCGGAACGACTGGAACGGAACCGGTTGCGTTGACAATGATATCCGGCTTGAACTGTTTGATCTTGTCCACGGTTGCCTCGCAGTTCAGGAATACATACAGATTTTTCAGTCTCTTCGCACGTGCTTCCAGATATTTCGGGAAGTCTTTCATACGGTTCTTGCTTGGCAGGTCGGAGATAAAGGTGGAAAGTCCGCCTAATTTACCACTCTTTTCTAATAAGAATACGTTGCATCCAACCTCGGCTGCCGTGCAGGCTGCTTCCAGACCGGCTGTACCGCCGCCTACTACAACTACGTTGCAGTTTTTATTGACTTTCAGCTTCTTGTAGATATCGCCCTCCGGAACAGCCGGGTTGACGGTACAGCGGATCGGACGGTTGACGCCAATTCGGTTGCCCGCACAGCCAACGTTACAGGAGATACATTTACGGAGAATCTCTTCCTCGCCGTTCTGCACCTTGCTGACCCAGTTCGGCTCTGCAATGAGTCCGCGTCCCATGCCGACAATATCCACATCGCCGCTCTCCAATACTTTCTCAACGACCTCCGGATCGCGGTAGTTGCCCGCATTGATAACCGGTTTACCAAATTTATCCTTCACGCTCTTGCCATGTAGGAACGCCAGCCATCCGGCAGGAAGTTCGAGTCAATCTGATACTGTAAGGACGGGTTCAGACCGCAGGATACATCGTACATATCTACGTACTCATCCAGATATTCGAGGTATTCCAGTGCGTCTTCCAGCGTGTTGCCGCCCGGCACGCGCTCTTCCGCAGAGATACGGACGATGATCGGGAACCACGGACCTACATTTTTCCGCACCTCTTCCAGAACCATCTTCGGGAAACGGAGACGATTCTCGACGGATCCGCCGAATTCATCGGTTCTTTTGTTGTAATACGGGGAAATAAACTGACTCATCAGATAAGAATGACCACAGTGGATCTCAATCGCATCAAATCCGATCGCCTGTACACGTTTTGCCGCCTCGCCGTATTTTTTTACGGTCGTCAGGATCTCTTCCTTTGTCATCGGACGCGGAATCTCACCGCCTGCCTTGGTCGGGATATTGGAGGAAGACACCGTCTCCATACCGGTTCTGGCAGAGGATGCAGAAGCGCCCGCATGGTTGACCTGAATCGCTACCATCGCGCCATTCTTGTGAAGATTCTCGACTAACTGATAGTAACGTGGCATAAAGCTGTCGTGATCGATGCGGATCTGGCTTGTGCCATTGGAACCAACCGGATATTCGATATTGGCATTCTCCAGAATAATCAGACCAGTTCCTCCCTTGGCACGCAGGGAATAATAATTCATATGGCGGTTGCTCATCTCACCGCTCGTCTCGCCATAGTTAGTACCCATCGGCGTCATGGCAACACGGTTTTTGATCGTCATGCGCTTAATGGTAATCGGTTCAAAAATTTTCGGGTATTTGCTCTTCATGATGAAATTCTCCTTCTCCATTGCATGAGAGGCATCCCTGTGTTTGTGACACTTTTATCTTAACCGTTTTGCTTAAAAATTAACAATATCTTTCAAGTAAATTTTCAATACGTTTTTGCTATCGGTTTCCCGTTCCGCCTGCAGACCGTCCTGACGCGCCTGCTGTTTCATATATTCAATAAAGCGTTCCACCGCCGGAAGCCGGTAGCGTTCTTTCATCCAGAACATAAAAATCTGGTGATAAATGTCCAGATTTTCAATCGGGTGAATGCAGACTCCCTGAGAAAGCTCCAGAATGTCCGTGCGCGGCATCAGTGCGATGCCAAAACTCTCCCGCACCAGTGCGACGATCGAATATTCGTCCGGACACTCCACTATGATGTCCGGCTGGATGTTGTATTTCGCATAGAGCGCGCGGGTGCGCGTCCCCATCCAGGAGTCCTTATCGTATCCAATTACCGGATACCGGTTCAGCTCCGCAAATGGAATACTCTCCCGCTCTGCCAGCGGATGATCCTTCGGCGTGATGATGACAAGCTTCTGGTTCGCCACCGGGAAAAATTCCATGTCATCCTTTTCCAGACAGCCGCCAAAGCCTACATCTAATTCACCCGTTTTTACCTTTTTTGCAATCGCCGGTGTGTGATTCTGCCAGAAATTAAACACAACCTTTTGATTTTCCGGCTGTTCTAAAAAGAGCTTGACCCGGTGCGGGATATAGTGACCGGCCAGCGGAAACACGTAACCGATGTCGATCTTTCCCCCATTCATCGAAATTTCCCGCATTTTCCCGACCGCGATGTGGCAGTCTGTGAGAATCCGGTCCGCGTACTCCAAAAACATCCTCCCCGCCTTCGTCAGGGTCACCCCGCGTCCTTCTTTTTCAAAGAGCGTCACGCCCAGCTCATTTTCCAGTGATGCCATTGACCGGCTCAGGGATGGCTGTGATATATATAATTCCTCCGCCGCCTGATGATAATTTTCCAGATTCGCTATCTTCTGAAAATATAAAATCTGATTCAATGTCATTCCTAACGTCCCCCATCTTTATGTATCCTAGTATTAACTCTTCGCAATATCAACCGTAAATGCATCGCACCAAACGTTCATAATCGTTACTGTTCACGCATACGTGCCCAGTAACGGAATTTGCCGTGGCTTCGCATTTAAATACGGCAAATTCCTGCTGCCACCACGTTTTCTTACGGCACTTTCGGTTCCAAAAGTGCCTACCCGTGAACAGTAACCCATAATCATATTTATAACACATTAATGCTTAAAATGCATTGTTTTTTTGCTATAAAAGTATTAGACTTCGGCTATAATAATTATTAGAATAAAGGCATCAAACGTGTTATTTTTCTAACACTAAAACAGAACTTTTTATATCGGCATCTCCTTTGTGTTTGTGACAGAACATCAGCCATCATCCGCCCGGTTTCCGAAACGGCAGCACGACAGGCGGATCTTGAATTAAGGAGAAAATCATGAACAAGAAATATCTGCCAAGTGCACTTATCATGTACTTAAACTACTTTATCCATGGCGTCGGCTGTTCGATTCTCGGACAGGCAGTCATCAAGGAAGCGCTTGCCGCAGCCTGGGGCGTTGAGGCAATGGCGATCACCGCGATTTCCGCTGCTTTAGGACTCGGACGTCTGATTGCACTTCCATTTGCCGGACCACTTTCCGACAAACTGGGACGCCGCATCTCAACCGCGATCGGCAGCGCCTCCTACGCGGTTTACCTGATTGGACTTGCTTTCGCTTTCAGCGCCGGACAAAACGGCGGCTATCAAATCGCTTATGTATGTGCAATCATCGGAGGTATCTCCAATTCGTTCCTTGATACCGGTATCTATCCGGCGGTTGCCGAGATTATCAGCAGCGCTCCGGGTGTCGCTACCATGGGAATCAAATTTTTCATTGCGATCGCGCAGATGCTTCTGCCGTTCGTACTCGGTGTTGCTGTGACAACCACCGCCACCGGCATGGTATCTTACAATCCGTTATTTATCGGATGCGGTATTATTTACGCTGTTTTATTTGTACTTATTTTCCTGTTCCCGCTGCCAGATTCTGAGCAGAAGGCAGAGGGCAAATCCGAGGGACTCATCGCCAGCTTAAAACACACAAATTTTTCGTTTGAGTCCATCGCCATGATCGTGATTGGTTTCACCTGCACCGGTACCTTCCAGCTATGGTTAAACTGCGCGCAGAACTTCGCAAAAGAAAATGCAGGCTGGGCGAACCCGTCCATCATGCAGACCTACTATTCAGCAGGTACCCTGATGGCGCTCGTTGTCACCTCCCTGCTGACCCGTAAAATCAAGGATGTACGTTTCATCCTCGTTTACCCGGTTATCTGCCTCGTTACTTTGGTTGCCGTACTCATCGGTCACAGCCAGACCCTTATGATTGCAGGCGCTTTCATCATCGGCTGGGCAGGCGCGGGCGGTCTGTTACAGATTGTAACCTCCGTCTGCAACATGCTGTTCCCGAAGATCAAGGGAACCGTAACCGCACTGGTTATGATTGCTTCTTCCTTATGTAATTACACAATTTTGACTGCCGCTTCCAAAATGGCACCATCCCATGTTATGATAATGAATATCGTACTGACTGCCATCGGCGTTCTCTTAGGACTCTTTGTCAATGCCCGCTACGCGAAAATGGTGTCTCTGGCAGAAAGCGACGAATAAATATTTATTGATAAAATGAAAGGATTCTCTGATTATGAATACTATCAAAGTTAGAAATATCGAAATCGGCTCCGGCACACCGAAGATCATCGTTCCGATCGTAGGCGTTACCAAACAGGAAATCATCGACGAGGCCAAAACGTTTGATTCTATTCCGGTTGATGTGGTAGAATGGCGTGTAGACTGGTTCGAAGATGTCTTTGATTTTGAGAAGGTAGAAGACGTCTTAAAGGAACTGCGTGCCGTTCTCGGCGAGACTCCGATTCTGATGACCTTCCGTACCTCCAAAGAGGGCGGCGAGAAATCCATCGAGCCGGAGGATTACGCAAAGCTGAACATCAAGCAGCTCAGACCGGCTATGTCGATTTCATTGACGTAGAGATCTTTACCGGCGACGCGATTGTAACCAAGATCATCGACGGCGCACATGCGGCTGGCGTGAAAGTCATCGCTTCCAACCACGACTTCCACAAGACGCCGGAGAAATCCGACATCATCTACCGCCTGCGTAAGATGCAGGATATGAATGCAGATATCCCGAAGATCGCAGTTATGCCGCAGAACAAGAAAGATGTTTTAACACTTCTCTCTGCCACTGAGGAAATGACTTCCCTCTATGCGGACCGTCCAATCATTACCATGTCGATGGCTGGCACCGGCGTTATCAGCCGTCTCTGCGGCGAGGTATTTGGTTCTTCCATGACCTTCGGCGCTGCCAAGAAAGCATCCGCACCGGGTCAGATGGGCGTAAAGGATCTGGAGACTGTACTGGGACTGCTTCACAGTGCGATGTAATATCTGGCTTATCCGGTTATTCGGTTACTGTTCACGCTAACGTGCCCAGTAACTGAATTTGCCGTGGCTTCGCATTTAAATACGGCAAATTCCAGCTGCCACTACGCTATCTTACGGCACTTTCGGTTCCAAAAGTGCCTATATTATACTTTTAGCCACCTATTTTTTTACTCCCGGAAATCCCTGTACCTGCGGGTACGGAGGGATTCTCCGCGAGACACTCAAGACCTGCTACCTCCATCGCAGGTCTATTATTGTTATCAAGCGGCACATCCGTTTTCAAACGTGCCTGCATAAACAGCAACCTATTATCCGTATTTACAAGGGGATTATTCATGAAAAAAACACTTCACTGGCTGGATGAAAACCTGGAAGAATTTCTGCTGGTTGTCATGCTGGCTGCGATGACACTCATTATGGGAATCCAGATATTTTCCCGCTACGCGCTTGGGCAGTCTCTGTCCTGGTCCGAGGAGGTTACCCGTTTTCTCTTTATCTGGAGCGGTTTTTTAAGCGTCAGCTATTGCAGCAAAAAGTGCCTGTCTATCAAGATCGAACAGTTCGTCGCTGCCTTTCCACGCAGAGGTAAGGCTCTTTTTAAGGTTGTCAACCACACCTTTGAGCTGATTTTTTTCCTCTATATGATCCCATTTGCATACTCTTACATGATGTCCGCCATTCACAGCGGACAGTTATCCCCCGCCTGCGGGATTCCGATGTACTATATTCAGGCAGCGCCGTTTGTTTCCTTTCTTCTGGTAACATTCCGCATTCTGCAGCGCTGGATCATCGAATTTAAGGTTGCCCGCGGCGAAGATGTCTACGATCCGGCCCACCCAGAGCGCAATACACCGGAATCCTTTATCCATGCAAATGCAGATATACCGGAAACGGAATCCAATGAAATCGAATCGCTCATCGAGGCAAACACACCATCTGGAAAGGAGGAACACTGATGCCTGCTGCTCTCTTATTTGTTATCTTTGTCGTGCTGCTTGTCATCGCAATCCCGGTATCGATCACGCTCGGTATCGCCTCGGTTCTCCCTTCCGTTTTTGACCCGTCCTTCACGGTCGGCGCTAAGTATCTGATCCGCGCCATGTTCGGCGGACTGGATTCTTTTCCCCTGCTCGCCGTGCCGATGTTCGTCTTATCCGGCATCATCATGGCAAAAGGCGGTATTTCCAAGAAGCTGTTTGACGTATTCGCCTTCTTTCTTGGCAATTTTACCGCCGGTATGCCATGCGCGGTCATCGTGACCTGCCTCTTCTACGGCGCTATCTCCGGCTCTGCCCCGGCAACCGTCGCAGCCGTCGGAAGCATGACGATCCCGATTTTAAGCGCCCTCGGCTATGACCGGACTTTCTCTACCGCGATCGTGGCAGTCGCAGGCGGTCTGGGCGTTATCATTCCGCCGAGTATCCCGTTTATCATGTATGGCATGGCGTCCGGTGCCTCTGTCAGCAGTCTGTTCTTAGCCGGCGTCATTCCGGGTCTGATGATTGGTCTGCTCCTGATGCTGTATGCCATCTATCACTGCCGACGTTACGGTGAAGATAGAGAAAAAATCCACGCTGAAATCCATCTGCTGCACGAAAAAGGACTGTTCCGGGTGCTGCGCGAAAGCTTTTTCGCTCTCTTAAGCCCGGTCATCATCCTTGGCTGTATCTACAGCGGCATCGCCTCCCCCACGGAAGCAGCAGTTATCTCCGTTTTCTATGCCTTGTTTGTCAGCCTGTTCCTCTACCGGACCATGAAATTTCGGGATATCCCGCCGATTTTTGTGGAAGCGATCCGCACATTCACACCGATCCTCTTTATTCTGGCAGCTTCCACGGCATTTTCCAGAGTCCTGACCCTGATGCAGGTGCCGCAGGCGGTCAGCAGCTTTATCCTGGAACATTTCAACAGCCCGGTCATGATCCTGCTTGTCATCAACCTGTTCCTGCTTATCGTGGGAATGGTCATGGATACAACCCCGGCGATCCTGATTCTGACCCCGATCCTGCTCCCGATCGTGACAGCGATCAACATGGATCCGGTCCAGTTCGGTGTGATCATGGTTGTCAATCTGGCTATCGGCTTCGTAACCCCGCCGATCGGCGTCAACCTCTTTGTTGCCAGCTCCCTCACCGACGTCCCGATCATGGCAATCGCCAAAAAAGCGATGCCGATGATCGGCTTGTTTCTGGTGGCGCTGCTGCTGATTACGTTTATACCGGCTTTGTCGCTTGGATTGTTATAATACTGAATGGACGCTTGGAAATGTTGAAGTTCCGGAAGGTTTCATATAACGACTTGCTTCACGCTTTCAGGCTGTGAATAGAATATTTCACGTATGAAATGGATGTTTTTAACTTTGAAAGGATCTCTCATTATGATTTGTATTTCAAACCTAGTGTCCCGCCGATGCCGGACTTCTTTCGTTACTGTTCACGCATACGTGCCCAGTAACGGAATTTGCCGTGGCTTCGCATTTAAATACGGCAAATTCCTGCTGCCACCACGTTTTCTTACGGCACTTTCGGTTCCAAAAGTGCCTACCCGTGAACAGTTACCTTCTTTCCGCTACGCTGCGGCGCTCATCTCCTCCTCACTTCTTTTATTCGGCGCTTCATTCGCACTGGGTGGATGCGCTTCGAATCAGGAGGAACAGCGCTATTCCTGGCCACTGGCGACCGCCAGTCCGGAGGACACGGTAACGCAGCTGTTTGCCGAAAAATTTGCGGAGGAAGTACATGACTTAAGCAACGGCGCAATGCGGATTCAGGTTTACGCCAACTCCACACTCGGCGGTGACCGCGACCTGCTCGAAACGTGCGCGGACGGCGATATCCCATTTGTCGTGCAAAACACCGCCCCTCAGGTTTCTTTCATGAAGGATCTCGCCGTTTTTGACCTTCCATGCGTCTTTGATTCGCTGGATGACTGCCGCAAAAAGCTGGATGATCCGGATTTTTACAATCTCATCAGCCAGGTGTACACCGACGGCGGTTACCACCTGCTCGGCATGGCAGATCAAGGATTCCGCATCATGAGCACAAATAAACCAGTTTACTCCCTGGCAGATTTCAAAGGGCAGAAAATCCGTACCATGGAAAACAGCTATCATCTCGCATTCTGGAAAGCAATCGGCGCCAATCCGACGCCAATGACCTTCAGCGAGGTGTATATCGGTCTCCAGCAGCACACGATCGACGCGCAGGAGAACCCGTATGAGGTCATCGTCTCCAACCGTCTCTACGAACAGCAGGATTATGTGGTCGAGACGAACCACCTGCCGCATCTGATCTCCTTGATTGTCAATGACGATTTCTTCCAGAACCTGACTCCAGAAGAACAGGAAATCATGACGCAGGCAGCCAAAACCGCGACCGAGTATGCCAGAGAACAGTCCGACGCGCGCATCTCCAACCGTATCGCTACGATCGAAGCGAGCGGCACCGCGATTTTAACTCTCTCGGATGAAACGCGCGATGCCATCCGGGAGGTGGCTGGAAGCGTATATGAGAATATCCGCGAGAATATTGATCCGGAAATTTATGACGCATATATGGAGCCATAACCTCATCCTCTTTTACCGTCTGCAAAAAAAGTTCATACAAAATTCAAAAGCGGATATACCGACCATCTGGTCAGTACATCCGCCTTTTCTCATGTTTCAATCATTCCGCGAAACTTTTTATCTGCCTTGCGGACAGCATCCCGTTTCGCTTCATCCTGGCACTGCGCTTCAATTATTTAGCTTCTTCTGCGTCAGCCTCTTCATCGGTCTCCGGTACATTGTTGTGAACCGCTGTGACGGTAGCAACTACTGCCTCCAGATCGGTCAGAATATCAACGTCTTTATCTTTTGCGATCGAAAGGTCTTTGACACGAATTGTATCACCAATCTCCATCTCACCAACATCAACTTTGACTTTCTCAACCAGTGCAGCCGGTAATGCGCGGTACGATACTTCTTTCAGTACCTCCTGCAGAACGCCAGTTTCTACCTTGTCGTGGTTCTCAAAGATAATCTCAGCAACGGAATGAACCTTCTCATTGCTTACCAGCGCCTGGAAATCTATCTCTACAACCTGATTTGCCATTGCATCATAGTCAACTTCCTTGATCAGGACATCGTAGACTTCACCTTCTACATCCAGCATAATCTGTCCGCCCTTGGTCTCGGTCTTCAGCAGACGATCCACGTCTTTCTTTTCCATCTTAACAGGAATGGAGCCCTGAATCTTCTTGCCAAATACGTTGCCTGTTACATAGCCTTCTCTTCTGAGTCTCTTTGCCTTAACATCCATGCTTCTTTTTTCAGCTTTTAAAGTAGTCATTTGTCTTTTCCTCCAAAAATCTGATCTGCGCCTTCCGCACACTCTGTGTGGAAAACACATTGTGCTTAGCAGCCCTCAGCCATGGGGTTTTGTTAAGTATCTATCTCCTTGTTACGGCTCATATTATAGCAGGGTTCTCTGAAAACGATTCACTAAAAATAAAAATATTTTGGCTTTATTTTCAGCATTTTTAAGGTTGAAATTTAGAATTTGTATATTTTTCTTTCTGTCTTTTTTATACAAGAAGTATCTCCCTAAATCCGCCCCCCGGGTTCAGGGCACACACACTTTTAAATCCACACGCCACCGCCAGCTCCTGCGCCTGCTTAAACCCATATCCGATCGTGTAGGCACTGTGGCTGTCGGAGTTGATGAGGATACGTCCGCCGCAAGCACACAGCTCTTTTAACAGGGCTGCGGACGGGTACGGCGCACTCCGGTAGCCGCGGGACATGGCGCCTGTGTTGATCTCAAACGGAATCCCCAGAGCCGCCAGTTTGTGCATCGCCGTGATCGCCGGTTCCAGATAGGCGTCTTTCGTCTCATCAAAATGTTTATATCCCTCATTAAATTTTGTCAACAGGTCAAAATGTCCGATGAAATCGCATTTTGTCCGGTCATAAATCTGAGCCTCTGCCTCGAAATACTCCCGTGCAAACGCGTACCAGTCACCATGCCACAGCGTCTCGACTGCTTTTACCAGTTTCTCTTCCGTATCATCCACACAAACATACCCGCCATCCTTGATGAGCGCATGGGTCGAGCCGATCGCGTACTCTGCTTTCTGCACCGGTCCCAGTCCATCCAGCTCGATCCCGATATAGAGATTCATCTTTCCCCGGTATTCCTCCCGGAGTTCTTGAAGTTCTTCGGTATACTGGCGAAGCTTCTCGTCGTCCATCCCGAATCCCGGCTCAAACATCGAAAAATCAGCATGTCCTGAAACGCCCAAATCGGTCATTCCCATCCGGTATGCCGCCTCCACCATCTCCCGCGGCGTACTCTTTCCGTCGCAGAACGTGGTGTGGGTGTGAAAATCCGTATGAAGCATCGGTAATCTCCTTTCTTATTTCACTCTGTCAAAACGGTTCAGCCTCTTCACAGCTGCGGGCAAACATCCTTGCGGATTTGTCTTCAACAAAGGATTTATCGCAAACTCCGCTCCGCCATCTGCATCCGCTTTTCAAACTGCTCGCAAAAGTCCTTCTCTCCATCATACGGAAGCAGATAGAACAGTTTCATAATCAACAGATTGCGCCGTTTTTCGCGCTCGGCTGCCGCAGCGGCACGGTTTTTCTTCTGTATCTCCTGTTCCTCCGGCGTTCCGATGCATGATTCTGCCAAAAGGTTCTGCGCCGCCTCCGTTTCCGCCATTCTTATATCTTTTAAGAAATAATGCCACCGGCTGATATACGCCTCATACCGCTTTAAATCTGGCGTATCGATCCATTTTTTCACTTTGACTTTCGTCCGGTTTTCCTTTTTACACTCATGAATCTGGAGAAAATACTGGAAACTTCCATTTTCATAAAAGCGCCCCAGTGGAAACAGGCGGCAGATGCCCGGCCGGTATGCATGGATCCGGCAGCGCCCTGCTTCATCAAGAAACCCACAGGCTTCATCCGCCCCGCTCCGGAGCGCCAGATTCGGCAGAATCTGTCCGTCCACGACGTTCCACTCCACCTTTTTCTCCTCCAGCAGATGTTCCAGCGTGTCCCCGCGCAAGGTGGTCAGACGGTACACATCATATGGATCCAGCACGATCGAATTACCCATTCCGTGGCAGCACGCCGAACAGCCCCGGCAATCATCGCATCCGACTTTTACCATATCGTCCCGGCTGTACAGCTTTCCATCTGAAATCTCCGCCATCGTTACATTACGTTCCATCTCTACTTCTCTCTTTCTGCCTCAATCCGATCTAAAATCTCCCACAAATGTTCCAGATCCGCCTCTCTGGTCGCCCAGCTCGTCGCAAAACGGACAACGGTGTGATCCTCGTCATACCGCTCCCAGAAGCTCACGGAAACCTCTTTTTCAATCTGCTCCATCCGATCATTTTCCAAGATCACAAACTGCTGGTTGGTCGGGGACTCACGGAAAAACGTATAACCGCGCTGTTTTAACCCTTTCTTTAAAGCTGCCGCCATCTCTACCGCATGGCGTCCCAGGCGCTCGTACAGCCCGTCTGTAAACAGCACATCAAACTGGATTCCCAGCAGGCGTCCCTTTGCCAGCAGCGCGCCCTGCTGCTTGATCCGGGTAATAAAATGCGCCGGAACATTCTTCTTCTCACCAAATACAACTGCCTCTCCGCAGAATGCGCCAACCTTCGTGCCGCCGATATAAAATACATCACACAGATGCGCGATCTCCGAAAGACTCAGGTCATTTTCCTCTCCCGCCAGACCATATCCAAGACGCGCCCCGTCCAGATAGAGCGGGATTTCATACGAACGGCAGATCTCCGAGATCGCCTGCAGCTCCTTCCGGCTGTATAAGGTTCCGTATTCCGTCGGATGGGAAAGATACACCATTCCCGGAAATACCATATGATCATGGTTTGCGTCCGCCTCGAAATTTTGCAGATATTCCTGCAGATCCGCCGGATCAATCTTCCCATCTTTTTCCGGAAGCTGCAACACCTTATGCCCGGTGTACTCGATCGCCCCGGCTTCATGAATACTCACGTGCCCTGTCTGCGCTGCCACTACGCCCTCATACGGTGCAAGCATGCTACTGATCACGGCCGCATTCGTCTGGGTACCGCCCACCAGAAAATAAACCTCCGCCTCCGGGCATCCGGTCGCCTCCTGTATTTTTCTGGCGGCACTCTGGCAGTAGCGGTCCATGCCATATCCCGGCAGACTCTCCCGGTTCGTCTCCGCCAGCTTCTGAAGTATCTCCTCGCAGGCGCCCTCTGTATAATCGCTTGCAAATGAAAGCATCGTAGTATCTCCTCCTGTTCTTTCTTCGAGCAAACACAATCCTGCGTTCTCGAAATTGTTTGTATTTTTATGTCCTCACCAGTGCCAGAGAAGCCCCCGCATCAGCATCGCCGTCAAATTTGCTGCACTGTGAAATAACACAGGTTCCCACAGACGGTTCTTTTTTTCATACAACCACGCCAGTATAAGTCCCATGAGCGCCGCATAAATCCCCTGCGCCCAGTTTCCATGCACCAACCCGAAAAATGCCGCCGACCCAAGTGCGCCCAGAAAAATGGGAGCGCCATACGCAGGCGCTCAAATATAATGCCGCGAAACAGCAGTTCTTCGGAAAGTGGGGCGGCAATGCCCATGAGAAAGAACTGCTGCCACAGGGCGCCGGAAAATAAAGCGGCGGTGCCCTCCGACGCACCTTTTCCCAGAGCTGCCGCAAGCATATCCCCCTGAGGCATTTTCAAACACAGAGACACCGCTTCAGCTGCCTGCCCAGTCATCCGAACCTTTTGCACTGCAATATGCAGCACTCCCAGGAAAATCTCCTTTTTTTCTAATGCCCAGAAAATCATGTTAAACACAGCACTGAACGCAGCTGCCCCCAGCAGGATTTTCCACACATCCGACACTTTTTCCCAGAAATATCCACATTTCTCTTCCTTTGTCGTCTTTATCTGTGGAGAGACCTGCTCTTTCATCCCGTCTGCCTCTGCTATGCGCCTGTTTTCTTTCTTTTTCTGGATCCTCCGCCAGTAAAATGGATAAATCACGGCAAATGTAAGAAACGACGACACGGTTCTTCCCACATTTCCCTCCAGATGTCCCAGCACCTCCACACATCCGCCGATTAAATCGCTGATGACGCACGGAAAAAACATCTGCCAGACGATACGCCAATCCGCTGTCTCCTGCCGTTCTTCGTCCATTTTTCTGCCTCCTGTCATCCTTTTCCTATCTGCATCTGTTTCCATGACTTTTTCAGACTTTCTACTCCACGTCTGCCTTCGCGCAGATATCCTGCAGACAGCACTTGTCACAGTACGGCTTCGTCCGCGCCGTACAGACTTCACGCCCGTGATACACCAGGCGGTGGCAGAAATCGCTGCCTTCCTCCGGTGGAATCAGCTTCCAGAGTGCCATTTCCACGCGCTTCGGGTCCTTGATTCCTTCCACCAGCCCTATCCGGTTTACCAGGCGGATGCAGTGCGTATCCGTGACAATCGCCGGTTTTCCAAACACATCCCCCATAATGAGGTTGGCGCTCTTTCTGCCGACTCCCGGAAGCTTTAACAGAGCGTTAAAATCATCCGGCACATGCCCGCCGTACTCGTCGCGCAGCATCTTCATACAGGCGCTGATGTCCCGCGCCTTGCTGTGTCCCAGACCGCACGGCTTCACAATCGCCTCGATGTCTTCCACCGGGGCATCCGCCAATGCCGCCACATTTGGATATTTCTCAAACAATCCCTTAACTACCACATTGACACGCGCATCGGTACACTGCGCCGCCAGACGGACACTGACCAGCAGCTTCCACGCCTGATTGTAGTCCAGCGTACAACCCGCATCCGGATATTCTTTTTTCAGGCGGTCAATTACCTCTAATGCAAGCTCTTCCTTTGTCATATTCCTGTCTCTCCTATCTGCTATCCTTCACTTTTCAATTTACAGTCTGTCTTTGTAACAGCTGACACAACACTACAACCACTGCTGCATTCTTCCAGCCTCATACGAATCACCGCCGCTTCTGCAACTTTTTATTCTCATACGAACCGTATATGCTTACTCTTCTTCCGCGTCCGCATCCTTCTTCCGTTTTCCGCCGCGCCGTACCTTGGAAAGTACCGGCTTTTCTTCTTTCTGCTTCACGCGCACATAGATGATCGACAGAATCTTATTGTGCGGATTGCGCGCTGACCGAACCTCAACGGAATCAAACCGCTCGATAAACTGCTTTAACTTCGTGCATTTATAATTTCGCGGGTCAAATCCCGGCACACGCTTTGGAAGATTGTCTCCCAGCTCCGATAAATCCACCCAGCCATCGTCGTCCGCATGCGTGTTGATGATTGAGATGATCTCTTTCTCCATCTCCTGCATGTTCGGAATATTGCTGACTGCATTCGGATCGCTTTCTTTCTCTGCTTCTTTTCTGGAACCATCCACATCACTCTCCTTGCGCGTCTGCGGCAGGGACGGATTCTGCGACGGATTTTCATCGTTTAATAAAATATCCAGGAATTTAAATGTCTCACACGCCGAAACAAATGCATTCGGCGTCTTGCGCTCTCCCATGCCGATCACCGTCATGCCTGACTCACGCAGGCGCAGCACCAGCTTCGTAAAATCACTGTCCGAGGTGACGATACAGAAGCCATCCACATTGCCCGAATATAAAATATCCATCGCATCGATGATCAGCGCCGAATCGGAGGCATTTTTCCCCTGCGTATAATTGTACTGGAAAACCGGCGTGATCGCATAGTCGCGCAGGTTCTTCATCCACGCCCGCACGCTCGGCGTCTGAAAATCGCCGTAAAGGCGCTTGTATGTCGCACTTCCATAATTGCTGACCTCATCTAAAATCAGCTTGATATACTTGCCGGACACATTTTCCGCATCGATCAGTACGGCTATTTTTTTGTCATCCATCTCCTGTTTCCTTTCTCAAATACCGCTCAAAATATTCTCTGCCGCTTTCATCAGGGCGCACTTTCCTTTGAAATAAAAAGGCACCGGAACTTTCGCACGGTCGCATGATCGTGACTCTGAAAGCCTCCGGTGCCGGAATTTCTCATTTTCACACCGCCGAAACGGTCGTGATCGACAGCCGATACAGCTTATCTATAAGTGTATCACGTTCATGAGAAATCAGCAAATATTCTTTTTATTGTATTATGGTTTCACTGCATATCCGTCGTTCTCTTACATCACTGTCAAAATCAACAACAGGGTAGAACTCTCACGAATCCTACTCCAAAATTACTAACATAAAGCCAGCTACGGCTTAAACCATAGCTTAATGTCAAAGAGGAAAAAACAAACTCTTGAATATTAAAATTCTTCAACAAAAATCCTCTAAGACAATAGATATTTCACTATCTCTTAGAGGATATTTCTTCAAAACTTGTTCCGCTGTATGAATCATATCATTACCTCCACATACATCATCACTTCATCCCTTACTCCAAGTTTAACCGCATACTCAATCAATCTTGAAAGATTCTTTTCCTTCGAGGACATATATTCCTTGATTGCTGTCTGATATAACTGAATTTCATATTTCTTTCGATCTTTAATCAAATCACAAATACATCTTTCCTTGTCATACACTTTAACCAAATTACCGCTGCTTGACGGGATTTCACAGGTCCCCATATCAAGAATCTCTGGGTTTGCGTAACGAACTTTTTTGTTTTTCTTTTTGATACGTGTTGCATTATATCCGGTAGGAACAGTGAAACAAATATGACTGTATTCTCTGTCGATAAGACCATGCAAATAAAGGGCGGTCTCGCCCGAATAAATAATATTCTTATTTCGTTGCTGGAGTACAAACAACTCATCTGGCCACACATTATCTAAAATATAAATGCCATGTGCCACTTTTTCCATATCATGCTCTCTGACGTATTTTGAGACAGATGGCTTTGATACACCTGATTCAACGGCCTTCGATGTAATCAAATATCCATTGTCTTTTTCAATTAGCGATTCCAAAATATCTGATATTGACATAGTTGTCCTCCTTATCCTTGATATTTGCTTTTGTGCTTAAATTATATTATATTTAAGCGTAAAAGTAAATTCAATCCTTATATGCTTGCAGAAGTAAAAGATAACGCAGCCGAATAATTTCACAAAAAAGCGACAGTCTGATTTACATTTTGTATTTCAGGAAACTGCCGCTTCTTTTTCTTCCTTATTCTGTTTTTCTTCCTCCAACTCTCGGAGGACTTCATCGCCGTACTTATCAATCATCCGTACCAGAAAATCAATGCACCGTTCAAATTCAATATTCTGTTGCATAAGCTCCTCCCGTCATTGTTTTGATCTGAGCTTATTTTACAGAACCTACCGGAAAACCACATTGAATAGAAATTGATTGTAAATTGACACAATCACTTTAAAAATATCCGCATTTTCTTGAATCAAATATATGTTCGTGTTATGATAGATATACTCAATCTTAACTAGCTATGACGGAAAAACCAGCCTTCCAAAATTTAGAAAAGATCACTTGCTATAGAATTGTAATTTGCTTCTTCTTTGACCCCTTATAAACACAAAAGCTGAACAAACAGGATTTTTCGTCCTACTTGGCAGATTATAGTTCTCTCCTACTTCGATTCCACATTTCCTTTTGATTTGAGAAATATATAAATTTGAAACCTTCAAGCCAAATTCTTTCAGCACATAATCTTTGATTTCCTGATAGGTCGCTTTCGGCTCTGCACTGGTTGCATCCAGCTCGTTCAGGTCTAAATCGATCTCTATCGTGTCATCTGGTTTTTGCGCGAGCAACGAGGCAAGCCGAGATGCTTGCATCTCGATTTGCCGACTGCCGCGTTCATCGAGACAAGTACTCTTGTCTCAATGTTGGGACAAAAGAACTACCGTCTCCACATGCCCGCTCATCCCGAACATATCACAGCATCTCACGCGCTCCACCGCGTATCCTCTTTCATTCAGATACTTCACATCGCGCGCCAATGTGGCGGAATCGCAGCTGACATAGACTACCCGCTTTGGCTGCATCCGGACGATCGTGTCGAGGCAGACGCTGTCACAGCCTTTGCGCGGCGGATCGACGACGATGACATCGGCATAGACCTGATTTTTTTCATACTCCCTTGGAAGTACCTCTTCAGCCTTTCCGACAAAAAACTCGACATTTTCCATGCCATTTAATGCCGCGTTCCGGCGGGCATCCTCGATCGCCGGAGGGACGATCTCTACACCGTACACTTTCTTCGCTTTCTGCGCCAGAAACAGGGAAATGGTTCCGATTCCGCAGTACAGATCCCATACAGTCTCCCCACCGGTCAGCCCCGCGTATTCCAGCGCCGTTCCATAGAGTTTTTCCGTCTGCACCGGATTGACCTGATAGAAAGAAAGCGGCGAAATCTGGTACGATACATTTCCGATTTTATCTGTGATATAGCCCGGTCCGTATAAGTTTACAAGCTCCGCACCAAGAATCACGTTTGTTTTTTCCTGATTGATGTTGTAGGAAATACTGGTCATGCCAGGGACTTCTTTTAAGCGTTCCACAAAAATATCCGCGTGCGGCAGCTTCTTTCCATTGATGACGAGACAGACCATCAGCTCGCCGTTTGAAAATCCCTTCCGAATCAATGCATGGCGAATCAGACCCTTATGCGTTTCCTCGTCATATGGCGCAATCTGGTATTCTTCCATGATTTTCTTGATAATATCCAGAATTACCGCATTTTCTTCGACACCCAGCAGGCAATCCTCCGCTTCCACAATATGGTGGGTGCGTCCCGCGTAAAATCCGGCAATGATTCTTCCATCCTTATCGCGTCCAAACGGAAACTGTGCCTTGTTGCGGTAGCGCCACGGGTGCTCCATCCCCAGGATCGGCTCCATGGTGATAGTTTTATCCACACCTTCCCCGGCACTTTTCCCCGACACGTTCTCTGCTTTCACCCCCGCATCGGTTGTCTCCATCCTTTCGGATGTATTTCTTTCAGATACATTCTCAGGCACACTCACTTCATCCGCCCGCTCCGGCAGCCGCAGATTCTCCATCCCGCCGATCCGGCGCAGGTTATTGTAGACCTTGCGCTCCTTAAAATGAAGCTGCGCCTCATAACTCATCATCTGAAGCTGGCAGCCGCCGCACTGTCTTGCGACCGGGCATTCCGGCATCACACGGTCTTTGGATGCTTCCAGCACCTCCATCAGACGGGCAAAGCCATAATTTTTCTTCATTTTCATCGCCCGCGCCCGGATCCGATCCCCGATCACGGCATCTTTTACAAACCAGATATAACCGTCCTGCTTTCCGATCCCGGCTCCATCCTCGCTCATATCTTCGATTGTCAGTTCAAATTCATCATTTTTCCTGATTTCCACGTTTTTTTTTACTCCTCATTTTCTTTATTTCGCATCCAGATAATGCGCCCGCTCTCCGCCAATATATTTCAGCCTCGTTCTCGCACACGTCACATGGGCGCCGCCGATCGCACGGATCGAGGTCCGCACCGGAACTGCAACCGGGCGCAGGTGCATACCGATGAAAGTGTCTCCGATATCGATGCCCGCGTGTGCCTGAATCCGCTCTACGGCTGTCGGATGTTCAAATCCCGCATAGGCTGCCGTTGCAAAGGAACCGCCTGCTTTTAGCTGCGGCACGACGTTTACTATCTCCAGACCATATTTTTCCGCCGCTTCTTCTTCCACAATCAGCGCCCGGTTCAGATGTTCACAGCACTGTGCCGCCAGATAAAGCCCTTGCGACTTGGTGACTGCATACAGCTCCTCAAACACCGCTTTTCCGATCTCGGCGCTGGAATAGGAACCGATCTTATGCGATGCAATCTCGCTGGACGAGCATCCGACCACCAAAATCTGTCCCGGCTTCATATTTGCCGCACTGAGAAGTTCCTCTGCGGCAATCCGTACCTCCTGGCGCAGCTCCTCTAACTGTCCTGCTGTCTCTATTTCTTTTGAAATTCCTGTTGCACTCATCCTGCTGCCTCCTGATTTAATGCCAGAAAAAGCCGCGGACCAAACAGGCTGAGCCCGCCGCAGCTTTTCCAAAATTTTTATTTACATTCCCTTACTTCCGGTAAAACTCCTGAATCCGATCCAGCCGCGCCGTCATGCCGCCCAGCAGCATATCCGCCGCCGCAAATGCCGCCATCGCCTCAACCACGACAACCGCTCTCGGCACAATGATCGGATCATGGCGTCCCTTGATGCTGATGCCGATCTCCTCGCCGCTCTTATTGACGGTTCTCTGCTCTGCGGCAATCGACGGGGTCGGTTTAAATGCCGCACGGAACACAACTTCGCTTCCATCCGTCATACCGCCTAAAATGCCACCTGCATGGTTCGTCGCCTTGCCGATGCCTCCATCCGGATCCATGACAAATGCGTCGTTGTTCTCGCTTCCTGCCATCTGCGCCGCATGGAAACCCTCTCCGATCTCGAAGCCTTTAACAGCACCGATCGAGCAGATTGCCTTTGCCAGGTTCGCATTAAATTTATCAAAAACCGGTTCACCAAGCCCTGCCGGAAGACCGGCAATCACGCATTCCACGATACCGCCAGCAGAATCTTTCTCCGCCATCTTCCTTTCCAGATACTGCTCTGCCTCTGCGGCTGCGGCAGCATCCGGCATATACAGCTTATTCTTTTCACATTCCGCCAGATCAAACCGATCCGGCGCCACTTCCACCGGTCCGATCGCTTTCGTGTATGCTTTTACCTGAATGTTCAAGGATTCCAGCAGCTTTGCCGCGATAGCGCCTGCTGCCACGCGTCCGATCGTCTCGCGTCCCGAAGAACGTCCGCCGCCCCGGTAATCCCGGAAACCGTATTTTTCATCGAAGGTATAATCCGCATGTCCGGGACGGTAATAACTGGCGATCTCACTGTAATCCTTCGAATGCTGATCCTGGTTCCGCACCAGCATCGAGATCGGCGTGCCCGTCGTCCGCCCTTCAAAAACGCCTGACAGGATCTCCACCGTATCGCTCTCGCTGCGCTTCGTCGTAAAACGGCTCTGCCCCGGTTTGCGGCGGTCCAGATAACGCTGAACGTCTTCCTCACAAAGCGCAAGCCCCGCCGGACAGCCATCTACGACCACGCCCACGCCTGCGCCGTGGGATTCGCCCCACGTTGTCATTGTCAGTATTTTTCCGTATGTTGATCCTGCCATTCTCGCTATTAACTCCTTCTGCCATTTAGTCTGCTTTCTTTCCTCTCGTAGGTACCTTTGTAATCACACAGCAGTTTGGCTCATTCACCGAAATACTGCGTCCGCTCATCACCAGCAGTTTCTCCTTATATTCCACCTGGAAGAAAGAAATGCTGTTACTGCCGTGGTTGATCGACGCCAGATGGTTTCCATCCGGAAAAATCGCGATATCCTTCGGGTAATCTCCACTGATCGGAAGACAGCAGAGCAGCTTCAAAAGCCCCGTCTGTGCATCGCGCTCGTAGACACTGACTGAATTATCGCCCGCATTGCTGCAGAACAGATGTGTCTCGTCCTCGGACATCCGGATCGTGCACGCTGCAGTCAGCTGGCTGGTGCGCTCCGGTGCGGTCGATGGAATCGTCTGGATCTTCTCGATCTTCGGCACACGATCGCCCGTTTCATACGTGTATACATCAATCACATTTTTGATTTCATACATCAAATATAAGAATTTTCCATCCTTGCTGAACATGAAATGTCTCGGACCAGATTCCAAATCACAGCGGATCGCGTCCACCAATGAAAGGGTTCCCTTCTCGCCATCAAACCTGTAAATCTTGACCTGGTCAATTCCCAGATCGGCTACCAGCAGGAATCTGCCATCCGGCGTGCGCTCCGCACAGCTCACATGCGGGCGGAACGTGCGCTCTGCCACGCTTCCAAGTCCCTTGTGGTAAACGCCGTCGGTCACTTCCCCGATAGAACCGTCCGGTTTCAGGCGGACCACCGTCTCCTTGCCGTCATGATAGCCGGATACGAAGATAAACTTGTCCTCCGCATCGGTCGCAATATGGCAGCCGCGCATCGCCTTGATATTTGCGCTGTTCACACGGCTGAGTGCGCCATTTTCCAGAATCCGGAACGCCACAACGCCCTCGTCCGCGATGGAATAGAGCATCCGCCCGTCATGTGAAACAGTTAAATAGGAAGAGTTGTCCACTTCCACCTCGCACCGGTAGATAAATTTTCCCTTTTTTACATCCACATCATACACGGTAATTCCCTTTGCCTGACCGTTGTATGAGTAAGAACCCACATATGCCATATATTTATCCTGCATGAAATGTTCCTCCTTTGATCCCCCAGAACCGTTATAACGGTTTCTATCAAATTATCTGCCCCTATTTTATCATCATACCGCCATTTTTGCACCCTTTTTTCACACAATTTGAGAACCCCCGGATTTTCCCGTTTTTTTCCTTGACACCTTCCCCACATTCTGTATAATAGATACTCGGAAGCAAGTTTATTATTTCTAAACAAAAAGATTAATTTTACATTCATTTTAGAATTTCTAAACTTTCATCTTACTTTTGCATGTTTCTAAAAAACGCCGGACGGATGGTTTTCCCACCCGGTTTTTATAAAAAAGAATGTGCCCTAGCGCATCCTCGCGGAGCGTTTTTTGTTTCATAGGACGCAATTTCCTATGAAACCAGGAAAGGAGGTTCCCTCTGTTGAGTATAGGAGGAAAATTAAAGGAACTGCGAATTTTAAAGGGTCTGACGCAAGAAGAGCTGGCTGACCGCGCAGAGCTTTCGAAGGGATTTATCTCCCAGGTAGAGCGCGATCTGACCTCCCCGTCCATCGCTACTTTGATGGATATTCTCCAGTGTCTCGGCACAACCATAGGGGAGTTTTTCAACGAGGCTCCGGAAGAGCAGATTGTATTTGAAAAAAACGACTATTTTATCAAGGAAGATCCGGAACTGAAAAATGAAATTCAGTGGATCATCCCGAACGCCCAGAAGAACACGATGGAACCAATCCGCCTGACACTCGGTGCCGGCGGCTCCACCTATCCGGACAGCCCACATGAGGGTGAGGAATTTGGCTATGTTCTTTCCGGCAGCATCCTGATTCATCTGGGGAACCGGACGTACAAAGCCAAAAAGGGCGAATCTTTTTACTATACGAGCGACAAGACGCATTACCTTGAAAGCCGCTCCGGCGCGACGATCCTCTGGGTCAGCTCGCCGCCAAGTTTCTAATACTACACATTATTTTACTATTTACGGAGGAAACGCATGAGCCAGCCATTAATCGATTTACAGCATATCTCGAAACGCTTTGACGACACCCTGGTCCTGGATGACTTGAGCCTTTCAGTAAAGGAAAATTCCTTTGTAACGCTCTTAGGTCCCAGCGGCTGCGGCAAGACGACCACGCTCCGCATCATCGGCGGATTTGAATCCCCAAATACAGGAAAAGTAATTTTCGGCGGCGAAGACATCACCAAACTTCCGCCAAACAAGCGCCAACTAAACACCGTATTCCAGAAATACGCACTGTTTCCGCATATGAGCATCGCAGATAATATCGCATTTGGGCTAAAAATTAAGAATAAATCAAAAACATATATTGATGACAAAATTAAGTACGCTTTAAAGCTTGTAAACCTAGACGGCTTTGAGCATCGCAGCATTGACTCTTTGAGCGGCGGCCAGCAGCAGCGTATCGCCATTGCGCGTGCGATTGTCAACGAGCCAAAGGTCCTGCTTCTCGATGAGCCGCTCGGTGCCCTAGATTTAAAACTGCGCCAGGATATGCAGTACGAGCTGATCCGTCTGAAAAATGAGTTAGGCATCACTTTTATCTATGTTACCCACGATCAGGAAGAGGCATTGACGATGTCCGATACCATCGTTGTCATGAACCAGGGTTATATCCAGCAGATGGGTTCCCCGGAACAGATCTACAACGAGCCGGAAAACGCATTCGTTGCCGACTTCATCGGCGAGAGCAACATCGTGGACGGTCTGATGATCCACGACGAGCTGGTTGAAATCTTCGGTGCGAAATTTGCCTGCGTCGATAAGGGATTCGGAACGAACCAACCGGTAGACGTTGTCATCCGCCCGGAGGACATCGACCTCGTAAAACCAGAGGAAGGCACGCTGCAGGGCATTGTCACCCACCTGATTTTTAAGGGCGTCCACTATGAGATGGAAGTCACCACACCGGACGGCTATGAATGGCTGGTTCACAGCACGGATATGTTCCCGGTCGGCGAGAAGGTCGGCATCCATGTAGACCCGTTTGACATCCAGATCATGAACAAGCCGGCGTCAGAGGACGAGGAAGCTGTGGGCGTCAATGAATAGAAAGGAGTCGGACTTAGCATGAAATCAAACGTGAAACGGCTCTTCGCCGGTCCTTATATTCTCTGGATGATCGGTTTTACCATCATCCCGCTCCTGCTGATCGTATACTACGGTCTGACAACCAAAAGCGGGGCATTTACACTGGCAAATGTCTGTTCCATCACGACACCGGAGCATATGAAGGCGCTGCTCTTATCCCTGGGTCTGTCTCTGGCTGCGACCGCCATCTGCCTGCTTTTGTCCTATCCGCTGGCTTTGGTGCTGCGCCGCCGCGGCATTGGGGCAGGCAGCTTCATGGTATTCGTCTTCATCCTTCCGATGTGGATGAATTTCCTGCTCCGCACCCTCGCGTGGCAGACGCTCCTGGAGAAAAATGGCGTTATCAACGGCATTCTTTCCTTTCTCCATCTGCCAAATATTGCCATCATCAATACCCCGTGGGCGATCATTCTGGGCATGGTATACAACTTCCTGCCTTTCATGATTCTCCCGATTTATAATGTGCTGGCAAAGATCGACGACAATACCATCAACGCCGCCAAAGACCTGGGTGCAAACAATTTCCAGACACTCATTCACATCTGGATTCCACTCAGCATCCCGGGCATCATCAGCGGCATTACCATGGTATTTGTCCCGGCGCTGACAACCTTCGTTATTTCCAGTCTCTTAGGCGGCAGCAAGATCCTGCTCATCGGAAATGTCATCGAGCAGGAGTTCACCAAGGGAAGCAACTGGCACTTAGGTTCCGGTCTCTCGCTGGTTCTGATGATTTTCATTTTACTGAGTATGGCGCTTATCGCCAAATACGATAAAGAAGGGGAGGGCAATGCGTTCTGATGAAACATAACCGCTTAAAACAGTTTTTCCAGGACTTTTACCTGGCGCTCATCCTGCTCTTTTTATACATCCCGATCGTGACCATGATCGTTTTGTCCTTTAACAACACAAAATCGAGAACCGTCTGGGGCGGTTTTACCACCCGCTGGTATACGCAGATGTTCCAGGATTCCGCCATCATGAATGCCTTAAACAATACGCTGCTCATCGCGTTTGCGTCGGCTCTGATCGCGACCGTCATCGGCACGATCGCCGCCATCGGCATCAACAGCATGAAACGGATTCCGCGCACCATCGTCATGGGAATCAACAACATCCCGATGCTGAACTCCGATATCGTAACCGGTATCTCCCTGATGCTGGCATTTATCGCGTTCGGTATCTCTCTCGGATTTAAAACCGTGCTGATCGCGCATATCACATTTAATATTCCATATGTGATATTAAGTGTCATGCCGAAACTCAAGCAGACGAACCGGTACACCTACGAAGCCGCTCTGGATCTCGGCGCCAGACCGCTATATGCTTTCTTCAAGGTCGTATTTCCGGACATCGTCCCGGGTATCCTCTCCGGCTTTTTGATGGCATTTACGATGTCCCTCGATGATTTTATCATTACGCACTTTACAAGAGGTGCCGGTATGGATACCTTATCCACCCTGATCTACAGCCAGGTGCGCCGAGGCATCCAGCCGACGATGTACGCCCTGTCCACGCTGATTTTCGTGGCAGTCCTGGTGCTCCTGCTGATCACCAACTTTGCCCCGGAGAAAAAATCCACCGGCAATGCGACTGTGATTGACACAGAGACCATCAAGCGCCGCAAACGCAACAACCAGATCAAGAACGGCGTTCTGGGACTTGCCTGCACGCTGATTCTGCTTGTCGTTGGTGTCAGCACCTACAGCCGCTACACCACGACTCATTCAAACGAACTGTACGTCTACAATGCAGGCGAATATATTGATCCGGACCTGATTGAGGAATTTGAACAGGAAACCGGAATCAAGGTTACCTACGACGTATTTGAGACACTGGAAGAAATGTATCCGGTCATCGAAGCCGGCGGCGTCAACTACGATGTAGTCTGCCCATCCGACTACATGATTCAGAAAATGAAGGAAAATGACCTGCTTGCCGAACTCAACTTTGACAACATTCCAAATGTCAAAAACATTGACCCGCAGTACATGGAAATGTCCAAGCAGTTCGACCCGGAAAACAAATATTCCGTGCCATACACCTGGGGAACCGTCGGTATTCTTTATAATACGAAGCTCATCGAAGAAAAAGGACTTCCGGTTCCGACCAAATGGTCCGATCTCTGGAATCCGGCTTATAAAGGCGAGATCCTGATGCAGGACAGCGTCCGCGATGCCTTCATGGTAGCGCTCAAAAAAGACGGCTTCTCTGCCAACTCGACCGACGAAACCGAACTCCAGCAGGCAAAGCAGGATCTGATTGACCAAAAACCGCTCATACAGGCTTACGTCATCGATCAGGTACGTGACAAGATGATCGGCGGCGAGGCAGCCATCGGCGTCATCTACTCCGGCGAGATCATGTACATCCAGGATGAGGTAGCCGCACAGAACCTCCCATTCTCCCTGGAATACGTAATCCCGGAAGAGGGAACCAACGTCTGGCTCGATTCCTGGGTAGTTCCGAAAAATGCGAAAAATAAGGAAAACGCAGAAAAATGGATCAATTTTCTCTGCCGCCCGGATGTCGCAGTCAAAAACTTTGAGTACATTACCTACGCGACGCCAAACAAGGCAGCCAAGGAAATGCTGGACGAAGAAATCCAGAACAACAAAGCCGTCTTCCCAGATGCGAAGCAGCTGAAAAACTGCGAGGTTTACCGGTATCTTGGGGATGAGGCGGACGAGCTTTATAATAGTTTGTGGAAAGAAGTTAAGTCGGATTAAGGGGTTTGCTGCTTCAAATCATAATTGCAAAAAAGAGTCAACAGAAGTGCATTCTGCTGGCTCTCTTTTTCTATCAAAGATATTACACTTCCAATGCCACTTTTAAGTCTTCCATACTGGAATATCTCGGTGCGTTTGGATCTTTTACAATCGTTCTTCCTTCTTCGATTGCTATCAGTAACACATCCTTCTTTTCATTCTTCTCAATATTTACTCCATCCATACAAGCCACCTCCATATATGTCTATTATATATTTTTTCATAAATAACATATACATTTATATTGATTTTTCAATTCTAAGCGCTATACTATCTCTAAAAAAGGAGGTCACTCATGAAAATTGCAGTCCCTTATGAAAACGGAGAAATCTGCTCCCACCTGGCTCAGGTGAAAGAATTTTTAATTTTTGATGTAGTTGACGATGAGATTATTTCCACCAAAATCGTGAAACAGACCTATGCAAACGATCCCGGCGCGCTGGTCGAGTTTCTGAAAAAAGAAAATACTGCCGTCCTCCTCTGCGACGCCCTTCCGATCCCGATGATGATCGCCCTGCGCGAAACCAGCATCCAGGTTCTCGGCGGCGCCAAAGGCGCTCCTAAAGACCGCGTCGAAGACTTCTTAAACGGAATGCTTCACTTTGACCGGAGCGGAAATAGCGGACCATCCTGCGGCGTCCACCTGCCGGACAACAATAAAAATGGCACTGACTCCGACACCGAATGCGACGGAAATATCAGTGCCTGTGGGACTTGGTGCCACTAATTCCTGTTTCATCTGAGACGTTGATGACGCACGTGTGGGAGAGAATCCACCTTATTTCCACTGGAGGTGATGCAGATGCCCCTCCGTATTCATCTTCTCAAACCCATTCTGCCGCAGCGCCTCATACAGAATGATCGCCACCGAGTTTGACAGATTCAGGGAGCGCGTCTCACCCCACATCGGGATGCGGACGCAGCGCTCCGGGTCTTCGATCAGGAGTTCTTCCGGGATGCCGCGGCTTTCCGGTCCGAACATGATATAGCAGTCCGGATCGTAGTGAACGTCCGTATACACCTGCGTCGTCTTCGTGGTCGCCATATACGGGCGCGCGCCGGATTCTTCTCCAGAAAATCTTTAAAATCGCTGTAAACTGTCACGTCCAGATGCGGCCAGTAATCAAGACCCGCTCTTTTTACCATTTTATCATTCAATTTAAAACCGAGAGGCTCGATCAGATGAAGCCGCGTGTTCGTTGCCACGCAGCTTCGTCCTATATTTCCTGTATTCATCGGCATCTCCGGTTCATAGAGTACAATATTTAACATTTCTTCTCTCCATCCAGCCGTGCCACAAACCGCTTGATGCGCTCGATCGCCTTCTGCAGATCCTCCAGCGAATACGCATAGGAAACACGCAGATAGCCCTCGCCGCAGTCTCCAAACGCGGTGCCCGGCACAAGCGCCAGCTTCTCTTCCTGTAACAGGCGGTTTGCGAATTCATCCGAGGTCATGCCAAACCGTTTGATGCACGGGAACATATAAAATGCTCCATACGGCTCGAAACAGTCCATGCCGAGCCCCCGGAACTCTCTCAAAAGATAGCGGCGGCGCTCATCGTAGGCTTTCTTCATGCGGGCAATGTCCTCATCGCCATTCCGCAGGGCGTCAACCGCTGCATACTGGCTGGTGGTCGGCGCACACATAATCGCAAACTGATGGATTTTCAGCATCTGTTTTAAGATAAGCGCTGGAGCCGCCGCATAGCCGAGACGCCACCCGGTCATCGCATATGCCTTGGAAAATCCGTTGATCAACACCGTGCGGTCACGCATCCCGGAAATCTCCGCGATGGAAACGTGCTTGCCACTGTAGGTCAGCTCGGAATAAATTTCATCACTCAGCACAAACAGATCCTTCTCCTCAATCACCTTCGCGATCGCCTCCAGATCGGTGCGGTTCATGATCGCGCCCGTTGGATTGTTCGGGAATGGAAGAATCAGCACCTTTGTTTTCGGTGTGATTTTCTCCAGCAGCTTCTCCGGCGTCAGACGGAACTCATCCTTCTCCTCCAGCTCGATAATGACCGGCGTACCGCCCGCCAGCACCGTACACGGCACATAGGAAACGTAACTCGGCTGCGGAATCAGAACCTCATCGCCCGGATTGAGCATCGCGCGCAGGGCGATATCAATCGCCTCGCTGCCGCCGACCGTTACCATCACTTCTGTATTCGGATCATACTCAAGACGCTGACGACGTTTCAGATAATGGCAGATCTCCTGGCGCAGTTCCTTTAAACCAGAGTTCGACGTATAGAAGGTACGTCCTTTTTCCAGCGAATAAATGCCCTCCTCGCGGATATGCCACGGTGTATCAAAATCCGGTTCGCCCACGCCCAGGGAGATCGCGCCCTTCATCTCGCTGACAACGTCAAAAAACTTCCGGATTCCGGACGGCGGAATATTTACAATCGTATCTGATAATGGGTTTCTCACGGAACAATCAACATCCTTTCATCCTGAGGACCGTCGCAGAGAACGGTACCATGGTCTTTGTATTTTTTAAGAATAAAATGGGTCGCGGTACTCAGCACAGAATCGATCGTGGAAAGCTTTTCTGCCACAAACTGTGCAACTGCACGCATGGTTTTCGCCTCGATCATAACGGTAAAATCATAGCCGCCGGACATCAGGTATACCGAGGTCACCTCGCTGTACTGATAGATTCTCTCGGCAATCTTGTCAAAGCCCATCTCGCGCTGCGGCGTTACCTTTACTTCGATCAGTGCAATGACCTTCTCCTCATCTGTATTATCCCAGTTAATCAGGGTATGGTAACCGCAGATGATATGTTCATTTTCCATTTCGGCGATCTCCGCCGCGACCGCAGCTTCATTTTCCCCGAGTAAATCCGCCAGCTCTTTGACGCTGATGCGGCTGTTTTTTTCAATGACCGCTAAAATTCTCTCTCTCACTTTACTACCTCCTGTTAATGGGATTTTGGTAAGTCTTTCATTTTATCTATCTCATCCGGTTTTGGCCGGTCAAGAAAGCTATGTACTTCGCCGCTGTAAATCTCGCGTCCGATCGCTGTGCGCGTCCGACCGATGAGCGCCGCCGGAATGCCCTCTCTCTCCAGATTCTTTAGCAGTTTCGGACCGCTAGACGCCGTCAGCAGAATGCAACCCTGGGACTGTAAACGGTATGGATTGAGGTCAAATACCTCGCAGACCTCCACCGTCTCCTGGCGGATCGGAAGTTTCCTAAGATCCATCTCAAATCCGAGTCCGAATCCATCAAAAAAATGCCACAGCGCTGCCATGACGCCGCCCCCGCCCGCCGGATACCACGCAGATGCGCCGAGACGGGTCAGCACTTTCCGCTCTTTATGTGCAGCAAATGCCTCCAGAAGCGGAGACGGATTCCATTTCTCATAGAGATTCTGGCATTCTCTCACATACCGTGCAGAAAATCGGTTCAAAAGCGCCGCCTCGCCGCTTTTTGCCGCCATCGAGGTACCAAGAAGCGCGGTGTAACCGACCGCCAGAAGATCCTGCTCGGCTTTCATCTCCCCGTATGCCTCGAAAATTTCATCTTTTATGTTCATTCTGATTCCTTTCCCAGCTTCACATTCAAGTACAGTAATTTTCTGCGTTTACCACGCCATGTTACCACAAATCTCTGCTCTCATACCATCACTATATATGATCCGATATAAGCTATCACTCCATCGGCGGCGCTGCTTCCTGCGCCGGACCGGCTGGTCCCTGCGGCTGTGCCGGGGTCGGCTCCTGTGCTGCCGGTGCTTCCGTCGGTGCCGGAACCGGATTTTCCGGCTGTGGCGTCTCAGGCTGCGGTGTCTCAGGCTGCGGTCCAGCCGGAACCGCCGGTGCCGCAGCTGCAACGGCCGGACCTACACGGTAGATTGCCTTCGATGCCATATAGGTATCCGTCTGCAGCAAGGTTTTCTCCGTCTCCACGCCGTCCACGTAGACGTATTTCCAGAGCCGTGACTGCAGCCCATAGTGCGCCGACTGTTCCTTCACCCTCGCACCCGGCTTCAAAGATGCGTCCACCTTTGTGATCGGCTCGCCCGGATCCTTCTTCGACAGTGTCTCCGAAACGTATTTGATCGTCCGGTTTGCCGGCCGTGTCTCTTTTCCATATATCGTAAATGAAATAGTTCCGCCGTTCACTGCCCCTTCCATATAGATCGGGGTATCGTATGGATTTTTAAATTTCAGATCCTTATAAGTACCCGCGATCGCCGAATCCTGCGATGCCGGAACATAAGTAACAATCATCGAATGATTCTGGCGCTGGGTGATATCCATCTCCGCCAGAAGCGCTGCATTGTAGAGCGTCGTGCAGATCTGGCAGGCGCCACCGCCGACCGTATCGACTACCTGACCGTTCGCATAGGAACCTGCCGATGCATAGCCATTTTCCACCGTAAATGGGGTCAGCCATGTATAAGCCGAAAATTCTTCTCCCGGCATCAGAACCGTGCCGTTGATCTTCGCCGCACCGTTCCGCAGATTCTTGGAACGAGACACATTTCCCGGGTTGAATCCGGTACTGAATGTTCCAAGTGCATCCTGAATCGTAGATAATGCCTCTGTCGTGCGGGTCGGCTCTGCATTTTTGACTGTTGCATCCACCGAAACCGGTTCCGAAAGACCGCCCGCGAGCGCCTCATTCAGTGCTTTTGTCGTCGCATCTATGTCCACTTCCTGTCCCGCCGAAGACTGGCTGACCTGAAAGACTCCATTTTCATGCGTGATCACAGCGTCCTGCGGCGCTGTCGTAAATTCCGCGCACCGGGTCTGCACAAACTCGGCAACCTTCGCTTCATCGACCGCTGTCTCAATCTGCAGATCCACACCGGACTGCTCTAATTCCTTCTGATTCAGATACCGGCGCAGAAGATTTCCGCCGGAAAGTTTCTCCACTTCCTCATCAATCTCGTTCTGGTTGACCCAGGAAAATCCCAGCTCCGCCGCCGTCGTCTGAACCTCATGACCTTCTACCCGGATCGAAATGGTCTGATTTTCCATCTCCCCGATCGATTTCTCAATCGTCTGATCCGCCTCTTCCCGTGTCATCCCGGAAAGATCAAACCCACCGACCTGAAAGCCCGTGGGAATCGTCCCCGCTGACGCGGTGCCCGTACCGGCTATAAGCAGTCCCATCACTGCCGCACCGCATACGCCTGCCATCCAATTTCTTTTTTTCATCATCTACCGAACCTTTACATCATAAGACCTGCCAAAATGGTTCCCGCTACCATCGCTACTACTACGATTATAATAACAACCGCTGATACGATCTGGCGTGTTTTCTGATTTGAAAATTTAAACATATCTCTCACCTCTTCTGCATTCTGCCATGCTGCGCGATAATCTGATCCGTAAGTCTCGAAATCTCATTTTTCGAAAGCGTATCAATCTGCGCAGATAAATTTATTCTATGATATTTTAGTAATTCCCGCAAGACTTCTTTTTGCTTTTTTGACGCGGGCTGTTCGCGTTTTACCTTGTAAATCAAAGGCTGCGGTGCAAACACCTCCGGCACTTCCAGAAAATACCTGTTTTTAAGCTCCTGATACAGATGGTGCGCCGCCAGCGCATCCGAAAGCGCCCGATGGCTCTCGCCCGGATCCACCGCAAAATACCGGCACGCGGCTGCCAGATTCTTTTTTTCCTCCTCTGGCATAAAATGGCGGCAGATTTTCAAGGTATCAAGCCCCGCATGCTCAAATGTATACTTCCGGTTGACCGCCGCCCGCTTGAGAAAGCTGAAATCAAAGATAACATGATGCCCCAGAAGCGGCAGCTCCCCGCAGAATGCCAGAAGTTCCGGCAAAACTGTATCCAGCACCGGCGCATCCTTCAAATCATCGTCACAGATTCCCGTCAGCTCCCGGATGCGCGCATCCAGTTCCCGCTCCGGGTTGACAAACGTCGAATACGTCTGCACCACGGTTCCATCTTCCACCCGCGCCGCGCCAATCTCGATGATCCGCTCGGTTTTGGGATTTAACCCTGTTGTCTCCAGGTCAATCGCTATATAAGAATTGTCTGTTTTTTCCATTTTATTTATCCATCGTAACTGTTCAGTACCTTCACAGTCACGCGCAGTAAATGCACAGACCTACTGAACAGTTTACTATCCATCTAATTTAAAATATGGCTATCTTACATTTCTTCCCATTCTCAGATGTTCAGACTGCCGCCATCCGCAATTTCTTTTTCCTGTCTTTCTCTGGAAAATCCCATTTCTCACTATATTTCATCTTGGGAAATGGAAAATGCCGCCGCATTGCCAAACAGAGCATCCCGGTTTTTGTAATCAAACAGCACAAAGCTTCCGTCTTCCATCCGCTCTAAATGCGCCATTTTCGCCATCTGTCTGGAATCGTATGCCTCGTAGCCCTTCAAATAACGGCGTTCCTTCGCCTCGCGCATGAAAAACTGCTTCGTCTCGTTCTTCCACTCCGACGGATCCGGGGCAAAAGATGGACGGCTCTTGACGTTTTCACGGAGGTAGAGGTCATAAATGAGAAGATCCTGATAGGAAATTTCTTTGTTCCCCCATTTCTGAATAAACAGATACAAAATCTCATACCGTGCCAGCCGGTTATGGCTCACTCCATTCAGTCCCTCTTCCTCATAAAATGCCGCCAGGCGGTCATACAAATCAAACGCATCGCCCCATTCCTGCGACAGGCATTTCATCGTGCGGCGGAACTGCCCGCTGTTGTAATAGACCTCGACCATCTCTTCCACACCCTTGAGACGGATCACCTCTTCATAGGAAAGCCAGTTGGTTCTAAGCACCTCATACGGCGGCTTGCTCTGGCTGAGCAGACCGTATTTCTGCTTCATTTCTTCCATATAGGAACCTTTCAGCACCTTCAGAAAGCCAAGCTGAAGCTGTTCCGGCTCCATTTTGTATACATCGTTGAAGGAACGATGAAAGCTCTCGATATCCTCATACGGAAGCCCCGCAATCAGGTCGAGATGCTGATGGATGTTGCCAAAGGTGTTGACCTGCGCCACACGGCGCGCCACCTTGTCTAGATCCATCGTCCTCCGGATCTCCTTCACAACCACCAGGTTCGTCGTCTGCACACCGATTTCCAACTGAATCAGCCCCGGACGCATCTGTTTCATCAGCGCCAGCTCGTCATCATCCAGAAGATCCGATGAAATTTCAAAATGGAAGTTGGTAATTCCATTATCGTGATCCAGCAAATACTGCCAGATCGCCATCGAATGGCTCTTTTTGCAGTTAAACGTCCGGTCTACGAACTTCACCTGCGGCACCTTCCGGTCAAGGAAAAACTGCAGTTCCTTCGTCACCAGCGAAAGGCTGCGGAACCGCACTTTTTTATCAATCGAGGACAGACAGTAACTACAGGAAAATGGGCATCCACGGCTGCTCTCATAGTAGATAATGCGGTGTTCCAGCCCGCTTAAATCTCCGTAGGAAAATGGAATGTTGTCCAGATTCATGAGCGGCGCCGGGCGATGGACCTCGATGGTGCCATCCGAACGGCGTAGGACAATGCCTGGGAGCTCTGAAAAACAAACCTCCGTCCCGCACTCACACGCCTCCACCAACCGCGTAAAGGTCTCCTCGCCTTCGCCCTGCATGATCAGCTCGACCTCCGGCAGCTCATCCATCAGGTGAACCGCGTCATACGAAGCCTCCGGACCTCCCATCCAGATGCGGACCTGCGGAAGAACCTTTTTCAAATCGTGGACCAGTTCCTTCACGTAAACGATATTCCAGATATAACAGGAAAATCCCACCACATCCGGTTTTCTCCGGTAAATATCCTGCAGAATCTGATCCATCTGGTGGTTGATGGTGTACTCGCCGAGATCGATCTGGATTTCCGACACGGTTTTCGTTCGATTCGCGCCTTCTGCTGCCTCCGAAACCATTTCCATTCCAACAACCGCACCCTGCTCATCCTTCTGTCCCAGCCCCAGCCGCTCCATCGCATACCGTCTCAGGCTGTAAATTCCCAGATTTGAATGTATATATTTGGCATTAATCGCCGCCAATAAGTACCGCATCGTCTCACACCTTCAAAATATGATAGCCAGCCGCCTTATTGAGCCGGTTCATAATCGCCCGTCCTAAATTGTCTTCCGAAAATCCTTCCGAAAAGATATATTCCGCGCCACGATCGTCGAAATCGCGCAGAACCGCATACAGGTTGTGTGCAACAGTCTCCTGACGCGCCCGCGCACCGATGCTTTCCAGCATCCCCGCCGGGTAACGGTCTTTCGTCTCGTCCGTGCAGATAATTCCAACCTTGCGCCCTTCTGCCAGCTTTTCGCCTGCCAGGCGGTTGATCGTCTCCACAACTGCCTCCGTCTCGCCCTCGACCAGTGTCAGATCGGCTTTCGGTGCATAATGGCGGTATTTCATTCCCGGTGCTTTCGGGCGCACGTCCGCGCTGACTGGTCCTAAAATCGCCGGATCAATGCCGACTTCCCCGACCGTTTCACGCAGCATCTCCACGGTAATCGCACCCGGTCTTAAAACCATCGGCATTTCCTCCGTAACATCCACGATCGTCGATTCCAGACCAATTCCAACCGGACCGCCGTCGATGATCGCATCAATCTTTCCGTCCATATCCTGAAGCACGTGATCCGCACGCGTCGGGCTTGGGCGTCCCGATGTATTCGCACTCGGAGCCGCGATCGGCACGCCGGACAGACGGATTAACTCTGCCGCGATCGGATCAGACGGCATCCGGATTGCCACCGTGTCAAGCCCGCCGGTCGTTCCATACGGCACGATCGCGCTCTTAGGAAATACCATCGTCATCGGTCCCGGCCAGTATGCCTTTGCAAGCTTTTTGCCATTTTCCGGCATATTCGATACCAGCGGCGCGATCTCCTCCAGACAGGACACATGCGCGATCAGCGGGTTGTCAGACGGGCGTCCCTTCGCCGCATAAATCTTCTTCGCTGCCGCCTCATCCAGCGCATTCGCCCCCAATCCGTACACCGTTTCCGTCGGAAATGCCACCAGACCGCCCGCGCGGATGATCGCTGCCGCCTTCTCAAGCACCTCCCGGTCATGCGCCGTAAAGTCCTTTGGATTTTCTATCTTCCACATCTGGGTGTGAAGTTCTTTTTTGGTTTCGTTTTGCATATTGATTCTTCTTTCTACTATCTTACAATGAATAAATCTATCTTCCGTACTAAGCTCGAAAATACCTCGCTAAGTACTCCTAGTATGCGCGGCATGACTCGTACTAAGCTCGAAAATACCTCGCTAAGTACTCCTAGTATACACAAGATTCCTCGCCAGTTCAAGGTTTCAGCGCCCATTCAGATACTCCATAATCCCCATATGTAGCGTATACGCCACGCGGTCCTGATATTCTTCTGTTTTCAGCAGTGCCGCCTCTTTCCAGTTAGACAAAAATCCGCACTCGACGATGACAATCGGACATTTGACGTGGAGCAGGAGATAATAGCTGTCATTCGGTTTGGCTTTTCTGCGGTTCTGGTCTCCCAGCGCATAGTCGAAGCGCTTCTGCAGTATTTCCGCCAGCCGTTTCCCCTTCTCTGACTTCCGGTAATAAAATACCTGCGCACCGGATACGTCCTCCTGGTGGTAGCTGTTCTGGTGGATGCTGACGACCAAATCCGCGCCGGATTCCTCGACGCGGGCGCAGCGGTTTTTCATGTCGGACATTTTCCGGCTTCCGGCTGACGTATCGTAAAGTCCCCGGTCATCCTCCCGGCTCATCACGACCTCCACATCCGACTGCTCCAGATACCATTTCAGGCGCTTCGCGATTGCCAGATTGATGTCCTTTTCCAGGCTTCCGTCCACACTCACCTTTCCCGGATCAAAATCCCCATGCCCGGCGTCCAAGAAAACAACCGGCTTTTTCTTTCCAAGCACAGCGTCCGCCCCCGCTGATGCCAGCCCCGCATACCGTGCCGCCAGAAAGACGCCGCAAAATAAAAGAAGGCAGACTGCCAATTCCACTGACAGCCGCCTTCGCATTTGTTTTAGAAACGGGTGTGTTTCAAACCATTCGTTCAAGTGCACCGCTCCTGATGCATTCTTATAATATCTATATTCGCCTTGTTCGCGGCATATCCCGCTATTTTCTAATTCCAATCCCGGCTCCTACTGCTGTGCCTCCGCTACATCCTTAAACCCAAGTCCAAAAATGCCCGAGGTTTCCTTCACAATCACAAACGCATTCTCATCCGTCTCCGCAATAATGCGTTTTAAACGATTGAACTCCGTTTTGCGGACGGTACATAAAACCACCGTTGTGTCCTCGCCGCTGTAGCCGCCCTTGCCCGGAAGCAGCGTTACCGTACGGTCAATTTCCTTAATGACACGTTCTGCGATTTTCTGCGGGTATTTCGTCACGATCGACGCCTCGCTTCCGGCATCATTTCCGTAGATGATCATGTCGATGACCTTCGTCTGCGCGTACAGGGAAATCAGTCCGAACAGTGCCGCATCGACATTTCCAAAGACGAAGATCGAGGTGGAGAGGATGATTCCATCGATCATCATCAGGCGCGCCCGATCGAGACATGCGGATATTTCTTCTGGAGCAGGTAGCCGACCACATCGCTGCCGCCCGTCGTCGAACCGGACAGAAAGATGAACGCCATGCCGACGCCGACCAGAATGCCGCCGTAGAGACTTCCCATAAGCTGGTCGCCCATATAAACCGGAAAGACCGGGGCGATCACGTAGTCAAGCACCACCGAACAGATTCCGCACGCAAACGCCGTCCGCAGCGCAAAGGCACGGCTCAAATGAAACCACGCCAATATTAAAAGCGGCACATTGACCATCAGTGTCAGCCGTCCGACCGGCAGGTTCGTCACATGGTTTAACATCAGTGCCACGCCGACCGCACCGCCCGGCGCAATATTCGCCGTCTCAATAAAGCTGTGCGTGCCGATACTGTAGATAAATGCGCCCAGAATCAGATATAAAAAATCTTTTACAGAATATTTTCCAATGTATTTCTCCATTTCTGCATTTCCTCCTGTTATTCTGTCTGAGCGTTCCATCCTTTCCGGGCTGATTCTGCTGGTTCTGCTTCCCGCATCGTCCTCAATTTTCCGTATCTATCCTCCATCGCTCAGATTTCTTTTTCCTGTTTTTCCTTCGCCTTTTCGCCCCGCAGCTGGCTCGCCTTTCTCTGCAGCGTCTGCCTCGGCACATCCAGAATCCGCGCTGCCTCAGATATATTTCCGTGCGCCGCCTCCAACGCCTGCCAAATCAGTTTTTCCTCATAGGCAGCCACCGCCTCACGAAGCGACGAGCAGAGTTTTGGAACTTCTTCCAGGCTTTCCGGCGCCTTTTTCCTGTCCGCCTGCTTCTCCAGCAGAAGCTTTCCCTTGATGTCTTTATACTGGAGCAGGGCGCTCGTCTCGTCCACCATGCTCATGCCGTAAACGATCACGTGTTCCAGCTCCCGGACATTGCCCGGCCAGTCATATTCTTCCAGTTTTTTTAGCAGATCCTTTGACACATACTGAACCTGCTTGTGGAACGTGCCATTGTGTTTGTTTACATAAAACTTGACAAAATGTCCAATATCCGCCTTCCGTTCCCGCAGCGGCGGAATCCGGATCGACATCATGCTCAGACGATAATAAATATCGCGCCGAAGCTGTCCTTTCTCGATCGCCTCAAGCGGTTCCACATTGGTCGCCGCAATGATCTTCACATTCGTGCGTTTCGTCTCACTGCCGCCCAGGCTGCGGAAACTGCCGTCCTGCAGAACCCGCAGAAGCTTTGACTGCAAAAACAGAGGCATCGAATTGATCTCGTCGAGAAACAGTGTTCCGCCGTCCGCCAGCTCAAAGAGTCCCTTATTTTCCATTGCCCCGGTAAACGCGCCCTTGGACGTTCCAAATAAGATACTTTCGAGCAAGGTATCCGGCAACGCCGCACAGTTCTGCGCGATAAACGGTTTATCCCTCCGTTCACTGGCATTGTGGATCGACTGTGCAAACACCTCTTTTCCGGTTCCCGTTTCCCCATAGATCATAACCGGCAGATCGCACGCCGCCACCACCGGTATATAGTCTCTGGCATTTTTCATTTTTTCATCCACTGCGATGATATCTTCCATCGTAAAAGATGCGCCGCTGTGTTTTTTCAGCTTTCCAGCGCCGCCGACCGGGATCTGTTCCGAAGTCAGTTCCACACTCTCCGGCTCTTCCTCGCCGTCTGTCATCTCCTCCATCGACAGATCGATCGCGCCCACCACGGCGCGCCCGCTCTTGATCGGAATCGAAAGAGAGCTGATATGGATGCCCTCCTGCCCCTTGGTCTGAAGCAGTTGATTTTCCACGTAAACCGGCAGTCCGACCTCCATCGCCCGGATCATGCTGCTGTTCTTAGCGTTCAGGTTTTCAAATACATCGAAAAAATTTTGTCCCACCAGCGCCTGGTAAGCTTCTCTCTCTTTCCGGTTTGAAAATTTACTATTTAACTTTGCTGAAAACAGAATCTCGCCATCCAGGTTGATGATCGTGATTCCGTCAATATATCCTTTTCCATGAAATAACTGTCTTAAAAACTCCATGCATTTCTCCCCTGTCTGAAACACCGCTGACCGGAATCACGCGCCAAGTCTCACGGACGTTCGACTTGAATCTGCGTTCATCCGGCCTGACAACGGTGTTATGTTTACACCTGTTCCAAGTGTATCAGAGGAAACAGGCAAAGACAAGTTTATCCGATCTCCTCCACACCTGGGCGATCCAGCGGAAGTTTCAGCCACCACCATTTAAATACGATATTTGCGATGATGCATGCTGCCATGATTACCAAATAGATGCCGATAAACTTCCAATGGCTGCCATTTAAGAGCATCATCGGTCCCATCGACCACGCAAACATCTCTGCCGGAGTTGTAAACGGCGCTGCAAATGCAGTATCGTTCAGCGTCTTGGAGCGGTTTTCCGGATCAACGATTCGAAGAAGGATGAAGCCGATCGCAAAAACGCCCGTTGAATAGCCAAATACGAAGATCGCGCGCTCAAACCAGCTGCCGCGGTTCATCGCCGGACCAAAGAACATCAGGGTTGCCACTACGATTACAATACCGCAGAGCAGAAGAAGTGCCAGCGGAGCTGCATATTTAACGATAACTGCCAGTTTGATGGAAGCGATTCCGAAAAACACCAGATAATCCGTCGCAGTACCGGAGATACGTCCCACTACATTTTCATCAATATAATCACCGACGCCGACTTTTCGGAAAACGAGGAACATCACGATCGCGGTCAAAAATGCCATCAGGTAATTCGGCAGATCCAGACCGATCGCTGCATAGATTCCCTTGCTGAGTCCCACACCGATACCGGATGCGATCAGCATCACTGCCAGATGCCATGCCAGCGGATCCAGGACGTTGGATGAAATAGTTTCCTCGCCCATCGACTTGCGCTCATTTTTGGGCACCAGACCACAGCGCAGATCATCGGAGATCTGATTGAAGCCTTTCATATATTTGGTCCAGCCCTTTTTCGTTCCCAGCTTGATGAAGAACAGACCGCCAAAGATACCCGATAAAATACCAACAGTTGCACAGGTCATCGCGATATCCATTGCATCCAGATCACCCAGTCTCTCAAACGCGGTACCAACAGCCGCTGCCGTTCCGTGTCCGCCGGAGAAACCAGCTGCCAGCAGCAGACCGAAGCCATAGTTAATGTTCGGGAATAATTTCGAAATTACTAAAATACTAAACAACGGTGCCAGTGAGAACTGAATCGCCTGTGCCAGCACTTTATAGGAAAAATAAGAACCAATCCGGTCAATTTCCGCTTTAAAATCTTTCTTATTGAAAGAAAATCCATTAATTCCGACACCTGCGAAAATCAGGATAATCAGAACACTTGCATAAGAACCAATATTTTCAGAAAACAGCAGGATTCCCAGTCCCTGCGCCCCGAGTGCCAGCGCGATAAATCCGGCAATCATGCTTGGCGGAATGAAAAATTTCTGTACCAACGGCACTTTTGCACGTAAAAGCTGACCAACCGCGATAAAAAACGATGCGATCGCAAAGTCCACTAAAATGTCTGTAACACTCACAGATACCCCTCCTATTCTTCTGTATCAAATGCGCCTCCAGCTATTTCCCATCCGGAAGCGCTTCTATTCTCCCCTCAAATGGCAGAGCGCTTTTCATCCGTATCCCCATACGTTTCACGAAAAGCGTTCTGCCGGTATCCTTTATCTGAAAAATCACTTCTCTAATTTGATAAAGTTATCCGAATGGCTCTTGGTTGCCGACGGAGCCAGATCCAGTTTCTGATCTGCGATCTCTAAGATGTCTTCCGGACGAACCCACGGTCTGCCCTGGATAGCACTTGTCTCCTCATGGGTTAAGTATCCCTTGTAGGCAGTTAAGCTGCGGCGCAGGAAACCATCCTTTGCACACGCCTGCGCCACACCATTGTTGATGATGCTTCTGAAGTGCGGCAGTACGGATGCTGCGTATGCGATCGAGGTAGACTGGGAAATTGCGCCCGGAATGTTGCTTACGCAATAATGTACGACACCTTCTTCGATGTAGCGCGGATTTTCATGGGTGGTCTCATGGAATGTCTCGATTGCACCATAATCGTTGCTAATATCTACGATAACGGAACCTTTCTCCATCGAGCGGACCATCTCGCGGTCGATCATGTATTCTTTGGCATCCTTCGGCCATCTAACACAATTATATACGACATCTATCTCTGGTAAAATCTTTTTCAGATTATAACGGTTGGAAATCTGGGTGTTGACTTCCTCATTGAACTGTTTTCCGATATCACGCAGGGTTCCGATATTAATATCCATAACCGTTACCCACGCGCCCAGCGCATGAAGAACAGAGATTGCTGCGCGTCCTACCACGCCGCCTCCAATGACCAGCGCCTTAACGCCCGGAGCACCGCCGAGACCGTTGACGAATTTGCCCTTGCCGCCGTTGATGGAAAGCAGGGATTCCAAGCCAAAGAGTGCACCCGCCTTACCAGCTGCCTCACAGTTCGGTGAACCGTAACGGTGGGAATCTTCTGCGGTAAATGCAATACACTTGCTGTCGAGAAGTGCCTGTACCTCTTCCGGATGTGCTGCTGGATGGATGCAGGTAAATACGATCTGGTTTTCACGGAGCAGTTTGTACTCGCACGGTTCAAACTCTTTTACCTTTGCGACGAAATCGCAGGTTGCATAAATTTCTTCCTTTGTATCAACCAGCTTCGCGCCCTCTTTCACATATGCCTCATCCGAGAATCCAGAACCTTCGCCCGCGCCCTTCTGAACGTAAACCTCATTGCCGTCACCTACCAGCATGCTTACCTCTGCCGGGGTTGCGATGACACGGTACTCGCCTACTTTGATGTCTTTCAATACGCCAACTTTCATAATGTGTTCCCTCCATGTAATATATTTTTCTTTTTGCTTGATACTTTTGCTTGATACTCATATATACAGCAAGTTCCGTGCCAACTTTTACGTTTTTCGATTTTATTTAATATTTTTCTTTTTTATTTTCCAAAAAATTCGAGGTTTTCCTTGTAAATACAAGGTTTTTGTCGAATTAAAATTTTTATTTATTTTTTTGATAACCTTCCAGGAATGACTCGTTCTTGTCTCATTTTTTTCATAATGCAAAAAATGACCCATTTATGAGCTTTTATGTGCTCATAAATGGGTCATTCAAATTTTATTTTTAAGTCATATGCCGATTTTTGAGTCCTACTGCCCAACTTCCGCCGCTGCCAGCTTTCGCGACTCCGTCAGCATCTTTCCCTCGCGCAGATGAACCGCCACGCGCTCCTCGCGCTTCGCGATCCGGGAGGCAGATTCGTAGACTTCCGCGATCTTTCCGGACGGAACCACAACTACGCCGGTCCGGTCCATCACGACCATGTCGCCCGGAAAAATCAGGACGCCGCAGAGTGTCACCGGCACATCCACGCCGACTGTCTCGATATCGTAAGCGCTCTTGTTCGGTGCAGTTCCGGCGCTATATGCCGGAAAACCAAATGCCGCGATGTCATCGGTATCGCGCAGGCAGCCGTCGGTCAGCTCGCCCTGCACGCCGCGAAGCTGTGCCCGGAGTGCCAGCAGGTCACCGCCCGTCGATACATCCATGATACCGCCCATGGAAATCACCAGCAGGTCGCCCGGTTCCGTTTTGTCATCGATCACTTTTCCGTGCTTTGCCAGGTTCACGCCGTCCCACGGTGTACTCCGGCGCTTCTGCAAAATCGTGCGGGCAAATCCGGCTGCACGCTTCTGGGAGGGATCGATCGGATGAAGTCCCAGCACACTGCCGCGTTTTAAACCAAGTCCGTCCATGGCATCTGCCACATTTCCGGTCGGGAGGGCGCTATAGCGCTCCACCCACATCATTCTCTCTTCTGCTGTCATATTTTCCTCTTCCTATTCTCAAACCATATCTTTACAGGCTTCTGCCCGGCTCTTTCATCTATCCGATATGATGCTTTTTTTCCACTATACAAACAGATGGTAAATACCCAGGAAAGAAAATACCGCTACCACTGCCAGTGCCAGGAAGGAAACGGCAAACAGCTCTACAAACATACGGTTCTGCGGGAAACGTTCTTCCGCATTCTCCTGCTGAGAAACACCTGCCATGATGAGCGCGCCGGTTGTGGAAATCGGAGTAAATCCTACGATCGTTCCACCGATTACAATCACCGATACCAGTTCGATGGCATCTGCTCCCAGCGTTGAAGCCAGTCCGCTTGCTGTCGGAATCAGGGTCGGGAATACAACTCCAAGACCGGAACTGAAGAAGGACATAAACCCAGAAGTAATACCCATGATCATCGCAGCAGTCCGTTTGCTCATAACGTGCTCCAGCGCCGCTACCATGATATCGATACCGCCGGACAGGGAGATAACATTCATTAAAATGCCAACGCCCAAAACCATAATAATCACATTCCACGGCACCATCTGAACTGCTTTCTTCTCATCACCGCAGCCAAAGATAATTAACAGCGACCCCATTAAAAATCCCATCAGACCGACATTCCAGGAGAAGAACAGAACGCCGACTGCCAGACCAGCCAGTGCTGCCAGGGAAAGGAGCTGTTTTCCGGTAAATTTCGGAAGCTCTGCTTCTTTTCCGACTGCCTTTACATCCACTTTCCAGCCTTTATAGTAAATGTAGACAAGTACCATGGTTGCCAACGCCGTCAGAATCAGGCAGAACATGATCGGAACGGTGTCTGCCTCCAGTCCCTGTGCTGCCATCAGTTCACGGACAACGGCTGCCTCCGGGGTCAGCGGACTCATACGTCCGGACATAACGCCCAGGTCACCGATGATCGCCGTCATAATCGGGTTGATGCCTGCGGATGCCGCAACCGGGATTGCGATAACCGGGATGATTGCCAGGCTCGGGATTGCGCCCGGTCCTACGGCACTGATGATAAATCCTAAAATATAGATAACAAACGGAATCAGACGTTTCTGTTTGCCAACCAGCGCTACCATCTTGCGTGCTAAAAGTTCCAGGGTTCCGTTTCCGTTAATAATCGCAAACAGATAAGTAATACCGACCATCTGGATGCACAGGGATGCACTGAATCCCTTGATGATATCGGACGCCTTGATGCCGAATACCAGCGCCAGCACGGCAGCGATACCGGTACAGAGAATACCGACGTTACAGTTTTTCACAAATCCAATCACAATGGCTGCCAGAAGGCAGATTAAAGAAATAAGACCTAAGTTCATAGCAACCTCCTATCGAAATGTAATGCAGACCGGACTCTCGGTGTGGATGATCCGTCCCGTGTATTCCATGCGGCCTGTTTCCTCGCAGAGACGCATCTCTACGATGGTATCGCTGTCCTCATTTGCCGCATAAAACAGGCTGTAATCGCGGTTGAAGGAGATAAAACGTGGTGTCAGACCCAGAGTCGGGTAATAGCCCAATTCCTTCATATATCCAGTGTTCTGGTCGATGCGGTAGAGCACGATAGACTCATGGATGCGGTTGGAACCGATGAGAATCTCGCCATTTTTGCTGAGCAAGGATGCACTCGCCTGTCCCTCGCCCGTATAGGTATCTGGCAGAGTCGGAAGTACCTGCAGCGCCTTTAATTTACCGTTTTTTTCATCAAATGAAAGGTAGGTCATCGAATTTCCTTTTTCATTGATTAAGTAAACAAAGCGGTTGTTCGGGTGAATCGATACGTGACGCGGCTCATCGTACTCGCGTCCGCGGTAGCAGTCAGTCTGTGTCAGGCTGCCGTCCACCGGATTGAAATGGAATACGACGATCTGGCCGTAGCCCTGCAGTCTCGCCTGGCATACAACAAAAAGGTATTCTTTCTTCTGATCCCAAATACACTGGTGTGCAAAGGAGATAGCGCCTTCTTTCTTCCCTGCCATGTGCGCAGTGTGGACAATCTCTCCCAGACTTCCGTCCGCATTGCGGCGGATGACATAGACAGCGCCGCCCTGCAGAGCTGCCACTACCATGTACTGGTTGGTGCGGTCCGGTGTGATGAAGACCGGATTCTTGCCGCCGATCTCGATGGTGTTTAAGGCAGATAAGGTTCCGTCTGCCTCGATCTTATAGCTGCTGACCTGCGTATTATCGCCGTGTACGGAGTAGAGATATTTCTCCTCCAGATCCATCGCCTGATAGGACGGATTCGGCAGCGTCTCTAAGCACTGAATCTCTTTCCATTCGCCGGTTGCCTCCGAAATTTCGTAAACCTTTAAACCCTTGCCGCGTGCATTTCTCTCGCGGGTGGTACGGCATCCTACGTATGCGTAACTCATGTTTGTTTCCTCCTGACCCTTTTAATGCATTTTATTTTTACCCAAAGAATCCGCGTTCCCTCGAATATGCGGATTCTTTATTTCTTGGTTTGATAAAATTGTAACATGGAGAATTGACAAATGGAAATTCAGGATTTGAATGTAGGGGTATTCCAGAATGGAATGGTGCGGGTGATGGATGAGATCGCGAGAGGGACGGCGCAGTCCCAGGGATATTCTTCCAGAAAATGCTTGCGCTCTTGGGTCTGCGCTTGTTATCATATTTATTTCCGTTCTATCTTATTGATGTGATAATACTCTTCTGTAAAGGATATAAAATCCATGATATCCTGGTTCCGATAGCAGGAATCGGAAAGCATCATCCAGACGCGGCGGGAGACAGGTTCCTGTTCTTTATTGTAGATCGGGATGAGCTGGAAACGGCTGCGGTCAAACGCCCAGTCGGAGCCGAAGAGGAAGCAGATGCCAAGTCCATTTTCTACCATCTCGATCGCGATATCCGAATATGGAACGAAATGAGCGGCATGGAGGGATTCTCCAAAGTGATCCTTCCACCACTGGTTGAGCAGCAATTTTACCATCGGATTTAAATACGATTCGATGATCGGCAGGTGCTCGACATCCTCCAGTGCCGTCCCCATCGGTGCCATGATGTAAAGTTCTTCCTCAAACAGGCAGATTTTCTCCCCGAGAAATGGGTAATCGCCGCAGACGATCGCGATATCGATCGTTCCGTCGGTAATCTGGCGGATCAGCATATCGCTGGAGTTTGGAAATGTCTTAAACTGAAGGCGGTTGTACGCGTCCACATAACCTTTCAGCAGTTTCGGCATATGGAGTCTTGCAAAGGAGTTCGGGACACCGACGCGCACCAGCTCCTTGACGCCGTGGCGCTCAGAGAAATGTTCACGGATCTCACCGAGGAAATCCAGCATGATCCCCGCTTTTTTGACAAGGTAGCGCCCATCCTCCGTGAAGGTCACGCCCTGGTTGCTCCGTTTCACAACCTCCACGCCCCATTCCTGTTCGATCGTCTTGACGCGCTTCGTCAGGGCGGACTGCGTCACGTACAAATCCTCCGCCGCCTTGCTGATGCTGCGTTTTTCATATAATTTTCTAAGAATCAGCCAGTCTAGTTCCCGCATTTCTTCCAGTTCTCCTTTATCTCAACATTTTAATTGCATATTGCTTTGTACTTGTTAAATGAATGAAAAAAGCACCCATTTGTGGTAAAATTATTGAACGGATCATTTTTTCGATTTATGGTGCAATTTTTAGGTTAGAGATTGCTTCGTGAATAACTCAGGATGAATTTTATTTTCTATTTTTCCCAGTTTTCGCACCTTCCGCCACATACTCCACAAACTGCGAAAGCGCCGGGGACAGCCGCTTACTCTTCGGATAGAAAAACCAGGTATTCCGTTCCACCGGCGTCCCATCTTTCCAGAAAAGCGGGGTCAGACACAGGTTGTGTTCATTGGCAAAATGTTCTGGAAGAAAACAAAGTGTATAACCAAACCCTCGTTCTATCATCTGCCATGCCACATCAATATAACCAACTGGCATACCATTCCCAACCGGGGTGCTGAAATTTTCATTCCACCAGCGCTCCAGAATCTCTCTTGTCCGATCATTTGTCTTATACTCGATTCGATCTAACCCCGGCAAATCTTCCATCTTAACCGGTTCCTTCGTCACCAGACAGGCAGCGCTTTTACCGACCCGGATGCGCTCCAGCGCCCCCTCATAATCGCCGCGGATAAATCCGACATCCACCGTCCCGTCAAGCAGCTTGCGAAACAGCGCATCGCTCTGATCCGTCACAACCTCAAACTGCACACTCGGATGTTCTTTCCGATACTGGAATAAAAGTTCCGAAAGCATGTATTTACTGTATGTATAGGAAGAACCGATCACGATCGTCTCCTCCGTGCTCTTCTGCATTGCCGCCAGCGTCTCCGTCGTCTCCTTCATAAACACCAGATACCGCTCCGCCTGATCGGCAAGGTAGCGTCCCTCCGGTGTAAACGAAAGCCCCTTCGGCGTCCGGTTGACGATCGTCACGCCAAATTCCTCCTCCATCTGCTTGAGCCGCTTGGTCAAAGACGGCTGCGTCATGTAAAACGAATTGGCAACCTCGTCATATTTGGATTTTTATAAAGTGCCTGTAAGATCTGCCAGTCTGTATCTCTCACGGAACATCCCCCATTTTATCACTTAAATTGATTCTGTCGTTATTTTTCTTTCTCTTCTGCCGCTTTTGGATACGCTGTTTCTTCCTGTGTTATCCTTGTTGAATCCGCATATCCAAAAAGCGCTCCAAACAATGTCTTTTTCTCAATTTCTTTCACAATCTTCACTCTTATTCTACCACAAGATTACTACAAATGTCTTTCTTCCGTCAAGTCGCGCGAAAAAGCGCCTGCACATTTGCACAGGCGCCTTTTTCTAAAATAAATAGGTTGGTGAATAAGTAGTTATTGTATATAAAAATATAATGGAGGCATAATTAATAAATGACTACGCTTCTTTCTCTGCTTCCAGCTGTTTTTTCAGTGTTCTCAGCTGTCCGCCATTTAAGACAACTTCGATTTCTTTATCCGTCAATTCTAATTTAGCCCAGAAGGAGAATCCTTTTGTCTTATCGGTAATCTGTACACGGCGTGCTGCAATCTGCTCCCGCAGGTTATCGATATGAAGTTCATCTGTCTGCTCCAGGCGGTCATAATCAGCTCCATCCTCAAACAACATTGGAATTACGCCATGATTTACCAGGTTTCCCTTATGGATACGGGCAATACTCTTGGCAATGACCGCTTTTACACCCAGATACATGGGATTAATAGCCGCATGCTCACGGGAGGAACCCTGTCCATAGTTTTCACCGCCGATGATAACGCTCTGTCCCATTTCTTTTGCGCGAGCTGCAAATTCCGGATCATATCGATGATAGCAATACTGGGACATCAACGGAATATTGGAACGCATACTGCTGAACTCAGCACTTGCCGGTGTAATATCATCGGTGGATACATTATCACGGGCTTTTAAGCTGATAGGAGCATCCAGTGTCTTCTGCGGCGGCTCCGGAACCGGAAGAAACTTGATGTTCGGTCCGCGGACAATCTCCACCTTCGCAGCTTCCTCCGGAGACAGCGGCGGAAGAATCATCGAATCATCAATATCGTACTGATCCGGCTCGTGAATTGAATCCAGGATCTTCACATTTTCACCCATAATATCTTCTGCCGTTGCGAAGGTCCCCATAATCGCTGTCGCTGCAGCACTCTCCGGGCTTACCAGATAGATCTTGGCAGTCGGATTCCCGGCACGTCCCTTGAAATTACGGTTGGAGGTGCGGACTGCCACACCGTCGGTCGCCGGAGTCTGACCGATTGCGCAGCACGGACCACAGGCAATCTCCAAAAGACGGACACCTGCATCCAGAAGCATCTCCACATATCCATCGCGCATCAGCTGACGGTACACCTGCTTGGAAGAAACCGCACAGGTACAGCTTACATCCTCATTCACATGATGTCCCTTAAATACAAGTGCTGCTTTTGCAATATCGGCATAGCTTGCATTGGTACAGCTTCCGATAAATACCTGCTGTACTCTCTTCTTTTCCGCCTGATGCAGCGGCATAACATTGTCCGGCTGGTGCGGACATGCGATCAACGGCTCTAACTCGCTTAAATTGATATCGATCGTCTCGTCGTACTCGGCGTCCTCATCCGGAAGAAGCTCTGTGTATGCTTCCGGACGTCCCTGTGCAGCCAGAAATCTCTTTACCTGTGCATCTGCCGGGAAAATGGAAGTGGTCGCGCCCATTTCCGCACCCATGTTTGCGATAGTCGCACGTGCCGGAATCTCCATCTCGGCAACTGCCGGTCCCACGTACTCATATACATTTCCCAGACCGCCCTTGATGGTCACGCGGCGAAGCATTTCCAGGATAACTTCCTTCGAGTTGCAGCCCGGTCTTAATTTACCGGTCAGGTTGACACGGACGACTCTCGGCATCGTCAGACGCATCGGAACACCCGTCATCGCCGTTGCTACATCCATGCCACCGACACCGATACACAGCATACCGATCGCGCCGCCATGCGGTGTGTGACTGTCTCCGCCCATCGATACCTTGCCTGGCACACCAAAACGGGATACATGAACGGTATGGCAGATGCCGTTGCCCGGTCTGGACACATACACGCCGAATTTCTTTGCTGCGGACTGCAAATAAATGTGGTCGTCCGGCGTCTTATTATCTACATATAATAAATTGTGATCGAGGTAGCTGACGCTGCACTCCGTGCGGACACGGTCCAGCCCGATCGCCTCGAATGCCAGATAAGTCATAACGGCATTGATATCGTGTGTCAATGTCTGATCCACCTTGATAAAAATTTCTTTGCCCGGCGTCATATCGCCCGATACGAAATGTGACTCAATAATCTTTCTGGTAAGTGATTTCCCCATGTTTTGATTTCCTCCATTTGGTTTGTCATATTCTCTCGGAGTCTTTCCTGCACTCCGCCATCTCTATCAGCCCCGCAGCCTTGACCCGGCTGCCCGTCTGTTTTTTCCGTCCTTATTGTAACGCCTGCCTGCGGGGAAAATCCAATTAAGAAAGAGAATGAAGGTATAACTTTCTGTTATCAGGGCTTTTCCCCGTACTCCTCCCTACTCAATTCTTCGCTTCCATTTACGCCTCCTTATTTTCGCTCATTTTTCGTATATCTACAAAATTATATTATATCTTTTAGGTAGCATTAAAAGTTATTTTATTTTATTTTGTAATTTTATGTATCTTTTTGTATTTTTCTGACTGTTTTATGTTAGAATCCAGCCATGTTTGGGAGGACAATTTGTATTAGGGAGGAAATTCGAATGAGAAAAATTAAAATGATGACCAGTGCAGTGCTTCTTTCTTTATCCCTGGCTTTTTCTTTAACAGCTTGTGGAACAAAGTCTGAACCGGCAGCCGATACAACAGCGGCTGAAGCCGAAGTAACCGAGACAGAAGTCGAAGCAGAGACTGCCGAAGAAGCGGCGAATGACGAAGAAGAGAAAGTCAAAGTCGGCGTTTCATGGAATGCAGACGAAATCGACGAAGATGCACAGTTATATATAGATGCCGTTACCAAAGCTGGCGGCGAAGCAATTTATCTTTCTCAGATCAAAACCGAGGATGACGCGAAAAATGCTCTGGCAGAAATCGATGCTCTGGTTATGACCGGCGGCGAAGATATTGATCCGAGCTACTACGGCGAAGAGCCAAACGAAAAATTAGAGACTGTAAACGAAGTTAGAGATACTTCTGATTCTCTTTTAATCAAGGCAGCTCTCGATGAGGATATCCCGATGCTCTGCACCTGCCGTGGCATGCAGTTCTTAAACGTATTAAGCGGCGGTACCTTATATCAGGATCTTCCGACTCAGAATCCGTCCGATATCGAACATCGCGATCCGGACCGTAAGGTATTCGCAAAACATGAGATTACCGTAGACAAAGATAACATCGTTGCTGCCGCATTTGGCGGAGAAGGCACCTACACTGTAAACTCCTGGCATCATCAGGCAGTCGATCAGTTAGGTGACAACCTGAAAGTCGTTGCTACTGCTCCAGATGGAATCATCGAAGCAATCGTCAGAGAAGATAAAGACTACGTGATGGGCTTACAGTTCCATCCGGAAGCTATGATCGCTGAAGGTGATGACAGTTTCCTTGCTTTCTACACCAACCTGATCGATCAGGCAAAAGAGGCAGAATAATCACATTTCTCCCAGACAAAACAATATTTTTGATGTTTTAATAACCTCCAGGCGGATGAATCAATCTTTCCGCCCGGAGGTTTTTTGTCCAAGACGCTCTTTTTTATAAAGAAGAATGTGCCTTGGCACATTCTCGCGCCGAGCGCGGTCGCTTGCGACAAACTACATCTTCGCGCGAGTGCGCATCATTGGCACGTTAGTGCCTTTTTGTGTAATAGGGGATTCCAAGGAATTTCCTATTACATAAAAAAGCAGAAGCCCCACGCTCCCGCATGAGACTTCCGCCCTACTTTGAATCTTTGAATCGTAATTAAATTGCCTCTACTCCCAGCTAATCACATCCCAGACGTCGCTGGTTTCCAGCCCCAGCCGCCATCCGGCTACGCCTGCCAGGTCGTATTTCTTGATTAAATCCATCTTGAGTCCCAGGGACTTTGTCTCCTCCATCCAGAGCTGCTGTTCGCCGTTCTGGCTGTCCAGCCTGCCGTAATACTGACCAGCCGAATCATCCCAGGTCAGATCCATGCCGCTCTCCGACACCCATTTTGTCGCCTCGGAGATTCCCATCGCACGGGAGGACGCATTGTCGCCGCTTCCCGTCCAGAGCCTTGTGTAGAACGGGACTGCGTTGATTACCTTTCCTTCGGAACCAGGGAAAGCATATCTTTGATGCCGTTTTCGACATATCCGATCGAAGAAACAGAACCGGCTTCGCCGCCTGCATAGTGCTCATCATAACCCATGATAATCACATAATCTGCGACGTTGCCCTGCTCTTTCTGGTTGTAGAAACGGTTATATACCGCCGGAACATAGTTATCGACCGACAGCACCAGCCCTTTCTTACGGCAGGAAACCGACAGCTCGCGGATAAACTCAATGTAATGGACACCCGCCGCCGTCTTCAAACTCTCAAAATCCAGATTGATACCGTCAAATCCATAACGGTCCGCCTCTGTCATCATATTTTCAATCAGTTTTTCGCGCACAGACGTCCTGGAAAGAAGCACCTCCGCCTGCACGTTCTTGCTGCATTCGCGGCTGAAATTGTCGAGTACCGCCCAGACCTGCAGACCTTTTTCATGCGCCCGATCCACATAGGACTTATCTGCCAGAGATTCATACGCGCCGCTGTTGCTGCTAAGCGTAAACCACGTCGGCGCGATGACATTGACACCTTTCGTCTTTGCAATCAAAGAATCCATCGCCTGGTTTGCCGCCGCGATCGTTACCTGATGCCAGACCATCACAATCTTCTGATCCAGTGAAATATTCTGGTAGACCGGAGCAGTAAAATCACTCTTTAACGTCTCCTCATGCAGATTTTTCATCTTCCACTTGTGCATATATCCGATATGACCGTCCGGTGTCATGACTCTCGCCCAGTTGTCATACTGTTCCAGCACCGTCACTGTCCCGCCGCGCTTTATCTCAGTCACAATCGGGCTTTTCAAGCCGCCTCTTAAGCGGATCTTGGCGCTCCACGCCGCATCTGCCACCGTGACCGGATCCCAGTTATTTTCCACGAAAACCCGCTTCTGTGCCTCACCATCATACGCCTGCAGACGCACATCGGTGTATTTCTGAATCAGAGCCAGTGAAAGATAAACTGCATCGCCATCCCGGTAAAGGATCTTTTTTCCGTCCTCATCCACTGTCGTCTCGTCGCTTTTCACGATCTCCTCCGGCAGGGCGTACACCAGTATTTCCTCATTGGCATCCCAGTAAAAACGTTCATTTAAGTTCGCATCTACCCACGTAGCCGGCAGATACGTCTGCCCGTCCACGTAGACACCGCTCTCCTCCTGACGTTCATAGTTCAGATACAGCGCCACCCGGTCGCTGCCGCCCGCCGCGTACAGAGCATCCAAATCCGCCCTCTCCCGGCTTGGCATATATTTGACCGCTGCAATCACACCAACGGCTGCCACGATTAAAAACAGCACAAACCCGAAAATCCGTCCCAGACAGCCCGAACGTGCTTTCCTTGATCTTCCTCTTTCCATGTTTTCCTCCGGTGTATGTTAAGGTAATACCATAAGCACTAAGCTCAAAAATACCTCGCTAAGTGCCCTTATTATATCACACCAGCTCCATGGAATGTTGACTTTTTTCTTAACTCCTCTTTCATTTTCCCTGTAATAGGTTACTGTTTACGCATACGTACCCAGTAACTGTAATAGCACCATCTAAACAGTTCTCACCATTTTCTCCGAAAGAAAAATCCGGCGGACTGTCCAGATACGGACAAAACGGCACCTCTCTTATCACCGGTTGTAAACCCGGTCAAAATGTATCTCTGTCAGCACTCCTGTCTCCGCTCCGACGTAATCAGCCATATAAAACGAGCCGTCCTCCCGGAACTCACACAGCTTCCTGTACTCTTCTGGTCTGCACTCCCTCCCATCAATTAAAATCTGGATTCCTTTACTCTTATATCGCTGTAATCCCTCGACAAATATTCTCTGCTGTTCCCTACGCCTCCTCTCCGCTTCTTCTTTTTTACTTTTTCTTACTACCATTCCACACCTTCTCCATTCCGCGAAAACAGACCATTCTGCCTTTTCTGACCTTTCGGAGATAATCGGTAATTTATAACCCCTGGTCTGCCTCGCTTATCGTAGGAATTTTCCAAAAAAAGTCATGGACTCTCCCGTAACCATCAACGCGTTCTTCTGCAGTGGGATTTGCCGGATCCGGATATCCAGATATTGCTCTGCCATTTTTACAGCTTCCTCTTCTCCAAATGAGACGAAATACTCACACCATTTTTTCCATTTTTGCTTTTCTGCTGTCAATGCCGCAAAATCTGCCAGCTGCCATCCGCTGACCGAACCGACCAGAAAACAGCGGCTGCATCGAAAAAATGCATCCTGATTCTTCTGTGTCAAGGCTCCGAAGTCGATCACCATCGCCTCCATCCCCCTTTCCGAACAATCGTACCATTCTGCACGTTCAGCCTTTTGATAGAAAAAAATCCCCCTAATTTCAAACGGCTGTCCTGCCCCGTCTATAACCGGTTTTTCCCTTCTTTTTCCCGTCCGGAATATCTTTTCAAGCTGTGCAAATGAGCCGCTCTCGCTTTGTTCCAGAACCGCCGTTCGCCGGCACAGCACCCCGGACAGATATGCTGCCGTCATGAGTGAAAAATGAGTCACCCCAACCGATGGTCCGCTCCCGGCTATCCCGATACATTCCAGGCGTTCTGTCCCGGCCTGCTTTGTGTCTGGCACTGGTTTTTGCCTGAATTTTCGCCCCACTTTTGAGCTTTCGCCCCGTTTTCCGATTTTAATCTGTATTTCCTCCTATTTCCACTGCCACGGGAATCCACCCATAAAGCGCTCCCACCTTCGCCGGATGTTCCGCCAGAGTCCCCCTTCTTTTGCTGCCTGCCTGGTCCCCCGTCCTTTTTTGAGAGCTTCCTCCCGGAAAATCCTTTCAAAAAATTCTGTCTCCTCCGCTGCCTCATTTTCCTGCCCCCCGCCTTCCGCCTGCATCGAACGGCGGGGTTAAAAACGGAAGCCGCAGATACCTAAGATGCCGGACCTCCTCCGGAAGATAATCCCGCCCGCATTTTCTGTGATTTAATAAAATCTGGAGTCCCTCTTCTGCTCCCAGAAACCGGATCGCCCGCAGAGAATCTTCTTTCTCCCACGGCTGCAATCCACAGACGAAAAGAATCAAATCATACTCCCCATCCAGAACCGTCTGGAGCCTGGTTCCGCAGTCATCTAAAATCACTTCAAACACCGGCTGTTCCAGCTGCACCACATCGCTGTATCTGGGTTTCAACGCCAGACCGTCCATGTAATAAATTCCATGTTCATCCGGCACCATCCCATACCAGGATGCCAGCCTGCGGACTGCCCCCGTGTCATTCTGCTCCCTGTAAAGGCAGGAAACTCCTTTCTGCCGCAGATATCGGACCGCGCCAAGTGCGGTATGTGTAACCCCGATTCCGCTCCGGCTGCCTGCTACGGCAATCCTGAGAAGTGGTATATGACGTTCTGCAAATATGCGCGCCTCCAGTTTTTCCAATGCCTCTAACACTTCCCGGACACTCTGGCAGCGCTCTTTTTTCTCTATTCTGAGACATCGCCCCATAAGAATGTACAGATCTCCCCGACAGCTTCCCTGTCCTGCTTTTATCTCCCCCTCTGGGGCATGCCCTGTCCCCATATAGTACAGGAGGGCGCCAATGGCATAGATGTCGGTCCTCTCATCCAGAGTCCCTCCCTCGTACTGTTCGGGGGCTGCAAAGCCTTTTGTTCCATAGCAAACAGATCGTTCCTGGCTCAAAGACGCCAGTGCCGCCTGATCAAAATCAATCAATTTTAATTGTTCCCGGCAGATTAGAAGATTCCCGGGGTGGAGATCTAAATATAAGATTGGATTTGGTTTGAATGAATGCAGATAATTCATGATCCGGCAAAGCTCAATTCCCAGACGGATAAGCTCTCCCGTTTGCAGACTGCCCGTTCTCTCAATTCGGGCATACAACGACTCACCGCACAGATATTCCTCGATGAGATAATAATAATTTTCGTCAATTTCCAGATCGTAGATGATCGGGATTCCCGGATGGCGCAGCCGCTTCAAAAGCGCTGCTTCCTGAATGAAACCGCTCTCTGTCCGCCTGACACGCTTAATCGCTCTCTCTTCATCAAGCCCCAGATGCCTGGCTAAAAAAACAGTTCCGCTCCGACCGCGTCCGATCACACGTTCCAGCTGGTATTTTCCAAATAGAACGGCTGTTTCCGTACCGCGCCTCCTTTCGGTCTATACCACCTCTCAAGATTCATTGTATACGATCCCCTCGGTTCCCGCAACCGTTTTTAGAAAGATTTTATGCTTTTTTTTCATATTCAAATTGCCAAGTGATTATATTATATAGTATGATGAATACCAAGGTTCCAAAGTCCAAAACATGAGTAAGCAGCCTTTTTCCGCAGAAAAATGAGCGGCTTACGAATGTCTTGCAAAATTGCGGAAGTGCGAAGCACGAAGCATTCGGTATCTTAACCACCCAAAAGACAAGGAAGTGAAAATCCATGAAAATAGAACGCATCAACGAAAACCAGATCCGCTGCACCCTGACAAGCAGCGATCTGAGCGCCCGCAACTTAAATCTGGGCGAACTCGCCTATGGCACGGAAAAGGCGAAAAAACTGTTCCATGAAATGATCCAGAAGGCATCGAATGAAGTCGGCTTCGAGGCGGACGATATTCCTCTGATGGTGGAAGCAATTCCGCTCTCCAGTGAGAGCATCATGCTGATCATTACCAAGATCGAGGACCCGGAAGAGCTGGACACCCGCTTTTCACGCTTTTCCCCGGGAAACGAGGACGAGCCTCTGACAGCACTTGCCAACGAGCTTTTAGAGGGCGCGGACGGGCTTTTAAGCCTATTTACTGACAATGGCAAAAATACCGCCGCAAGCCCGCTGACCGGTTCGGACGCGCCTTCCACTGAAAATGCAGAGCCAGGTTCCAAACTGCCGGCAGCGCGTATTTTTACTTTCGGCTCCCTCGATGAGGTCTGCCGGGCAGCGCGCATCGCAGCTCCAGTCTGCGAAACACCGAACACGCTTTATAAACACCCGTCCGATGGTCGTTACTACCTTGTTGTCCGCCAGACAGCCGACAGCACCGACGCATTCAACCGCCTGTGCAATCTCCTGTCCGAGTACAGCGAACCATTAAAGACTGCCGCTGCCCCGAATGCATTTGAGGCATACTATGAGGAGCATTATGAGACGATCGTCCGGGAGCACGCGCTCTCAACGCTCTCGACCCTGTAGGAATACTGACTTCCAGAAAAATCGGTTTTTTCCATTGCTTTTATTTTAGAACATGAAAACCATCAATTTCTCCTTGAATATTTCGCATTTTTAGTATAGAATATAGCCAAACGCATAAATATAAAAGGAGGATTTTATCATGGCATTTGTAATTACTGATTCTTGTGTAAGTTGTGGTTCCTGTGCTGGCGAATGTCCAGTTGGAGCAATCTCTCAGGGAGATGGCAAATACGATATCGACGCTAACAGCTGCATCGACTGCGGTACATGTGCAGGCGTATGTCCGACCGGCGCTATCGAGCAGGGCTAATTAAACACAAACAAAAACGAAATATCTACATAAAAAAGCCTGTCGTTTCCGACAGGTTTTTTTATGCCCTTTTGCAGAACTTATCACATCTTATTCCCATTCCGTCCAAATTTCTTTTTCTTTACACGGGACCGGAAAAATGGAAACCGCCCTGGCGCAGCCGCTGCTGCTTCCGCTCGCCCCTGGTTTTCCCGCTGATACGCGCGGATGACCTCGTCGAGGCGCTTGAAGCGCTCTTCCTCCCGCTCATCAGAGACCCGCATCAGGTATTCCAGCTCCTTCATCAATTTATCATGCACCAGATAGCTGACGTCCTGGCTCAGTTTTTCACTGTTTTCCTCGATCGCGCGCCCGATGACCTGGTTCATGATCTCCTGAAACTGGCGCATTTTCTCCCCCGCCAGAGGCTGGGAAACCTCTGCCTGCGGCAGTTCTGTTTCCTTGTTTTCTACCTCTGTATTTTTTTTCATTTCCATATTTTCCTGCCTGCTCATGTTACGCTCTCCTGTTCCCGTTTCCCGGAAAACCGCCTGTGCCTGCGCTTCCAAAAGCGCTTCCGGTTCTGTTTTCTGATTTTCTTCCACTTTTCCGAGGATTCCCCGTATGGCTTTCAACTGGTACCCCTGTTCCTTCAACTGCTTGATCTGACGGAACAGCTGGATATGAAACTCCGTATAGTACCGATGCCCCAGTTCATTTCTCGGAATCGGAATCCCCAGCTCGTCCTCCCAGTACCGGAGCACGTGAGCCTCCACCTGCACCTGTCTGGAAGCATCCGAAATCAGGTAATGCTTGTTCTTATTCATTCTGCTTGTCCTCCCCGGTACCTTACTACTACTATATGCGGGGTTCAAACTAAATATGAATAGCATTTACATAAAAAACAAGTTCCGGAACTCCTTCTCCATCGATCGGAACGATTACCATATCGTAGCTAAATGCCATCTCGCTGACGGTAGAAGGCGAATGAATGACATAAATAAAAAGAGGGGATTAAATTTCCCCTCTCCATTCTACAGCTTCTTCTCAAAGCACCAGTAATCATGCCCCTGCAGCACATACTCACCGACCTTCTCAAAGACCAGCTTCTCGTACGACCGCAGCGCTTTCACATTGTCCTTCGCCACCAGCATATGGGCACTCTTGCAGCCGCGTCTTCTAAGTTCCTCCATCGCGCCTGCCAGAAGCTCGCGTGCGATGCCTCGGTTCTGGTACTTCTCCGCCACACCCAGTCTGGAAATTTCTGCCGACGGCTGCAGCTCCTCCGACCAGCACGGAATCGATTCCACCTCCGGATCATCATCGATCGAAACCAGCCCCGCGATCTCCCCCGACACATCATCCCGGATACAAAAAAGCGAATCCCTAGAAAAATCCGACTGTAGCTCCGGCTCCCCTGGATAGATGTCCGTCCACGCGCAGAACTCGGTTCCAGCTAAGGCGCGGTAAAAATGGCGGACGGTGTCCAGATCCGATTCTTTTATCAATTCAAACATTTCTCATATTCCTTTTTACATAATAATCTTTTATCAATCATATATTTATCCGGTCCCGTCCCTTACACGATTCTATCGTTATTTCGCCAAATTCGCAAACTTCGTCAGCTCCGGTCTCCACATCAGCTGCACCGTTCCAATCGGACCATTACGCTGTTTGGCAATGATTACCTCCGCGATATTCGGCGTATCCGTATCCTTGTTATAATAATCATCACGGTACAAAAACATAACCACATCGGCATCCTGCTCAATCGCACCAGACTCACGCAGATCCGAAAGCATCGGGCGGTGGTCCGGACGTGTCTCGCAGGCACGGGAAAGCTGCGACAGGGAGATAACCGGCGCATTCAGCTCTCGCGCCAGCGCCTTTAGTGAACGGGAAATCTCCGAGATCTCCTGCTGGCGGTTCTCTCCGCTCTTTCCGCTGCCGCTCATCAGCTGTAAATAGTCGATAATGACAAGGCTTAAACCGTACTCCAGCTTCACCTTGCGGCATTTCGAGCGCAGCTCCGAGATCGAGATACCCGGCGTATCATCGATGATCAGCTTGGAACTTCCGATCGTGCCGATGCCTTCCACAACGGCATCCCAGTCGGAATCCGTCAGCGTACCGGTACGCAGCTTCTGGGAATCGACATTCGACTCCATCGACAGCATACGGTTGACCAGCTGTTCCTTCGACATTTCCAGGCTGAATACCATGCACGGAAGCCCTTTTTTGACCGCCACATGCTCGACGACATTCAGAACAAACGCCGTCTTACCCATCGAAGGACGCGCCGCAATCAAAATAAAATCGGACGGCTGGAATCCCGACGTCCGGTAATCCAGATCGATAAATCCGGTCGGAATACCCGTGACGGTGCTGTTGCTCTTCGACGCCGCCTCAATCTTTTCCAGAACATTCAACGCCACCTGGCGGATCGGCACAAACTCTCCGCCTCCGCGGCTCTGGAGCAGGTCAAACACCGATTTCTCCGTGTGCGCCAGAATATCCTCCAGCTTGTCCCTTCCGCCGTAACAGAGATTTTCAATCTCCTCATTCACTTTTATCAAACGGCGCAGGACTGCCTTTTCCCGCACGATATTGGCATACGATTTGACATTGACCGAGGTCGGCACAGATGTCATGATATCTCGGACAAAGTCCAGGCTGCTGACCTCCGGCGGAACATCTTTTTCGCGCAGCCGATTTTGAAGCGTCACCAGATCGACCGGCTTTCCTTCATTGAAAAGCTCGACCATCGACTCAAACATGACGCCGTACTGGTGCTGGTAAAAATCGGCGCCTGTGATAATCTCAGACGCCGCGATAATTGCTTCCCGATCCATAAGCATGGATCCGATGACTGACTGTTCCGCCTCTACACTGTGCGGGAGAACCCGCTTTATCAGGGCTTCCTCCATGATTCAGTCCTCCATATTAAGCTTCTACAACCTTTACTGCCAGTTTTCCGGTTACTTCTTTGTGAAGCTTGATCGGAACTTCGTGTGTGCCAAAGGTCTTAATCGGCTCCGGCAGAACCAGTTTCTTCTTGTCAATATCCAGATTTAACTGATCTTTGATCGCCTTTGCAATCTCCTTGGAAGAAACAGAGCCGAATGCTTTTCCGCCCTCGCCTGCCTTGATGGACAGGGTGATGGACTTATCCTCCAGATGTTTTGCCAGATCCTTCGCTGCTGCCAGGTGCTCTGCCGCGATCTTCGCCTCATTTGCCTTCTGCAGCTTCAGATCATTTAAGTTCTTCGGTGTTGCCTCGATTCCCAGTTTCTTTGTCAGAATAAAGTTGCGTCCATAGCCGTCGCTTACCTTTACAATCTGACCTTTTTTGCCAAGTGCCTTTACATCCTCTAATAATACAACTTCCATCGTTATATTTCTCCTTTCTCCATCATATCCGTAATGAGATCTTTTAATTTCTCTCTGGCTTCATCGATCGTCGCACCCTTAAGCTGTGCACCCGCAATCGTGCGGTGTCCGCCGCCGCCCAAGCGCTCCATGATAATCTGCACGTTGATCTCATCGATCGAACGCGCGCTGAAATAGATCGTGTCGCCCATCTGCGTCAGGATAAATGACGCCTTGATGCCTACAATATCCAGCAGCTCATTTGCCGCCTGTGCGCCAACCACGGTAGGACTTTCAAGTCCTTCGGACGGACACACGGAAATCGCAAATGCGCCGTGATAAATCTCTGCTTTCTGGATCGCCTCAGCTCTCGCCCGGTAGTCCTCCAGCCGGTCGCGGAACAGCTTTCTCACACGCACGACATCCGCGCCGTTTCTACGCAGGAACGCCGCCGCCTCGAAGGTGCGGACACCTGCCTGGTTCATGAAATTGTTTGTGTCAATCACGATACCGGCGTACATCGCATCCGCCTCCGCCGGCTTGATCTTGATGCCGTCGTCGCCGATGTACTGCAATACCTCGGCTACCATCTCACACGCCGAAGATGCATACGGCTCGACATAAGATAACACTGCATTATCAATGATCTCGCTGCTCTGGCGGTGATGGTCAAGCACCACGATCGTTTTGATCTGCTTGAGCAATTCCGGTGCCTCCGTGATACTCGGGCGGTTGACATCAACCACAACTAACATCGTGTTGGAATCCGCCCACTCTGCCGCTTCCTCGCCGGTTAAGAACAGATCCTCCGGGTAATCAGAGCTGTTTTCAAACCGCGCCATCATCGGTTTCACGGAAGAATTGACCCCATTGATGACGATCCGCGCCTTTTTATTAAAAGAGGTCGCAATCCGCCAGATACCAATCGCCGCGCCAAAGGAATCCGTATCGCCGATCTTGTGTCCCATGATCAGCATCTTATCCTTCGTATCCATCAGCTCGCGCATCGCATGCGCTTTGACACGCGCCTTGACACGGGTCGTTTTTTCCAGCTGCTGCGATTTGCCGCCGTAATAGCGGATCTTCGTGCCATCCTTGACAACCGCCTGATCGCCGCCGCGTCCCAGCGCCATATCAATCGCCGTTCTCGCATACTCATAGTTGCGGATGTAGCTGTCGCCATTCATACCCATACCGATACTCAGCGTGACAGCCATATCATTTCCGATATTAACCGTCTTGACATCCTCCAGGATCGAAAAGCGGCTCTCCTGAATCTCTTTCGTGTACTGCTGCTTGATCACAAACAGATACTTGTCATTTTCCAGCTTCTTGACGATACCTTCCATCGCCATGAAATACTTCGTAATTTTCCGGTCAATCAGGGCAACCAGCAGGGAACGGCGTACCTCCTCGACACTCTCCAGCGCCTCGTCGTAGTTGTCGAGATAGATAAGTCCCGCCACCAGACGCTGATTGTTGATCTGCTGCTTGCAGCGCAGAATCTCCGTCTCATCGCAGAGATACAGCACTAAAAGCATCTCGCCGCTGTCCTCGTCCACCGCGCCAAGCTTCATACCTTCCGTCTCGCTCAGCGCCACCTGCTGGATATCGATCCGGTAAAATCTGCCGTCAAATGAAGAATGAACGCTCGTTTTTTCGTCCATCTCATCCAAAAATTCCCGCGTCAGTTCCGGAAAGACCGCCGCGATATTCTTACGGCAGTTTTTATCTTCCCCGACGATCTCCGAAAAGGAGTGGTTCAACCAGAGGAAATGTCCCTCTGTGTCCGCGATGGCATACGGCACCGCCATCTCATAGAGGAGCTGTTTCTGCACCCACGCATACTCCGCCGAAAACTCCACCAGTCCGCCCATCAGACGTTTTCTCCGGTATATGAACAGCCAGAGTGCCACCAGCACATATATAACCGTAAATCCGGACATCACAAGACCGGCAGCCGGGCTCACAATCCCAACTGCCAGGTTCGCCGCCAACAGGAATACCGACAGTATGATCGGCCACTGCAGATACGTCCGCAGCTGACCTCGTATTTTCATATTTTCTTTCATCTCATTCTCCCGTGCATACAATGTTGCTGTCCATGTGCCGGTTTTCAAAATACCTGCCATGAGCAGTAACGATAAAGCAACCAAAATGACTTGATGCCCCTTATTATAGCATAGTGAGGGGGATTCGTCCAGACAATCCCCCATTGACAAACCAGAGCCGCCGTGCTAGTTATTGTGCACGCATACGTGCCCAGTAACCTGCGCTCGTATATCTTTTACAAAATGCTTTATATGCTTTAGTCTCGGCTATAAAGTTGGTCGAGCTAGTAATAAGACACAAAAATAACCGCCCCGGTCCTGCAAACTTGAGCGGTTATTTTTAACTTATCATTTAAGGGTCCAACCGTCTATCGGTGAGATCCTTTATATATAGATAACATAACTACAAAAAATTTCAATCATCTTCTTTGCATTTGTTATCTTAGATATCCTCATATCGACTGCATGAAACTATAAATGCCACTCTTCTTTTACTTCACCGCCTGGCAAATCAACTCCACGCACCTCTCAATTCCCAAATCTCCACTGTTCAGCATCAGATCATAGTTTTCTCTGTCGCCCCAGCGCTGATTCGTATAGTTTTCATAGTAGATCCGGCGGCGTTTGTCGGTCTGGTGCATAAATTCATCAATATGCTCTTCCAGATCCCCGTACTCATCAATCGCGCGGCGAAGCCGGATATCACGATCCGCATAAACAAAGACACGCAGTACATCCGGACGGCTTTTCAGAATATAATCAGCACATCTGCCGATGAATACGCAGCTTCCGCGCTTTGCCGCCTCCTCGATCGCCTTCTTCTGCGCCACATAGATCTGCTCTGTCAATGGCAGTTCACTGAGCTTCGGCTCCTTCGGATAGGAAAGTCCATACAAAGTTCCCATCGCGAAATTGTAAAGCAGGCTATTTGTCAAGCGCTGCTCACGATCCGCAATAATTTCCGCTGGAAAACCGATCTCCTTCGCAGCAGCATCGATCAATTCCTTATCATAAAATTCCATTCCCAGTTTTTTAGCGGCTGTCAGACCAATCTGACGACCTCCGCTTCCATATTCACGACTGATAGTGATAATCTTTTTCTCCATACAACTGCCTCCTCCCTGTTCCTCCGGGGACTCCCTCTTTTTCTGTCTTTAGTATAACATATGCCTCAAAATTGTTCAAGTTTAGTCGCATATCCTTCTTATTTTTCTGCATCTTATTCCATATATGTAATTATTTCTGTTTTCTTTTGCTTTTATTTTTCTCTTTTCTTCTTACTTTCTATAAAATTTCAACTAACTTCTTCGTTTCATTCACAAAAAAGATGGGTGAAAGCGTTTTATGTATTCCACTTTCACCCATCTGGCCTTCATTTTAAATTATCATTTTATCTAAACTGTCGTTTTTACAGCCAAACGCTTTTTAGTCTCCTAACCGGTAAATTTCCCGGCGCAGCTTCGGTCCGATCAAAGCTGTGAAAATGATTTTGACTGCATCGCCCGGCAGATACGGGATAACGCCCACACCCAGTCCGGCTACAAAGGTCATGTTAAGCTGACCTGCCAGCCATACCGTTCCGAAAATATAGCAAATTGCCAGTCCCAATACCATGCCTACGATATGCAGGGCTACTTTGCCCGGAAAATGATCTACGAAAAATCCAACAATCAGCGCCATCAGGATAAATCCGACGAGATAGCCGCCGGTCGGTCCTGCCAGTTTACCGACTCCTGCCGTAAATCCGGAAAATACCGGAATGCCCACCATGCCAAGCAGCATATAAATCAGGTAACTGATCGTGCAAGCTTTCATTCCCAGCACATATGCCGCCAGATAAATAGCAAGATTTGTAAAGGAAATCGGAACCGGGCTGAATGGAAGCGGAATCGAGAGCGGTCCCAGAATACAGGTTACCGCCGTCATCACGCCAATCAGCGCCATCCGTTTAGTTGTAAAGTAAGGTCTGTGCTCCGCTTCTGCAGAAAGTATTTTACTCATGATATGAATGCTCCTTTTTTATAATGTGAAACCCATCGCCGCCAGCATCTCCTGGTCCTCGCTGATGCGGTTTCCGGAGGTTGTCAGCATATCTCCGGTGATGGCTGCATTCGCGCCGGAGCGGAATGCCCGTTCGCCGGAATGTTCCATTGAATTTCGTCCTGCTGCCAAACGGACCATCGCAGTCGGATTGATATAGCGGAAAATAGCAATCGTCCGCAGGATCTCATCCTCCGAAAGCGCTGCCTGATGTTCCAGCGGCGTGCCCGGAATCGGACGCAGGATATTGAGCGGAATTGACTTGATTCCAAGCTCGCTCAGCGTGATTGCCATGTCGATCCGGTCTTCCCAGGTTTCTCCCATGCCGATGATACCGCCGGAACAAACGGAAAGTCCTGCCGCCTGCGCACGCCGGATGACCTCCAGCTTGTCCTCAAATGTATGTGTGGTACAGATATTCGGGAAATTTCTCCGGGAAGTCTCAATATTAGCATGATACCGTCCCACGCCCGCCTCTTTCAGGCGGTTGAAATCTTCCTGTGACAGAAGTCCGTGGGAGGCGCAGAGCTCTACCTTACATTCCTTCTTCATAGCGCGGTATGCCCGAAGCGCCTTCTCCATCTCCGCTCCCGTCAGCGCACGTCCCGCCGTCACGATGGAGTAACGATGTACCTTCTTCGCCTCATGACGCTTGCAGTCCTCCAGAATCTCCTCTGGCTCCAGAAATGGATATTCTTCCACCTTCGCATGATGACAGGCTGACTGCGCGCAAAACTTGCAGTCCTCGCCGCAGCGTCCGCTTCGTCCATTAATGATAGAACACAGATCCACATGGTTGCCGCAGAGCTCCTTTCGGATTTTATCAGCCCCCGCACAGAGCTCATCCAGATCCTCACTCAATAAAAAGCTTAAATCCTCGCCCCGTTTCAGACGGCGTCCCTTTATAATCTCTTCTGCCAGTTGTAAACTCATATCTTCTACTCCTTATCAAAATCAAAACACTTTTTTTGGTTATCCTTCGGTCCAACTTAAAAAATATCCTATTTTTCTCATTTAGCTAACTTTCGCTATTATAAACCGTTGATTTTTAAATGTCAACATGTTAGATTGATATAGTTTACATTCTGACATCTGCGAAATCAAAAAACTGCTTCACGCGAGTGCGCATCCTCGCGGAGCGTTTTTTCATAGGTCGCAATTTCCTATGAAAAAAGCTGCTGTCCGACAGGCATTTCCATCGTCCAGCAGCTTTATCCGCCTTTATTTCTAAGTTTCTAATTATTTACGCTCTTTCCGTTCATTTCTCCGCCCAAATTTCCTACCTGATCGGCTCCAGTGCCCCATGCTCCGTTTCAAAATTCCCTTCATATAGGCAATCAAAATCCCATAATTGGTCATCGGGATCTCCTGATCGACAGCGCTGCGAAGACGGCTCTTCATCTCCCGCGCATTCAGCATACAGCCGCCGCAATGAACGATCAGCTTATAGCCGGACACATCCTCTGGAAATTCCGTCCCCGATGTAAAATGAAACTCCGGCGCTTTTCCCGTGTACTGACGGATCCAGGCCGGCAGCTTCTCCGTGCCGATGTCACCGCACTGGCGATGATGCGTACAGCCCTCGGAAATAAGGATCGGATCTCCGTCCTGTATCATTTCCAGCGCTTTTGCGCCCTCTGCCGCCTGTTTCAGATCCCCCTTATACCGCGCAAACAAAATGGAAAAGGAAGTCAGACGCACCTGCGGCGGCGTCAGCCGGTCTACCAGCGGAAATACCTGGCTGTCCGTGATTACCAATGCCGGAGCTTCTTTCAATTTTGCAAACGTCTCCGAAAGTTCACTTTCCCGGCAGACAAACGGCATCGCACCGATGTCCAGCAGATCCCGGATGACCTGCTGCTGCGGCAGAATCAGCCGCCCCTTCGGCGCCGCCTTGTCAATCGGAACAACCAGAATTACCGTATCAAACGGTTTTACTAGATCCGCAGCCAGCCGTTTTTCATCCGTCTCCTGTGACGTAAGACGTGCCATTTGCTCTTTTAACTGCTGGATTCCTTCTCTCGTCCGAGCACTCACATAGGCGCTATGTTCCACAACCGGTTCCTGTTCCGATTTTCCCGTCAGCAAATCCATCTTATTGTAAACCACCAGATACGGGATTTCCTTCTTCTCAAACAGCCGGATCATCTCTTCTTCCCAGCTGCTGATTCCTTCCACCGCATCCACCACCAGGACTGCCAGATCCGCCTTATTTAAGACTTGACGAGTCTTGCCAACTCTCTTTAAGCCCAGCTCGCCCTCATCGTCGATTCCAGCGTGTCGATGATAACCACCGGACCGAGCGGCAAAAGCTCCATCGATTTATAGACCGGATCGGTCGTCGTTCCCCGGATGTCCGACACGATCGCCAGCTCCTGCCCGGTCACCGCATTGACCAGACTCGATTTTCCCGCATTTCTCCGTCCAAAAAACGCGATATGTACCCGCTCGCCAGACGGCGTCTCATTCATTCCCATTTTGATCCTCCTGATTTAGCTAAAACCTGAAATCCCGCTGCCCCTTTTCAATTTCAACCAGATTTTTCCGCACAATCTCCTGCACTTTTTCTTTCGGAATCGAACCGATCTCCGCCTGAATCAGCTTCTCTCCAATCTCTTTCGTCCCCGGTGCCGCATAATCTTCCAGATACTCCTTGAGCGTCATCAGCGCATTCGGATGACAACAGTTCTGAATCTGCCCGCTCTTGCAAAGGCTCATAAAGCGGTCGCCCGTCCGTCCTTCCCGGTAGCACGCCGTACAGAAGCTTGGAATATAGCCTAATTCCATCAGCCAGCGGACCACCTGGTCGAGTGTCCGGTTGTCGCTCACATCGAACTGCGCCGAATTTTCCTCCTCCGGCTCTTCCTCTGCATATCCGCCGACACTGGTGCGGGAACCGCCACTGATCTGCGATACGCCCAGCCGCAGCACCCGCTCCCGACAGGCTTTGCTCTCTCTCGTTGAAATAATCATGCCCGTGTACGGAACTGCCACCCGGATGCAGGCTACGATCTTCTCAAAAATATCGTCGCTGATGCCGTTGTCAAAGGTCGATGGGTCGATATCGTCCGCCCGGCGGATGCGCGGCACGCTGATGGTGTGCGGACCAACGCCAAAAACTTCCTCCAGATGTTCCGCGTGCATCAAAAGTCCTGCAAATTCATACCGGTACAACTCCAGACCAAATAAAACGCCGATTCCCACATCATCGATGCCGCCCTCCATCGCGCGGTCCATCGCCTCCGTGTGATAACAGTAATTGTGCTTTGGTCCCGTCGGATGCAGGCGCTCATAGCTCTCCTTGTGGTACGTCTCCTGGAACAGGATATATGTTCCGATTCCCGCCTCTTTCAGTTTCCGGTAATTCTCCACCGTCGTCGCCGCAATATTGACATTGACTCGGCGGATCGCCCCGTTTTTATGCTTGATGCTGTAAATTGTCCTGATACTGTCCAGCACATATTCGATCGGGCTGTTAACCGGATCCTCGCCCGTCTCCAGCGCCAGACGTTTATGTCCCATATCCTGAAGCGCAATTACCTCCTGCCGGATTTCCTCCTGCGTCAGCTTCTTTCTGGCAATGTGCTTGTTTTTCATGTGGTATGGACAGTACACGCAGCCATTCACGCAGTAATTCGACAGATACAACGGTGCAAACATGACGATCCGGTTTCCGTAGAAATCCTGCTTGATCTGACGTGCCAGTTCAAAGATCTCCTCCACCTTTTCCGGAATCTCACAGTCAAGAAGCACTGCCGCCTCACGGTGCTCAGCCCTTTTCGAAGCCGCGCCTTCGCCAGAATCCGATCGATCAGTTCCACGTTGTTTTTGTTCTTCTCGGCATAGGAAAGAGTCTCTAAAATTTCCTCATGGTTGATAAATTCCTCTGCCTTTTTGGATGATGGGTTGTAATTGTAACTCATAGTCTCTTCTCCTTCTCTTACAGGTCAGGATGATAGCTATCATGTTTTCCTCCGGCATTTTCAATTTCAAAAATGCCCGCATAACCAGCCGCCAATCGCGTCCTTCCCCGTCAGTTTATTTATCTGTAAGCATCTTTCGATGCCAACAAACCAAATTGCAGGCTTTTACCCCTTATAATCTCCCCGGTCGACGACTACCTCGTACCCGATGCTTTCCATGCGCCGCTTCATGCAGCTGACGCACTCCGCCGCCTCGTCTCCCGTGCAGATTTTATTGTCATAAAGCATATATTTGGCGCGCACCCCGACCGGAGACAGGTTCGGCATCACGACGTTTCCGCCTGCCAGAATTCCCAGTTCGCGCCCCATCGGGTGAATCGTTCCGAGCGCCGTCGTCGCCGGAAGCAGCACTTTCGGCTTCAGCAGGCGAAGCAGCCCTAAAAGAAACAGTGTCTCTTCCAACGTTCCTGCTGCCTCCCCGCCAAACGGAGTGTCGTGCTGCGGAATAAACGGACCGATTCCCACCATTTCCGGATCCAGTTCTTCGATAAAACGCATATCTCTCGCCAGACAGTGCGTCGTCTGGTGCGGCGAACCGACCATAAAACCGCATCCGGTCTGATAACCAAGCGCCTTTAAATCACGCAGGCACTGCATCCGGTGTTCAAATGACATCTCTGCCGGATGCAGGCTCGCGTAATGGCACGCGTCCGCCGTCTCATGGCGCAGCAGATACCGGTCCGCCCCTGCCTCTTTCCAGCGTTTCAACGTATCATACTTCTTTTCTCCGAGCGACAAAGTAATCGCACAATCTGGAAATCCTGCCCGGATCGCCTGCACCATCTCCATCACCCAGTCATCCGTCATCGCCGGATCCTCACCGCCCTGCAAAACAAAGGTGCGGAATCCCAGCTGATAACCATTCTCACAGCAGGAAAGAATCTCCTCCCGACTCAGGCGGTACCGGCTTGCATTTCGGTTGCTCCTTCGGATGCCGCAATAAAGACAGTCGTTTTTGCAATAATTGCTGCACTCAATGAGTCCCCGCACATACACCGCTTTTCCGTACTCTCTTTCCCGGATGCAGCGCGCTTTTTCAAAGAGGTAGTCCGCCAGCTCCGGTGAACGTCCCTCGATCAGACTGACCCACTCATCCTCCGTCAGGGACTCCCCCGCTTCCAGACGGTCAATCAATCTCTTTAATTCTGTAATCGTTTCTATCTGTTCAGCGCCTGGACGGACCGCCTCCCGCCACCAGTCAAACGGTCGAAGCCCCGCGCGTGTAAAATCTGCCATTCCGCCACCTCGTTTTCATTCCTGTGCTTCCGGTGCCTTCGAATACAGCGCCTTCGAAGAAATCCCCCGCAGCATCCCCAACTTCCCGGACAGCGCACTGATCACATCACCCGGCGCGTCAATCACGACGCTGATAATATTCACGTTCCGTTTGTGGTAAGGAATCCCCATCCGCCCTACGATATACTGCCCGTACTGGTGCAGCACCTTATTCAACTCTTCCGTATTTCCCGTCTGATCGACCACAATACCAATCACGGCAACTCTTGATTCTGTCTCCATGTTTTTCCCTCATATCTTCCTGTTTATCTGTCCAAATTTTTCTCTACAACAGATACCATTTCAAATATCTCTGCTAAAAACCATGCTGCGATCCTGTCCTGCAAAATCTTCCATCCACAGGCACCACTTTTCCAGACCCGCCTTTCTATAAAGCAAATGGATCAAAAAGAGCCCGCGTAGACGCGGACTCCATCCATCTCAAAAAGGGTATACGAATCTCCATGAACCGCTCCCCTTTCCTTCAAGACCCGTCTCAAACGTCAGCATCGCTTTTCACCACTTCCAGCATCGCCGGAACACTCGATTATTTCTGTTCCATTCCTTTTTGAAAGGTATCTACTGCCTCGCAAATCGGAATACTTGGTAAAAGCGTATCACATTTACTGTAAAATTGCAAATAACACTTATATGCTTCCCCATAAAAAACGGGCGTCGCCGACTTTCCACTCCAAAACCAGCAACGCCCATCTTCCATTTTCCTAATTATTTCTTACAGAATCTTCCCATACCGTCCCAAAAAGCTCTTCGTTCTCTCATTATCCGAAGCAAACACCTTCTCCGGCGCGCCCTCCTCGACGATGAGTCCGTCTGCCATGAAGATCACGCGGTGGGAAATATCTTTCGCAAACGCCATCTCATGGGTAACAATCACCATCGCGATGTGCAGATCCGCTAACGACTTAATAACCTTCAATACTTCTCCCGTCAGCTCCGGATCCAGTGCGGAGGTCGGCTCGTCGAAAAACAGAATCTTCGGATTCAGTGCCAATGCACGGGCGATCGCCACACGCTGGCACTGACCGCCGGAGAGCTGGTACGGATAATAGTCCTCCTTATCCTCCAGCCCCATTTTTTTCAGAAGCTCGCGCGCCTCTTTATAAACCGTCTCCTTGTCGCGCTTCTGCACATGGATCGGCGCGTCTGTGATATTTTTCAGCACAGAATAGTGCGGAAACAGGTTAAAATTCTGGAACACCAGACCGTACTGGCTGCGGATCTCCTTCATGTCCTTCTTATCCGCATAGCTGACCTTGCCATCCGCGCCCGTCCAGGCTGCTCTCTTTCCTAAATATACGATCTCGCCGTGGTCCATCGTCTCCAGCATCGTCGCGCAGCGCAGAAGCGTCGATTTACCCGAGCCGGACGGTCCGATGATGGACACGATCTCGCCCTCGCTCACACTCAGTGAAATATCCTTTAAAACCGACAGATCGCCGAATGATTTTTCCACATGATTTAATTCTAACAGGTTCATTTTCCACATTCCTCCCGCTTCTATCGGTAATAATCCAGCTTTTTCTCAATCCATTCCATTGCAACCGCCACAACCAGATTGAAAATATAGTAAAAGACGGCTGCTGCCACAAACGGCATCATATTCGTCTGGGATGCCGCCAGCGCCTTGGCGATTGAGAACATCTCCGCCACGCTCAACGTAAACGCCAAAGACGTATCTTTTACCAGCGTGATGACCTCATTCGTCACCGACGGAAGAATCCGCTTGATTACCTGCGGCAGGATGATCTTGAAGAAGGTCTGTGCCTTTCCATAACCCAGAATCTCCGCTGCCTCATACTGTCCGACCGGCATCGACTGGATGCCGCTGCGGTAAATCTCGGCAAAATATGCCGCATAGTTAATGACAAAACCGATGAAGGTAGCCCACAGACGGTAACTGCTGCCGACTTTGATGCGGAACAGATAATACGGTCCAAAATACACCACCATGAGCTGCAGCATCAGCGGCGTGCCTCGCATAATCGAAATATATACTTTTACAATCGTCTGGATCAGCTTGTTCTTCGACATACGCCCGAACGCGATCACGAGTCCTAACGGAAGTGAAAATAGCAGTGTGATCACAAAAATCTGTGTGCTGACTGCCATACCACCCGCAAGCTGTGTAATCATCTGCTGGAGTGTCATCTTACCCATAATTATTCCATACCTGCTTTCTAAAATGTAGATTCGTTACTGTTCACGCATACGTGCCCGGTAACGGAATGTGCTGTGACTTCACAGTTAAACACATAAACCGCGAATGGGGACTGCCATGAAATCATTCACAGCCGTCCCTATTCCTATTATTTAATAATGTTTCGTTTTTACAATCAACGATTAATTACTATTTGCCGACGGTAGTTACGTCCTTGCTAAACCATTTCTCAGAAACTTCCTGTAAGGTTCCATCCTCTGCCATCTCTTCCAGAGTGCTCTGAACTTTATCTCTTAACTCGGTGTTGCCCTTCTTGAAGCCTACGCCGTATTCTTCCTCAGAAAGGGAATCGTCCAGAATCTTGAAATCAGCGTTTCTCTGCTGAATCTGATAGCCAGCTACGATTACGTCCATCGCAATGGCATCAACGGCGCCCTGCTCCAGATCCATGAATGCGGTGTTGTAATCAGCGGTTGTCAGAAGCTCCTTGAAAGTAGCGGTCAGTTCCGGTGCCTCTTTTAAAGCTGCCTCTGCGGAAGAATCTGCCTGAACCTCTACGATCTTGCCTGCCAGATCCGCCTGGCTGTTGATATCCGAATCATTGGCTACGACAAATACCTGCTGGTTTGCCATGTACGGCTCAGTCCAGGTGTAATCATCCTCACGACCCGTCATCGTAAATCCATTCCAGATGCAGTCGATATTGCCGGACTCAAGCTCCATATCTTTAGAATCCCAGGCAATCGGCTGTGCCTTATATTCCAGACCCAGACGTTTTGCAACTTCCTGTGCCAGCTCCAGGTCAAATCCGGTGTACTCGCCGTCATCGCCTACAAATCCCATCGGCGGGAAATCCTGATCGAAGCCAACAATCAGAGTGCCGCCGTCGGTTGTCTTCGCCTCTTCTGCGGTGGTTTCCTCTGCCTGGCTCTCAGCCGCCTCTGTGTCTGCTGCGGTTGTCTCTGCTGCGCTGTTGCTGCTGCCACATGCGGTCATGGAAAGTGCCATTACTGCAGCCAGCGCTGCGCTCACAAATCTCTTTTTCATAATTAGTGTCCTCCTCATTTTCAGACAGTGGAAGCCGTTCTCCCTTTGCCGGTTTCCGTCTCGCTTTTTAATATGCTACCATATTAGCATACTAAAGCGTCTTTGTAAAGCACTTATTTTTGAAATTTGTCTTTTTGTGTAATAGGGAATTCCATGGAATTTCCTATTATACAAAAAGGGATCCCACATGATCTCTCACATGGAATCCCAATCATTTTTATCCTCAATAATTGAGTGAAATTTGAGTAAAAATCTTCTTTTACCCTTAAAAAAACCTTATTTTACAAGGATTACTCGCAAACATACGGCATCAGGGACAGATGTCTTGCTCTCTTGATAGCTACAGTCAGAGCTCTCTGATGTTTAGCACAGTTGCCAGTGATACGTCTCGGAAGGATTTTTCCTCTCTCGGATACGTATCTCTTTAATTTATTTGTATCTTTGTAATCGATTTCGCCGTTCTTCTCGCCGCAGAATACACAAACTTTTTTTCTTCTACGCATACCGCCTCTTCTGATCTTGGAAGCGTCTGTTTTATCGCCTTTATTGAATGCCATTGGTCTTTCCTCCTTCACACACATCAGCCTGATGGCGCTCTCGCGCACTCCGTCCGCCGGGGGACCGATTCCCGAACCTAGTTGAACGGAAGGCCTTCGTCTTCTACTCCATCAGGAATATTCATGAATCCATCGCCGATTGCGCTGGACGGAGCCGGGCGCTCTGCCGGACGGTAACCGCCGTCGCTGTTGCCAGATGCCGCATTCTTGCTCTCTGCAAATTCCTGATCCTCTACAATCACTTCTGTCGTATATACTTTCTGGCCGTCACGATTGGTATAGCTGCCAGTCTGAATTCTTCCGGTTACTACGAGCTTGGTTCCCTGATGAAAATACTTCTCAGCGAATTCGCCTGCTCTGTCAAATGCAACACACGGAATGAAATCCGCTGTCTGTGCGCTGTCGTCTCCGTTTCCGCCTCTGCGGCCTCTGCGGTCTACTGCCAGCGTGTATCTGGCGATTGCCATAGCTCTCTCGCCCTGAGAGTATCTCACTTCCGGATCTCTCGTTAATCTGCCCATCAGAATTACTTTATTCATACGATCACTCTTTCTTTATCTACTCTTACGCATCCTGTCTTACGCATAAGTATCTGATAACCGGCTCCATGATGCGGATGTGGTTCTCCACCTCATTCGGGCATACGGAATCAGACTCGAAATGTACGAAGTAGTAGAATCCTTCTTTCATTTTCTGAATCTCGTAAGCAAGTCTCTTCTTGCCCCATTCATCAATGTCAGTTACTGTACCGCCGAAACGTGTGATGTAACCTGTTACTTTCTCCATCGCTGCGGCTCTCTCTTCGTCCTCGAGTTTTGCGCTAAGAACAACTGCTAATTCATATTTGTTCATGCTCTTTCTTACCTCCTTGTGGTCACTGACCCCCTGACTCCAGCAGGGAGTAAGGATTTTTGTGTTATATATTACCGAATATCTATGATACCAAAAAAGGAACGGCTTGGCAAGCACTTTTTCGAGATTTTCTATGTAAATTTTCTCGTTTTTTCCGGGCTTTCTGCCCCTTCTTACTGCATTCTTTTACTGACTGCCAGATCATGAAGCTGCCTGCATCTGTACGCCCACCCGCCGCTCTTATTCGGACTTCTCTCCCGCTTTTTTCAGTCCTCTGGTACTCTTTTCTACCAATGGTCGTGCCATCATCACCTGATGCCCGCAGCCGGCACATTTCAAACGGAAATCCGCGCCGACCCGCAGGATCTCCCACTCATGGCTGCCGCACGGGTGCGGCTTTTTGAGTTTTACAATATCTCCAACCTCGTATACCATTTCCTCTCTCCCCTGTTACTACCTTATACTCCGACCGCGTCCCCCAGCACCTTCCCGATGCTGTCGCTGATAACCAGATCCGCCTGACCATCGCGCGAGGTCGCTGATTTATTGATCAGAACCAGTTTATTTCCATGATAATAATCAATCAGCCCCGCTGCCGGGTACACCACCAGCGAGGTGCCGCCGATGATCAGCATATCTGCCTTGCGGATATGGGCAATTGACCGCTCAATTACCTCATTGTCCAGTCCTTCCTCATACAGCACGACATCCGGCTTGATCACGCCGCCGCAGCCGCACTTCGGCACGCCCTTCATCTTCAAAATATCATCCAATCCGTAAAACCTGCCGCAGCGCGTACAATGGTTGCGGAGCACCGATCCGTGCAGCTCCAGCACCTCTTTGCTGCCTGCTGCCTGGTGCAGCCCGTCGATATTCTGGGTAATAACCGCTTTCAGCTTTCCTTCCTGCTCCAGCTTCGCCAGCGCCAGATGCGCCCGGTTCGGCTTTGCATTCGGGAACAGCATCTTATTGCGGTAAAACCGGTAAAATTCCTCTGGCTTTCTCATATAAAAGCTGTGGCTTAAAATCGTTTCCGGCGGATAGTCATACTCCTGATGGTACAGCCCGTCCGTGCTTCTAAAATCCGGGATATTGCTCTCGGTCGAAACACCCGCCCCGCCAAAAAATACAATATAATTTGACTCATTAATCCATTTTTTTAATGTGTCTGTCTCTCCCATCTGACGCACTCTCCTCTCCTTTTTCTGAAAACATAAAAGCGGTTGCTATTAGTTTACATGAAATCAGCACATTCTCTATCCTATACAATTACAGCACGCACTCTACACGATCTCATCCAGATACACGCCGTTCACCGTATCCACCTGTGCCAGAATCTCTGCCAGCCCCTTATTTTCAAGCTGTCCGCCCCAGATTTCTTCCGCTTTCCGGCAGCCAAACAGCCAGCTCACCAGCTCTTCCGGCTTCGTCTCCAGCCATATGGAAACATTTTCCGTGCAGCCGCAGGTATCCGGCTCCGGTTTCCGCGCCTTCAGGCTGGAACCTGTCTCCCCAATCGTCCAGACAAATTCACCGTTGTTCATTTCCAGAATCGGATCATTCATACGGATGCCCAGTGTGAGCATACGTTTTTCTTCTCCCTGCTGCTCTGCCTGTTTTAAGCCAAATGCCGCCAGCAGCGCCCCGATATTCGTCAGGCGCGCCATATTCCACGGCTTCTCACCCGTCTTGACCGTGTATGCGTCCTCCGCATACAAAAGCCGGTGTTCACGGACTTCCCAGCCCCAGTAGGCATCCAGCCAACCAGTCTGCCGTCCTGTTCCAGGAATTCCAACGTGCCATTTTCAGAAGCCAGCTCCTTGATGAGACGGCTCACATACGCCGCATCCCGGCGCGTATACATCTCATACCGTGCGCCCAGCCACTGTTCCATATAGACAGCAGCCCGCCCGCAGTCCTCCGGCGTATCCTGGCACACCGTGCGCGTCAGCGTCTGTTTCGCCTCCTCGGTCAGCTCATAGAATGCCACATTTCCGATGAAGGTAAATCCCATCGGCGCATACACAGCCGGGTTGACTGGAACCAGATACGTGATCGGCTTTCCGGCTGCCTCCTCGTCGTGAAGCATTTTCACAAATACGTCCCGGAAATGTCCCTCGCGGCGGCGGCTCTCCTCGGTTGCTACTCCGACCAGATAATCGAGCTTCCAGAGGCGTCCACGCAGCTTCACCGCATACGGATTGTACTGCACCATCGAAATCAGAAGTCCATTATCCTTTTTCACCAGAATCTCGTTATCCTTCGTCTTTTCCTTATAATAATACTCGATAAAACTCTCCGAATCTTCCGGGAAACACATATGCCAGAGATGCTTCGTCTCGTCCTTATCCTCCGCATCCAGATACGTCAGCACACTTCCCGCCGTCGTATTGGCGATCTGCTCCGCCCAGTGATAGCCCTTGCTGCCGTTTAACAGCTGTTCTACCAGATATTTGCGTGCATAATCCGCCGGATAATACGTCATTTTCGCCTTCCGGAGTCCCTCTAAGCCCATATCGTCCTCGCGGTTGACCCACTCAGCCTCAGGAAATTCCTCTATCAGGAACTGTTGGTTGATAAACTGGTACAGACCGTTGATCTCCGGGTTTGCCTTCTCAATATGGATAACCGCCATATGTTCCACCGGATTGTAGCTTCCGATCGTAAATGCCTCCATCTGACCGTCGATATACACGCCGCCCATGTGGATGCTGAATTCTGAACAGTTTTTCAGAATATCGTGAATGCCCTTTACCTCATAATCGAGATGTTCCTCGACCTCCTCGCCCTTCTGCTGTCTCCAGCGGTCCAGAAAAACCCAAACATCGTGGCTGTCCGAACAACACAGACGGCGGTACTCATAGCGCCCCTCATATTCGCGCTTAAATGCGTTGACGCGGTTTTTCTTCTTATGCAGTTTCTTTCCCGCCAGGGAACGCATCGCATCGCCGTTGTAGAGATAATCCCTCGAATCGACCTGCTCTTCCACCAGATATTTGTCCTCCGGCAGATTTAAATATTTCACTGCATACTCATCCGCCAGATTGATAACCAGCGGATATCCCAGTTCTTCATTAAAATACTCCTCAATCGCCGCAAACGCCCCCGGCAGGTCTTCCTCCCGGCACAGCGGCATCGCGGAAAAACAACGTCCTCATTCTCCATCAGCCATAAAAGCGCCTTATTTTCCCAGATTGCATAACGGACATTATAATAATCTTTCCAGACATAGCTCTCCAGAAATACGCTGTCGCACGTCATATTGTGGCGCCTCGCGTAAAACGGAAGCATCTCCTGGATACTGTTAACTTCAATTTTTTTAAACTCTAAACTCATGAAACCTCCTGTGTAAAATCAAAGTGGGTTTTATTTGCCTTCTCATATTATACCATAAATACTAAATTCAGCTATCGCCTTTGGCTCTGCTTCATTAAGTATTTAGGTATGACTCGCACTAAGCTCGAAAACACCTCGCTAAGTGCTCATATTATACCACAAATTTCCTACTTAAAAACAAGGATTTTCTTCCCTTGACTCTATAATTATTGTAGACATTATAGTTATTTCTGATAAACTATACTCAGAAAATGATTTCTGCGGCGTTTTCTTTCTGACGGCCGACGGCAGAGTCATCTATTTTTACCAGAAAGACGAGGATTTATTCATGGAAAAGAATCTCACCTCCGGCAGTGTGCTGAAAACAGTTATCTATTTCTCCTTGCCATATTTGTTATCTTATTTTTTACAGACACTCTACGGCATGGCGGATCTGTTTATTATCGGGCAGTTTGGAGGCGTGGATGGGACGACGGCGGTCTCGGTCGGCAGTCAGGTCATGCATATGCTGACGGTTATGATCGTTGGTCTGGCGATGGGCGCAACGGTTCTCATCGGACGCGCGGTCGGCGCGGGTGACCGGAAGCTTGCGGCGCGCGGCATCGGTAACACGATTTCCTTATTTGCAGGTCTGTCCATTCTTCTGACCGGACTTCTGCTGACGGCGGTTCACGGCATTATCAGGCTGCTGTCTGTCCCGGAGGAAGCGGTAAACGGCACCGCGGCATATCTGATGATCTGCTTTGCCGGCATCCCGTTCATCACCGCCTACAATATCATCAGCTCTATTTTCCGCGGCATGGGAGACTCCAAAAGTCCGATGTATTTCGTTGCAATCGCCTGTATTATCAATATTGCGCTTGATTACCTTTTAATGGGCGTGTTTTCGCTCGGTCCGTCCGGCGCGGCGCTCGGCACGACCCTGTCACAGATGAGCAGTGTCCTGATCGCTCTGGTCGTAATCATTAAAAAACGGATGTTTCCGGGTTTTCGTCTCCGTGACCTCCATCCACATAAGACTATCATAGCCTCCATCCTGCAGGTCGGAATCCCAGTTGCAGTTCAGGACGGCTTTATACAGGTTTCTTTTCTGGTTATTACCATGTTTGCCAACCAGCGCGGATTAAATGATGCGGCGGCGGTCGGAATCGTTGAAAAGCTGATCGGAATCCTGTTTCTGGTTCCATCCTCGCTTCTCTCCACGGTTTCCGCCCTCTCCGCTCAAAACCTGGGTGCTGGAAAACCTGAGCGTGCCCGTCAGACGCTGCGCAACGCGATCTGCATCACATTTTCTTTCGGGCTGATCATCGCAATTGCCATGCAATTTGCTGCCGGTGCTGCCGTCTCCCTCTTTACTGATGAGGCAGAGGTTGTCCGGCTCGGAACCCAGTATATGAAGAGCTATGTGCTGGACTGCATGATCGCCGGTATCCATTTCTGCTGCAGCGGTTTCTTCTGCGCCTGCGGACTGTCCGGGCTGTCGTTCCTGCACAACTGCATCTCGATCGTGGTAGCGCGCATCCCGCTGGCATGGCTTGCCTGCCGCTATTTCCAAGAAACACTGTATCCGATGGGACTCGCCGCGCCGATCGGATCTCTCATCTCCGTTGCCATCTGCCTGATTGCATTGCGGTGGATTAGACGGCATCCGGAAAAGCTGGTTATGAATTTACATCCAGTTGAAACTGAATAAATGCTGCATTCCCATCTGGATCTTGAAACTTCCATCCGCCAGTTCGACAAGTCTCAGACTGAAACAGCTGTCTGACCTGGAAAGGTCGATGTCGGCATTTCGCCGGAGGCTCCCTCCGTTCCGGGCACAGACAAATGGCAGGAAACTACCTGCATGGTTGTCCGCTTTCGCGGCAGCCATCAGGAAGCTCCTGCCCCCATATAAAACTCTTCTGCAATTTATCCGGGAGCATTCTCTCCCCATCACCGGATTCTACCGTGATCTCACCCGCTTACTTTTCCCACATCTCCAGCAGTCTCCATGCCTTCTTATTCTGGACTTCCAGCACAGAACCACAATATTCACACTTTTTCAACCCCAGCTTCTGAATCGGTGCACCGCAGTTTGGACAGATAAGCGAAACCGCTGCCCCTGCTGTTTTCGCATCCTCATAGACATACACCAGTTCCGTCTCATAAACTGTCTGAATCAGATTCGAATGCAGTTCTGACTGCATCTCAGGCGTTTTCTCATATTCAGTCATTTTCTCATACTCGACCGCCGACTCACACAAAATCCGGCAGAGTCCTTTTTCCTTCTGATAGCGGCTGATGACCGTCCGGTGGATATGTACCTTCTGATACTCTTTTTCCAGTTTTTTTCTCAATTCTGTCTCGATCTGAGCCTTCCACTCGCTCCAGTTAAACTCCGGGAAATCTTTTGCAATCTGCGGCAGGCACAGCCGGTCCATTCCCGCCAGCGAACGCGGTTTGGATGCGTCTGGCTGCGTCAAATCACCTTCCGATAAATGCTTTGCCACATACCGAAGCACCTGTACCTCCGGCGTACTCGCCAGTTGCCGCATTTTCCTCTTAATTTTGCGGTAAATCCACCAGACAAGCGCTGCCGCAATCAAAATGCCAATGATCCACCCTATCGTTTCTGTCCGCACCGCTGCCTCTCTTTCTATGTTACTGCACACACACGTGACCAGTCACTTTTCTTTATCTCCGTGCATGATACTTAAACCTGATACTCCTTATTCCGCCTTGCTCGCAGCCTTGTCGCTCATCGCCTTTGAATTTACCATGATCCGCAGATGGGACCCTTCGCCGCATTTGCCCTTCTCATCGTTTACTTCAATATCAAACCACATTTTCCGGCGCTCAATGCTGCGGAGTTTTGCAGTCGCTGTTACCTTCATTCCCACCGGCGTCGGCGCCAGATGGCGGCAGTGAATCTCCGCTCCGACCGTCGTCTGTCCTTCCTCCAGATACGATTTCGCCAGTTCCAGCGCTGCCGCCTCCATCAGGGCCACCATATTCGGAGTAGACAAAATTTGGGAACCTGCGCTTCCGATTCGCTTTGCCGTCATCTCATCCGTTACTTCCCAGGTCAGGCTGTATTCCTGTAATTTTTCTGCCATTTTCGCTTCCTCCATATTATAAAATGATTTTGTCGCGGCTATTTAAAATGCCGTTTCGTGAATGATTCTATTATAGCAGAAGATGTGAAAATCGGATAGCGCCATCTTACTTCACAGCTAATCAAACAGTTAAAATTCCGAAAATTCTTGTAAAACAAAAAAAGGAACCATCTTTCGATGATTCCTCAGAGGCGACAACCAGATTTGAACTGGTGATCAGGGTGTTGCAGACCCACGCCTTACCACTTGGCTATGTCGCCATAAATGACCCCAACGAGATTCGAACTCGTGTTACCGCCGTGAAAGGGCGATGTCTTAACCGCTTGACCATGGGGCCAGATATTAAATTAAAACTCCCCGAGTAGGACTCGAACCTACGACAGCGCGGTTAACAGCCGCGTGCTCTACCGACTGAGCTATCGAGGAATAAAAGGTATATACCTTCAAACTGCACACTGAATTTCTTCTACTCTCTATCTTTCATCCTTCAGGAAATAACTTCCTCTTACCTATCCTTAACCATAACCTTTTGGTTAAGCCCTCGACCGATTAGTAACAGTCAGCTTCACGTATTACTACGCTTCCACCTCTGCCCTATCTACCTCGTCGTCTTCAAGGGGTCTTACTACTTGCGTATGGGATATCTCATCTTGAGGGGGGCTTCACGCTTAGATGCCTTCAGCGTTTAT
>NZ_QUDH01000008.1:0-154867 GCF_003477445.1 Clostridium sp. AF50-3 | reverse complement strand
CGAACGCATCCCCCAAACCCGTAAAACCCGGTCTATATCCATTCTTAGGGAATGGTGATGCCCGGAAAATAAGGGAAGTCTCAATCTATGGGAACGATACCTTTCCGTGAGGAATTCTCACAGGGAAGCTCGTGACTTTAGTCATGAGAGGACGTCACTCAATAAAAAAACTGACCACAAAATGTGGTCAGGGCCTGATTGGTGAATGCATCGCTTTTTCTTTATTTTTTGCAAAGGGCAAGGCATATATGGGTCTATTGAGGTGATCCAGCTTGTTGATGAAGCTTTGGGTTATAATGCCTTAACACTTTTTGGCAAAAATGGCCCATTCCCTCGTAATGGAATGGACCATGAAATCAGTTAATATTAGGGTTACTTAACAAATTTTTGCATAATTTCAGACGTAATATCCTTGGCTGATAACTGATGTTCTTTAATAAACCTTGCATATCCGCGTACATCAAAGGGTTCCATGAATCCGCCGCTATAGATGTTACGCTCATTCTTTTTGATAAAATCGTTAGCGATTTTATCACTTTCAAATGCATTCGTCACTCCACGCATAATCATATACCTCCCTGATTTTTTGTGTTGCATCATCAGACAGCATAAAACGATACTGATGTTCGGAACTCGGTAATGGAACAGCGTGAAACTGGTCAACATAGTATTGATATATTTCGCGATCCATTGCGTCTCCATACACAAATCCATCATATCCATGTTTGACAGATAATTCAGCAGCAATAGCAAATAAATGACCACCAACGCCTATGTACTTCTGTTTGCCATATTTCCAAACATTGTTTTGTGGTGCTGTGCAGCCCCATGCGAGATACACACATTGAGCGCCAGCGTCATAACGAATCGCCACTAATCCCTGAATGTCAACAGTGCCCTTCAGTACAAGGGCATAAATTTCAGTATCCTTATCAAATTTGCTCCAGTTAACATACCACCCAGTTTTAGAGTTGTATTTGGCTAAAAAACTTTTCCGAACTAATCGAATCACTTCAGTTTCGTAGATTTCACCTGTTTCAGCATCTTTGAGACAGGGAACCATTTCATCGAAAATAAATGTTATCATTTGCGTTCCTTTCTTTTATTATACTATTTTCCTGCATCTAACACAAACTTTTTTTCGCATTTTTCTCCTTTCTCGATTTCTTTTTTTATTGTGACGTATTCAGTATGTGTCAGCGACGTGCGGTTTTTGGAGCAAAATTTGCGCGTAACAAAATGTTGGTTTTTTACAATTTCATCTCATTTTTGTAACCCGCTTCATGAAACCTATAAAATTGTAAGTACGTCTCTCACCACCATCCTATTTCCGCTCTCTAAATACTCTATTTGCTGATAAGTCGAGTTACACCTGTTCTGCCTAAACTTCCGGTACCGCTCAGTCAATTCATAAGAAGCGCCGAATGTATGCATGCACGCTGCATAAAATTTCGGTTCAAACTCCCGGATTGCTTCCAGCTCTGCCTGGATGTCCCGTCCAAGCGGACATCCGGCACAGCCCGTGCGCTTTAAATGGTACCGGGTATAACATGCGCTGTGGGCGATCTGGTACGTTTCCACATACTGCCGTTTGTCTTCATTTGTCAGCCAGAAAAGCGGTCGGTAAGTATCCCATCCGATCCTATCCTCCTGCCAGTTCTCGGAACGCCGGTCAAAGCAGCTTTTGTATGCGGTAGCGCGCGGCCCGCCCTCTGCTTTTCGAACGCCAATGATATCCAGATCGAAGTTTCCTTCGTTCATTACCCGGTTACCGACCTTTTTCTTCGCATATTCGCAGCATTTGCAAGAAATCGCACGGACGGCTTCTCCCGAATCAGGAATTCTTTGAGTCCTTTATGATGTGCGATGCAGAACTGCTCAGATTTTGCGGTGTTGCACCACCATTGTAAGGCCGTCTGGCAGTTCGGATAGCTCCTTGCCAGCTGTTCATACGGCTCATCTTCCCACATAAAACCGTGCCGCTGCAGGCGTTCCAGATAATCAGAAACGCGTTTATTGATAAGCGGCGTCCCGTATTTTTTTACAGACAGAGGAATTGGCAGAACTGCTTTTTCCCGCCGGATCCGGATGCCGTAATGTTTCTCCAGATACGCTAAATGGTCTTTTGTCGCTTGATATTCCAGGCCGGTGTCAAACCACACATAGGTTACCTTGCTTTCTTTATCACACCGCCAAATGGCGTCCAGCATCACATCACTGTCTGACCCACCTGAGATCTTGCAGGCGATGTGTTCATATAATGGATCATTCACGACCGTCCATGTTTTTGTAAACATCTTTAAAACCGCAAGATTCTGCGGGCAGTCCTTTAATAATTCTTTGAGTGTATTGGCTTTTTTCCTTTCCATCATGTACTTTCCTCATCCTCATACGATTTCGTTTGAGGTGAGGCAAAGCCATGCTTGGTGAGTGTCTTTTTACACCGCTGTCACATATTTTTTCGATCCGGCCATGTCAACGATCCGCATCCCGGATCATCGCGGCAACTTTCCTAATGAAAGGCGTTATGCACACGATGGATCTTCTTAGCCAATTGTGAGGACGGCGTTTCCGAGTTTCTCGAAGCCGTCCAGTTCCAGACCTATCATATCCCTTTTGTTCTCATTCTTATAGTCTTCCAGGAACATATTGAGCCATTCGTCGATGAATTCCGGATTATCGTAAGCTGGCGGCAATACTGCGTATTTTTCCGCTGTCTTGCAGACTCCTTTTCCTGTTTGGAACCGGATCCTGATCCGGTATACCGGAAGCCGCACCGGGACCGGCAGGAAATTTTTTGGATGGGCTGACGCCAAAAGCGCCTGAGCGCCACCTGGAATAAATGACTCATCCAACATCGTTACATGATTGAAAAACTGGTTCGGATGCATATTTTTCTCTCCTTCCTGTTTTTTCTTTATTTCTTTTCCTTTATAGAATTGATTATCGACAGATCTGTCTTTTGCGCGGGATTTTTCTCAAGTTTGATTGAGGCGGATCCCCTTTAGTATGTCCGATCAAGGCGGGACGTTTTTTTGCGGATAACACTTTTTGGTCAAAAATGGGCCGGAATGACATCTGCTTGCCATGCATGACGTGAGGCATGTCCGCCTAAGCACAAAAAAAAGACGCCCCAGCCTAATTGCTGAAACGCCTTATTTTCTCTTTCCATTCTTTTATGCCTTTTTCTGCTTTTACGCAGTCTGTTGGCACCTATTTTCTGGTTTTCGTTATCTCTCATTAATAACGTCATATACTCACGCCTCCATTCCTCATGCTTTTTTGCCGATTGAACTTTTTCAAATATACAGGTTTTTTAAAGAATTGCGCCAAAAATGCAGGCAGTTTTTCGACTTCATTTTCTGGAAAACGTATGTCAAACTGAGCTAACAGATCCATGACTGTCTGCTGATCTTTCAGTGCGATACTCTCCTTTACATCGATATCCAGCCAAACCTCTCGGCCTGACACCCCCTTTATAATTACCGGATAAATTTTATCTCCTGCTGTACTGGCAATAAAATGTCCCGTCCTATAGCAGGTCTCACGATCCATAAGCGTAACACTTGACGGAGTACCAACAAAAGATAACTGGCTTTTGACGAACTGTGCCGCATCATCATACAGCCACCGCACCTGCACGTGATCTCTCAACACAGTGATACTACCGTTAAATAAATAGTATGCCGCCTGGTCACCCAAAGGAATCTGATCTATTTTTTCTCTTTCGCTAGGATACAAGCCATCATCTGCACTACAGATCCACCCCGAAAAATCACGTATATACCTCAGCTTTTTGTGCGTATAAACAGCTTCCGCCTCATCCGGAGCAACCCCCAGAATCTCTGTTAACATATCGTATGCCCCATTCGGCCTAGTTCCCGAATATCCACAAGTGATTCCCTGAATCCACACCTCTGTAAGATCGTCGTACTTCAACACGCACTGGGGAGCTTTAATTTTGCTTAATACATCTTTTTTCGCCACCTCGTGCGTTGTGTAAAATCCCGAGTTAATAGCATCCTCCGGATTAAAAAAAAGAAAAACTGCCCCAATACTGTTTGGCGTTGGAAGCATTCTGACGTAGTCAACGCATTTATGCGTTGGTCCTTCAAAAATATCTTTTGGGGAAATAACGTTCACTTTTTTGCGCTTTATCAGATACTCCTCAACATCATCTCTTAAAAAAAGCGTGCAGCCCGGTACTGACTTAGCTACTGGCAACTTCCCACGCGAGACCAAATTACTAACTTGCTGACGACTTACGCCCAGCGCTTCTCCAACCTCTGCCGGAGTCATCACTTCATGCTGTAATATATAATGCTTGTATTTTCTCATTTAGGTATCACCTCACTCATCCTTACATTGACTATCCATCATTTTCTTGGGACTTGATCCAATCAGAGAAAAATTCTCTTGTGTCGGGTTCCGACGAACCTGTATATACGACAGCGTCTGCCAATGCAAGCAACTCTTTTCCTGGATCTTTTGTTTGACGTTTACAATCTTCCACCGTATGCATAGTTAGCAGGCAAGAGACTCCCCTCTCTTTTGCGACCGTTACCTTTTCCACGATTCCCGGAATTTCTCCGAGCTGCCAAAAATCATCCAGCACAAACATGACCGGAATTTCTGCTTTTTTCTCTTCTTCTGCAAAATATTTTAGTGCTTGTGCGCAGAAAATGCTGAGGAGTACCCGAAATTCCGGCTCAAAGAATGCAAAAGGAAGAAATAACACAGTCTTTCCCTTTTGGAACATTTGAAAATTAATTGTATTTTCCGCCGTCAGTTCTTTGATTGGTTCCGACAGAAATCTCATTAAGCAGGTGTGCACGCATTCACATGCCATGCGCTTTTCATCTTCTGAAAACGACCGGAATTCTTTCAGAAACGAGTCATACCATATGGGTGAGTTCCGCGGAAATCGCACCTTAGGCAGTCTTTCCAAAGTTTCCATATTCTCCCGCACCATGCAGACAGCTTTAAACATTTTGGCAAATGTCTGCGTTTCCAGATTTGTACACTCTATTGTATACGCAATCATCATGCACAAAAACGCCTGTCCTGCAACTCGCACCTTCTCATCTTCTATCTCATCAACGCTTAAGATATACAGATTATCCAGAATACCCGAAGCAAGTTCTTCCACATCTTTTTTTGTATTGACAAAACAAAATGGATTGTAACGATAAGAATTCTCCCGATCATCGAAAGAAAACTTCTGCACTCGACATCTCGCCTCTTTTAATGATTTTTCGGTATCTTTCTGCAGTTCTCCGTAATAATCAGTTACGATCAACGAATGAAAGCCCAACATGTTCGGGCGGACTATCTGAAAGGTTTTTCCGCTTCCAGCCTCTCCGATTGCAATTATGATGCGTCCCTTTGGGTCCGATTCGGTATTTGCCTGCAATTTGATCTGCGCAGACAGAAGAATCTCGCTTATGTTCGATGGCTCCATTTTTTTCTCACTTCGTTCTTCCAACCAGTATCCCCTTGGCGATTCTTTTCTACGCCTTTTCGTGCCTTTCGCTCCCACTTCTTGTGAATTCTTTGCAACAGTTTTTTGATATGCTCCATTTTCTGTCCCTTTCCGATGCTGCTATTCTGATGGCTTTCTCACAATATGTCGAATATTGGCTTTTCTTATTTTTGCGGATAACACTTTTTTGGATCGAAACAGACAGGACCGAAGTCCTGCCTGTTGTCTAAAACCGTTCAAACTACAATTCTTCGTCCAGCTTGGCGACCGGGCTTGCATCCTTTGCACCTTTCTGCGCTGGCATCGGTTTAAGTCTTGAGGGGAATGGTACGTGGTACATCTCACCTGTGCGTTCATGCGTCACTTCCCGGAACTGGGTCGGTTTTTCCTTGTGGATAATGGTCGCATCTGATTCCTTGATTATATCTTCGCAGTTCCCGTCCATTACCGGTATTTTGGCTACTCTCTTTTGTCCATATTTCGGTTTCCCGTGTGGTCTTTCCGTGTTTTCGTCGGTTAAGTCATTCGGGCTGAAAATCGGTCTGGCACTCGGCATACGGTCATCCTTCCGTTTCTTCTCAAATTCGACAGACAACTTTTCAATATTTTCTTTCTGTTTTTCTTCCATTTTCTTTCTCACTTCTTCCAGCCGCTTAACGTCGTCCCGCTCCACCAAACGCGGATGATAAACCTTTTCCGGGTCGTTAGGCACGCAGTCATTCCAATTGGAAAGCTTATCCGGGGCCGGACTCTGAAGGGCGGACTGATCTAACATAATCATCCCCTTTCGGAACAGGGCTGGCGTTTCTGTAAGCAAATGACACATCACTCCCAGTTCGTCCTTTTTACTGGAACCATGCGGAAGATCCAGCATGGCAAAGATACCCCGTCTGTTTAATGCTGCCAGCATGTTCTTATCCATCAGCTCCGCTAATTTTCCGGAAAGCATGATCATGCCTGGATAAAAAGTCCCATTACTGGTTCCGTATGCAAGTGTATACAGGATCTGTCTACAGATGATTGCCCGTAACGGCACGGTCTCCGGCGTATGAAAATGCGACAAGAAAAAGGCCGCATTGGAGCTACAGTGCTCCAGGAAATTTCTCTGATTTAGCGCATCCTTAGCTGTTTCTTTATCGGAACCGATAAAACTTTGTATGGATGATGCGGTCAGTTCGCTTAAATGCGTGTATAAAAGAGCCGCAATGGATGTCCGGTCCCTGTCATTAAGGCTGCGGAAAACATCGTAATGTTCGACGCAAATATCATCCCAGTTCAGCTCGCGTACACCATCAAAAAGCCGATCCAGTTTTGTGTTTGCATAGTATGATGTCTCTGTCATTTCTGCCATGAGCAGTCTTAAGACCATGGTTAAAGTCTGTTCTTCTTTTGACCGGTACCGGATCAGATACAGCATGATCGCCTGCAACAGTGAGAAACTGACCGCCCGTGTGAATGACAATGGAGTTGCTGCATCCGTAGCCAACTCTCTCGCCATGCGGAAGACTTCCGCTTCTGATGTTACACCAAGCGGATTATAAATGCCATCGCATACGGGCTGTTCCGGGTCCAGTACGTGGATACTGTGCCCCAATTTTGTAAGACTATTTGCGGATAACTGCAAGACAACATCGGAATTACAGTCCATGACCAAAAGCTTTGGTTTCTGCTGTAATACTGCAGTCATACATAACCGTTCCCAGGTATCTGGATGAATGCCCTCGGCCAGAATATTGGTTTTGGGCGGAATGCTGAATTTTTTTGTCATATTGTTTATCTCCCCTTCTTTTTCGAAACAGATCTTCTAATACACATAGATCTATCTGCGACGTTTATTTGATGTTTTCCTTATACCAAGCCAAAAGCTGCTGTCCACGCTCGGTCATTTCTACGTTTTTTGTTCCATGATATTCTGGCGGCACAGGGGCATGATCCATCATGGATGCATGTTCCTCGTAGAAACGCTTGTCTTTTTCATATTTTTCTTTCGCTTCAAGATAGTCTGGATTTTCGGATTCCTTTTCTACAATTTTCATCCATTGTTCGCTATGGGACTCAATGCTCTTAGCAAAAGATGAATAGTTATCGTATTCCTTCCAATTATTTGTCCAATGGTTGTTATTGGCTTCGGCGATGACCAGTGAGTTGTCTGCATCCGCGATGCATTCCAAAAGCTTTATGATGTTTCTTAATTCAGTACCCCAATTATAATGATGATGTCGGCAGTCGTTGTAATAATCGACTTCAATCTCATCGCACAGGTGAAGCAACTGCACCACAGAACATTTAAAGATATCGAACGGTTTCTCTGGGTTCATCTTGATCTGTGCTATCACATAATTGCGGTATCCGCCAATTTTTTTATGTAAAGAATCGCTCAGGTTCATAACATGGAACGCACCGACTCTACGCACATATTCATAAGGCAATATTGATAAAGAGCCTGTTTCCGTAGTCTTGAATTCATGATACTCATTCATGTTGTATGTCGCGCTATACAGTCCTTCCAATCCTAACAGTTCCTGCTCATCAGCGGTCAACTTCATCATTTTAATCTGGTTAACCATGTTATCCGGGAACAAAAAATCCGGAAAGGACGACACACTTCCTTCTTCCTCATCTGGTAGTGCGGTATTTTCATAGTGTTCGAAGAATTCCTCCTTGGAGAGGTTTAACTGTTCGAGGATTGCGGGCCAGTGGCTTATATCCGGCAGTGTTTTCTTCTCCCAGTTCTGGATTGTCGTGGGTGATACACCAATTTTTTCCGCGAGCGCTTCTTGCGTCATGTTGCAGCGTTCCCTCGCGTTTTTTAAAAATAAATACAGTGTCATATTCTATTCTCCCCTTTACTTTCTGGTTAGCCGTATTATAACAATGCGGGAGGGTTAGTACCACAAAGCCTAAAAAATAAGAGCAATTTTTCACTTACAACTTTCGCTTATGGTATCGACCCTCACATCGATGTTTTACATATTTCCATTTTTCCCGCACTAAGCCATGCTTGTTATCGCACCTTAAGCACCCTTATCAAGCTACAAACTTGCAGACTTCCTGAGCATTTCGGTAAAACGGCGAGCGACACAACCCAAAGCGGGTTTTAAGGCATCTCCAAGTTTTATGGTTTTTAGGTAAAATCATAACTGATTGATATATGAAATAATCGCTGCATCAAGTTCTGGCCCGCATTTCTTTCCAATATTATAAATACTGCCCCAAGCATTTTTGCCGGATTGGATTGAAATGCGGCAATCATTAAATTCAGGTCGAAACGTAATAAAATATACTTGATTTTCGTACACATGGATCATAGCACTTCCTACGTAACCCATCTGTTTTTCAGTACTCTTAACGATACAAAATTCTGTTCTGGAAGTACCATTTTCATATTTTATCATTTCTTGCCCTATCATATATGGGCATTTATTTAATAAATACGCAATTAAAACGTTCTTATAATCTTGATATAATGAATCAGAAAACATTATCTCCCATGATCGAATTGTATATGGGTTCCCCGTTACTGGATCATGCTCACTTTTGTTGTACGCTTCTGCAAATGCCTGATAGGAATCATTTGGTTTTGGCATATCTTCCAATCCAATCATTGTTAAAGTGCCATTTTCCCACGGATCTTCCACTATCGATTCTGTTTGTGTTTCTGATTCAAAATCTGCAGCCATTTCCGAGGTCGATGGTTCATATTCAGCTCTTATGGATTCTGCTACAGACTCTTTAATGTCACTTACCTCGCTTTCAGAATATAATTTCTCTTGTGTACTTACAGTTGGTGAGCTTGTATTTTGTTTACATCCGACCAATAAAATAGCGCTGACTAATACAATAATAACTTTTTTCAATCTTAAATCCTCCTTTAAATAGATTGGTTTTATGTAAATACCTTATTTTCTCCAAATAATCTCTTTTCCCTCATTAATCTCGTTGTGCTGATGCGCACCGCCCCGCATACGAACAAAATATGAGATGGATACTGCGGATGTCCTCTAACATAGCCAATTAAAGCAACCAGCGCCTCATAAAGCTCCTGTCCGTTAAAATCCGCATCGATATGGAATTCCTTTTCTCTTTTTGTGAGCGTTATGCTCTTTTTGGCGTCACTCATGATGTCCGTCTCCTAACCGGTTCATGATCCGTTCATCGGGGTGTTCCCCGGGAACACCCCCTGTTTTCTTCCGTCTTTTTTGTTTTCCCGACTTTCCCCTCCAGTGCATCTTCCAGATGGTGTGGAGAATCCTCACTCCGTCCTTTATGGCGTGGATCTTCGACTTACTCCCCTCCGGCCGATCCCGGTACTGGATCGGCACGGAACGGATTATCATTTTACTTTGCAATGCAAAGATTGTCATTTCTGTTTCAATTTCAAATCCATGGGACTGTGGCTGGAAACGCTTTATAAATTCCCGGCTAAGCGCTCGGCATCCGGTCATGACATCCGGTATATCCGCATGGAACAGCCGGTTGATCAAACGCTGTACGAGCCGGTTCCCGAACGCGTGAATCTTCTTTTTGTTCTCTTCGTAATAGGTCGTGGAGAGTCGGTCGCCGATGACCATATCGGCGCCTTCCTGGATCCCCCGTAACAGGTCTAAGGCCCTGTCTGCTGAGTACGTATCATCGCCGTCCGTCAAGATGTAACAGTCTGCCTGGATCTCCTCAAACATCCTCCGGATCACATTTCCCTTTCCCTTTTCTGGTTCATATCCGACTGTCACTCCGGCTTTTAAAGCAATCTCGGCAGTCCGGTCATCGGAATTGTTATCATAAACATAGATGGTCGCCTCTGGAAGTGCGTGTCTCCAGTCAGTGATGACTTTTTCGATCGTCATTTCCTCGTCATAGCACGGAATCAGGACTGCTATCTGCATATCTGGCATCTTCCTCACCTCCTCCATTTTTCTCATCTTCTTTTGTATAAGATCATGTTTTTCCCTTCGTATGATTTTTTGTATTCTCCGTCATGTTCTTCTAAGAACAGTCCCAGGATGCCGCCGCGGTCGCATTTGCCAGTAAGAAGTAATGGGCCGGAATATCCCAGACCAGTGCCTCGTACTCCTTTGCACTTAAAAAATCACTGTCTTTTTCCGGTTTTCGGCTCTCTTTTTCATTCTTCTTTTCTTTCTGCATCAGGAGTGGGAAAGATAGATTCGTGTCCGTTAAGTTCCTTCGCATGTTATAAAGGGAAACCATGTTTTCAAGGATGCTGCGGCCTCCTTCCCCTTTCTTGCTTATATAGAGCTCCGGGCGCATATCGATATACACCTGGAAGCCTTCATATTCAAAAAACTGGTTGTATTCCGGAGGCAGGCAGCAGATATCGGAATCCGGGTCTTCGGTTACGGTCTGACGAACCGTCTTCCAGTCTTCCAGCATAGTATCATCTGCGTATCTTGCAAAATACACATCCGTCAATGGCTGGTTTGTGAAAATCATCCGGAGAGGCTTTGCGCTCTCTTTTCCCAGTCCAACTACCAGGACTGCCATACAGATTGCCAGTACAAGTTTCGTAGCCCGATCAAGCCGAATCCTGCTCCACAACTTTATCATGGCATCTTCGATGGTGTTCCCCATATTCCTAAATAAGTACAGGGTACCAAGCATGAAAAACGGATACCATTTTGCTTTGGAGATGACAAGGATAAGAAACCCTCCCCACATCCATACAGCCGTTGACGTCAGGGTAAGTATCTTTCCCTGTTCCGTCTGATCCACTGAATGCTCCAGTCCGTAAAAGAACAAAAGGATCGTGCCAAAAATCGGCAGAACGTAAGTCATGTCATTCAGCGCAAAAGGGAGTAGCTCCGAGATCTTCATCAGCTTTAAAGCCCCCGAAGCCATGGCGTCAAACACGTACGTCACGTTCTTCAGTCCGTATGGATTCGCGAGCAGGACCGGCATGGAGAGAATGGCTGCGAAAATCAGCGTTCTGCGCATTGTGCCGGTCATGCAGGTCTGTGTCACGCGTTTACATGGGAACTTCACCAGGTATGGCAGCAGGACGATTAGGTGCATGACCCAGTAACTCGCATGAAAATTGATTTCAGCAAACATCGCCACCGGGATCGTTCCCAGGTACCGCTTTTTACCGGTCTGCTGGTATTTTTCGATCCCATAAAGTTCCAGGATGATCAGAAGAAACGTTAGGATCTCCGGGCGCAGATTCAGATACCCGAACAGGTTTGTCAGGATGACGGTACAAATAAGCTGCACCCATGGGTCAGTCGTAGTCTTTGCGACCAGGTTCCGGACCACCAGATACACTCCGGCGATCATAAGAACTGTCAGGATAAACAGGCCGGCTGTCCCGAAACTCTGTTTCACCCATGCGATCATGACACAGTACGCCCAGTTCTGAATGATTATTGGCATCCCAGGCGTCGCGATGAACGGGTTTGTATGTGGGATCCCATGGGACAGGATATAATTTCCCGTGGAAATGATATAGAAGACATCTGTATCCACCATTCCTTTTATACCCTGTAGGATAAACCAGACCGTACAAAATAGGATTTCAGCGAGGAATGGACTGGGGCGCTTTGGAGATTCGAGGCGATCCATAATATGCTCCTTTTCGTTTTGAGATTTTTCATCGACAGTATGTCGCATTTCTTTCATTTTTGGCATAAAAAAGCTCCGGCCTTACATGGCCGGAGTCTCTCGGTTTCTGAAATCTCAGACGAGCCGTTATTCCGGCTGATCGTCTGTTTTTTCGGTTCCTCCTCTTTTTTCGTTTCTCCCAAAATGACATTCGATTTGGGAGATATAACATTCGATTTGGGAGATAAAATATCATGAGGAATCATTCGTCTGTTTGTTTCATCCGGCTAATCGGCTGTTTCGAGGTATCAGTCGGAGTGGTTAGAGCCTTCTCCAGACTCCACCCAGCCTTTTCTCGTTTGTCGAAGACGAATTTGCTTATCCCGTAAGCTTTTGCCATGGCTGCCTTCGACTTATAACGGTTCCCGAGATGGTCCACCACCTTCAGGTGTTTTCCCTGTTCGATATCCTCGTAGGTATAACCCTGAGCTATAAGCCTGGATACAGTCTGCTGCGGGATGCCGTGCCGCTTCGCGAAGTCCGATGCGGAATCATAATAGTCATCCAGGCCATAATCATCATGAGCATAGGTCTGTCCGAGTCTTCCAAAGTTCCACGGCGTGTTCAGTTCGAAATGGCGCAGTACTGTGCGCGGGCTGACGAGCAGACTGTGACTTTCGATCGTAAACCAGTATTTGTTATCCGTCTTCACGCTGATCTGTGCTGGATCTGTGTGGTTTCTCTGCCGGTCAAACAGCTCCAGCATCCCAGCATGTTCTGAAATCATCTGCATCTCTATTTCCTCCTAAAATTGAAATGTGAGGTCAGCTACGGGAATTTCCGTGACCGGCCTCATGTGCTTTATATCTACAAACAAGTGAGTAAATTCTGTGATTGTATAAAGATATATATTCTATTTTGGATATTTTGGGGGACATATCCAAAATGCGTTCCACTGACGCTAACCCATTTTGCGGATAACGATTTTTGGAATTCTTGTAACCTGATCCATTCCATTTTTGTAACCCACTTTGGTTCACAAATTTCGAAATTTCCAAAATGGAGCGATTTTAAAAAGTAAGTTCTAAAAGTGTCTCGGTATCGGTCAGATAAGCCACGGTGCTTCCGGCTGCCACGGAAACCACAAGCCCGCAGGCGATTATTGCCCGAAGCAGCTGCTTCTTTAATTTTCTCATAAAAAGAAAAAACCTCCTTTCAAAAACCACTTTTTATATCCAAAATAGAAAATCTCTGCAAACCCTTTATCCATGCGGCTTTGCCGCTATTTTGGATGTTTCTCAAAAAATATCCATTATCCAAAATGGAATATCGAATTTACTTCATATTTTTCCCTTCGGCATTCAACTTTCGGAGAAGTGCATTCCGGTTCTGATGCTTGTCATCCGAAAGCCAATTCTTGTAACCCACTTTGGTTCACAAATTTTGAAATATCCAAAATGGAGCGATTTTAAAAAGTAAATTTTGAGGTATGGGACCCGCTACCATTCGCGAGTCCCATACCAATTCGTTTCCGCCTACTTAAACTCCTCATATTCCGGGAATGTCTGCACGAATTCTTTCAGCTTTGCCTCATATTCTTTTTTCTTTCTTTTTCGTTCCTTTGGCGTTGTCACGATCTCATCATCCAAATCTTCCATCCGGATCTTATTGCGGACTGCGAATTCCTGAAAAATATTCGCCGTTTTATAAACCCGGTGGCGCGGAGCAAGGAAATTCTGGACAATCATATTCCAAGCATAGACCCAGATTGGCATATCCTGAATATCTATAAAACCGAATGCCAACGGAATGGCTGCCGGGATCATAGCAATTGTCGCTTGCTGCGTCATCGTCATTGCGCTCGCGAACGGGGAAATAATCGCATAAGTGATTACAACCAGGGCGACAGCACAGGATACGCCGATCGCCTCACGTTTGGTAAACGGCCCCATGAATTTTGGCTTAAAGGAGCGCACATCCTTTGGTACCGGCATAATGATCATTTATATTACCTCCTTAATGTGTGCCGACAATTTCATTTGCTATACTTTTTGATTTAGCGAAGAATCCGATCATGGTAAAATTTACCAATGCGGATGTTACTGGAGAAAATCCTGGGATTGCCGCACCAGATTCCAGCACATCTCTTAAATTCGTTCCGATAAGAACTGTTACATATACGATTGTACCTGTAATGCGCATGCTGCCAGTCCCTTAAGCCAGCGTACACCTGAACTTCTGAATTTTTCAGAAAACATATCACCAACGGCAACCGGGGTAAAGACGAATCGTATACAGGTTTCAATAGCGATTGCGTAAACCGTTAATGAAATGATGCCGTTAATCACATTTCCTCCAACAAAATTAATAACGGCTTTGACCGGGTTTGGCCACCCAGATGCAATGCCATAAAACGCATCAGCAGCGGATGACATGGAGTTAGAAAGAAACTGCGTGATCATTCCCCAGCCACCCGACGCAACAGAGCCTTTTAATCCCGTGATTCCACCATCATTGGCTGCTGCTGTAACCGTTTCCCACATTGCTATGCGCATTTTAATCGCCGCTCCATTCACACTGGCAGGCTGAGCCGCTTGGATAACGCTCCTCAAGATTACATTTCCGCCGATGTAAATAATTGCCATTGCAATATATAAACAGTTATATATAATCCAAATGCCCAAACACATTTGTAAAAACGAGCGCCACAAAGCTTCTGTCGATACAGAACGCTCCGTCGCCTTTTCCATGATGTTCATCACACTAAAAACGAGACATAACGTGGCACCTAAGGTTGTACACATACTCATGACCGCATAAGCGGGCGAACTTGAGTCGAGCAACTTTTCAATCATCACTTTCATCGCGCTTGTGTTTGTTCCGGTGTCATCGCCATCCCACCACAAGATATGGAGTTTATTTGTTGCGTCGTTTAATGCATTAGCGGTAGCGTCAACCTCTTTTTTGTTTTTTGGAACATTGTGACTCTCGCAGGCTTTCGAAAAAAGTGATTTCCATACGCTCGCATTCAGTGATTGTTCCTTCGCGATTTCATTGATGATTTTATTACCGTCATTGACAGTATTTAATGATTCATCGCTCAATTTATCACGAAGCGCGTCAATCAATTTTTCTTCAGCAGCTTTGTTTGAAAGATCCTGAATGGCTTCTTTCGCTTGTTCCGCCATGTACTCATCGTATCCTGAAATCGTTGTTAAATCTGGCTCTTCCGATGAATCCGTTTCTGTGCTCCCTTCAGCCGGAGGATTCGTCGCATAAACTGCGTGGCCTCCCGTAAATAGAAGGAAACACATCAATATCATTACAAATATCCATTGATATTTTTTTGTTTTACTTCTAATTTGCATCGTTGTCACTCCTTACGCAAACACCCGGCCAGGGGTCCTGTCCGGGTGCGAATCTTGTGTGCGCGATCCACTAAGCAACAATGCCTAATGCATGTAAGATACCCTGCATACCGATCAGGACCGCACCGGAAATCAGCTTGCCTAATGCGCCGTTCATTGCTTCTGCTTCACCGTCTTTTCTTGCAGTGACGTATCCGTAGATACCCCAGATCAGCATGCCGACACCGGTGATGCGGCAGATCCAGATTGCAAGGCCAATGACAATGCTCATGACCGCGTTCATGTCGCTGAAATTCTGTGCCAAATTATTAGATACCTTTACATCCGGCAGTCCGTTTGCTGCCAGGAATACGTACGGGTACTTTGCCATCATGACCGCGGCAGTTGCAACCGCGCCGGCTTTATTGATCATCTCCCCGGCCTTATCCTTGACGGCGCACATTGTTTTTGATCTCATCATCTTTATGCTCCTCCTTATGATATTTTGATCGCTCGGGAATTGCCCGTCAGATAATCGGGCATCCCATTTATCTGTATCCCGCTATGGGGCTACATTCAGGTTACAAAAAACTATTCTTCCAGCACGAGCATTTCACGCATTCCGCGCCGGAGATATTTGTTCACTTCTTTCTGCTTCGGGCTTAAAATCACCGATGGGTTGGATTCCAGAAGCCAGATCGCGAACAGTACATTATGCGGGAAATCCTCCATGATCCGCATGGCCGTCTCCATGGATGGGTACCAGGTCGCGGATAACTGGTAGCCGCATTCCTGTGCGTCCTCCACATGGGAGTCATATTCGTCAAACGTCATGGTGACGGTCCCGTCCTCAAGTACTTTCATCCTTTTCCCCTCCTCGACATCAGTATGTTGTACTAATCCATTTTTCCGGAACGCGTTTTTTCGGCGCATTCCGGAATGAAAATCAGGCGGCATCTTTTTTGCGGATAACACTTTTTGGTCATCCGGATAGACATTAGATCTGCGTCTGTGGTTTCGTGGACAGCAGTTCAAAGAACGGGGATTCCGTCGGGAACTTATTTGCGAACGGCAGGAGGGATCCTCCGTACCAAATCAGTCCGTGTCCGGACTGGGCGTTCTTGATGAAATCCAGCTGGGTTTCCGATACGTGCAAGATCGTGCCAATTTCCTTCCGGTCCGCATCACTCTGGTTCAGCATCTGCACCATCTGGCAGTTGTTGATGATCGCACGGGATTCTCGGTTGGTTAACATATCTTCTACATTTTGAGTGATTCCTGTCGGAACTCCGCCAAACTTTCTTGCCTGTTTATATATAAACATGAGATGTCTTGCGCAGGATTCGGACTGTGTTAACAGGTAAAACTCATCGATGAAGATCCAGGTGCGCACGCCGCGCTTTTTGTTTGCGACCGTACGGTTCCAGATATCCTCCAGGCAAACCTGCATACCCATTTCCTTTAATCCTGTTCCGATATCACTGATGTCATATACGATAAACCGGCGGTTGGTATCCACGTTTGTGTGATGGGCGAACGTATCGTAGGAACCGACGCAGTATTTTTCCAACGCGATTCGGATATAGTCCGCATCTGGTTCTGGCTGTCTTCTTAAGATTTCATAGAAATCCTTTAAGGTTGGCGTCACGCTGCGGTCGCAGGTCACATTGCTGCCGGATAACCGGAGCTTGTCCATGTGTTCCAAGTACGGGGTGTAGATCTGGCGCACGCAGCGGTCGATAACGGACTGCTGTACCGGGTTTAAGCCGTAATGACCTCCGATCGCAGCCTCGCAGAGCGCGCCGATGTAGTCGCTCTTTGCGGTTACCGGGTCATCACTGCTGGTACCATCGCCGTTACTTGCGTAGTCAAGGTCCATGTCGAACGGGTTGATATGGGTCGTGCCGCCCGGTGCAATACGGATAACCTGGCCGTTTAAGCGCTCACACAATGGCTTATACTCGGCCTGCGGGTCGATGACGAAGATCTCATTCTTTTCATGTTTTAACCACGCCTGTGCCATTTCCATCTTCGCTGCGAAGCTCTTACCGGAACCGGACATACCGATGATCAGACCATTGGAGTTCTGCGCCTCCAGGCGGTTTACAACAACCAGGTTATGGGAGGTCTGGTTAACGCCGTAATAGAGTCCGTGCGGCTCGTTCATCTCCTGCGCTTCAAACGGGATAAAAAGGGCTGCGGCCTCGGTGTTTAACATGCGGTTCTGATAAAGGCGGTTGACGCCGAGCGGTACTGCGGATGCAAGCCCTGCTTCCTGCTGTCCGTTCAACTTTGTCATGCCGCACATATGCTTTTCTGCGTTATTGATCACCATCTTGGTGTAGTTTTCCAGTTCCTGGTACGTATCCGCAAAGATGACGCTGACAACGGTTGCCAGGATGGATTTCTGGTTGCGGACAGTAAAGTCGTTAAAAGCTTTGTCAGCATCTTCTTTCTGCTGTTTTATTCCAGTGGGACGAAATCGCCGCTTAAGCCTTTTTTAACCTTCTTTTCCGCGGATGTCGCCATGTTACGGGTTACCTCTAACATCTGGTTGCGGACCAGCGTGATCGCCTCATCCTGACGCATCGGGGAGAAATGGACACTTGTAAGTGCCGTGCACGGTACGCTTGCTAAGTCTGTCATGATCTCCGCGGATAGCTGAGTCGGGTAGGTACGCATGCCAAGCGCGCGTCCGAACTTGTCATCGATCAGGAAATAATCGTCGTAGAACTGGATATCCATCGGCGCGATCAGGTCCTTGGTCGTAAGTCCGAGTGATAACATGTATTCCAGATTGAAAGTCTCGTTCACCTTGCCGCCCATATCCATTTTTTTATAGAACGGCATGGTAGCTGACTGGTTGTAGATGTTGTAGAGTAATGTCAAACGGTCCACAAGGTTTAATGCCTCGGTATTGTTGTCGCCGTTGATCTGCTGGATCTTTGGCACCATCTCCGTATCAACACGGCTGAATACATTGGCTGCTACCTGGATGTTTTCTGCGGCTACGCCCACCGTGATGAATTTCTTCTGCACGATATTGTTCTGGCCCTCGTTGATCTTCTCCTCTAAAACTGCGTTCATGGCATGGCGCAAGTCATCCGCGCCATCGTTCTGATCTTCAAAAAGCGTATTTTCGCGGAACACTTCCTTGTCAAGCTTAGTATTAAAGATCGTAAACTGCGGCCGGACATCCGGCTGGAAGTAGTTTAAAAGGTCACCGTAAGCAAAATACATTTCATCCTGATGATCCTGCGTGGCTGTTTTAAAGTTCGCATCTGTCAGGGTATACGTCTTGGTATACACATCGTCTTCCGACATGAAAATTCCGTTACGGAATACCTTTAGATACGGCAGGGTATCCTGGGAACTTTTCGGGATGCGCATGGCCTTGATCTTCGCTTTTTTCGCCTTGTCAAGCTTGGTGTTCTTTGCTTTTGTCCGGGTCTTTCTGCGGTTTCCCGGGGCTTCCAGAGTCGCTTCCTTCGGTGATGCGATCTCACGCTCCTGCTTTGGTTCCGTTAAGCTTCCGACGTCGCCGGCAAACTTCGACTGGAATCCGCTCTCTTCCTTTTTCCCGAGGCGCTCTGCGTTTTTGCGACCGGGATCTTTGTCGCCTGCATCTTCTGATCCTGTTTCTTTTTCTTTTCTTTCTTTCCAAACAGCATCTGCTGCACTCCTTTCTTTTATGTTGTTCAGCTCCGGTCCCGGGCGGTCCGGTCCGGTTTCCCTATCAGTATGTAAAACTTTTCTGAATGCCTCACCGGCAAAACAGCCCGACTCATCCGCCTTTTCTATGTCACGTTTTGCGGATAACACTTTTTGGCACATTTTCCATCGCGGTACACAGCAAAAAAAAGCCGCCCGGTTTCCTGGACGGCTTTTGCATCATTTTTTTCTAAAATCCCTGCAATTCCCGGATCGCTTCCGCCAACAGTCCAATCAGGACCGTGCGCAGTTCCGGACGCAGGATCGAAATTGCCCCGATCATGGCAAAGACCCCCATGACCGTTTTCATCACGTTAAAATACAGTTTTCTCAAACGGATGAATCCACGGCTCTGGACCGTGAGTTCTTCCTTTGGTTTTGCTTCATAGCGTTTTTTTAAACTTGGCTCTTCTTCCGCCTGATCCGGCTTTGCAGTCAGAAGCCTCTTTTTATAAACTGCCATTCGATCTCCTTTCCTGTTTCTCGCTTACCGGCTTGTCTGCTCAGGTGTCATGTTCATCGGTTCGATCGTGGGGTCATCCGCATCCGGCGCCAGTGAAAAGAAAGCCTCTCCGTTTAAGAACGCCTGGAGCATGTTGTCGCGGTATTTTTTTGCATCATATGCCGCTTCGTAATACCCGAGGATGACAACCATTTCATCCGGGAAATAGACCCGAATGGAATAGAGCGGATCCCCGACTGCCTGCGCCATACCCTCCTCATCCTGTGTCTCCTGTAAGTCTTCCGTCCCTTCCGCAATATTCCAGTCCTGCGGGATTCTTTCATCCGCGACCTCAATCCTGGAAAATCCATTTAAGACGTAAACATTCCTGGCGTTCTGGTCTTCGACCAGAAAAATCTCTTTCACTGACGGGATCTCTGTCCTCATAATTGGTCACTCCTTCCCCGGCGTCTCCGGTAAACCGTTTCCTTCAGTATGTGTACGGCTGCCGTCATTTCTGCCGCGGAGTCCGTTTAATGCTTCTACGGTATTCTCCTCAATTGACCTTAACAGGGCATCATACATCCTTGCGGCTTCCATCCGGTAAGTCACAAGCGGGTCCTTCTGCCCGATGGTCTGGTAGCGGACGATCTCCTGGAGTTTTTCCATCTCTGAAAGGTGCAGGACCCACAAGGTATCCAAAACCCTGAGACAGAGGTTGCGTTCCACTGCTGCGAACCGTTCCGGGTTTCCAATCGCAGCTACCATGGTATCGTACCGGTCTGCTGCATCGTTTGCGATCAGGGTCACGAGTGCCGGCGTCCGTTTCTTTTTGTAACGGTCATCCGTCACTTCCCTGTCCAGGAAACGTCCAACGGCCGTCTGGAGCACTGCAGGATCTTTCCGTTTCCCTTTTATCGCGTGTTCCGCTTTTTCCGCCACAACATGGCGGAACATGTTAAGAACTTCCTCATGCAGTCTGGTATCCTCCAGGATATCCTGTCGGTACCGGTAGATGTGCTCCCTCTGGATATGGTTTAATGCGTCGTAATGCATCAGACTCTCTCTCATGCCGAAATGGTCCAGCTCCACCTTTTCCTGTGCTCGGTTGACTAAAACTGCAGCCCGCTGGTCCATGAACGGTGCTCCCGGCGGAATCTGCTGCTTCTTTAACTCTTCCGTGAGGGATTCTTTGCCGTTATAAACGATCAGGTCATCTTCTAAGGAAACAAAGAACCTGGACTCGCCCGGGTCTCCCTGCCTTCCGGAACGGCCCCTTAACTGGTCATCGATCCGCTTGGATTCGTGACGTTCCGTGCCGATGACTTTTAATCCTCCCGCCGCCTTTGATTCCTCCGGGATTTTAATATCCGTACCACGGCCCGCCATATTGGTGGCGATCGTTACCATGCCAGGTTCCCCTGCTTTTGCGACGATATCCGCTTCCTCCTTGTCAAATTTTGCGTTCAAGACCTGATGGTGGATACCGGCTTTTTGCAGCATCCGGCTGAGTTTTTCCGATACCTCGATGGAGACCGTTCCTACTAAAACCGGCTGCCCTTTCTCATGCGCATCCTGGATCTCCCGGACCACAGCCTCAAATTTTTCCTGCTTCGTCCGGTAGATGTGATCCGGCAGGTCCTTTCGGATGACGGGACGGTTGGTCGGGATCTTTAATACGTCCATGTGGTACGTTTCCCTGAATTCCCTGCGCTCCGACGCTCCGGTTCCCGTCATGCCGCTCTTTTTTTCGTATTTATTAAAGAAATTCTGGAGGGTGATGGTCGCCTGTGTCAGGTTTTCCGCCTGAATCTCCACGCGTTCCTTCGCTTCGATCGCCTGGTGGAGCCCGTCTGAATAGCGCCTGCCTTCCATAACCCTTCCGGTAAAGGTATCCACGATCAGGACCTCCCCATCCCGGACGATGTAGTCCACATCCCGCTTCATGAGATAATGTGCCTGAATGGCCAAAAGGATGTGGTGCCGGATATCTACGTTCTGCTCATCGGAAAAGTTTGAAAGGCCGAAAAATCCTTCTACTTTCTTTTCTCCGTCCGCGGTCAGAAAGATTGTCCGGTTGTCTTCATCCACGATGAAATCGCCAGTCTCCGTAAACTCTTCCCCGGCATATGCTTTCGCCTTGGAAAACCGGTCGGATACGCTTCCTTTTTCCATCTGTCTGGCTAAAACGTCGCAGAGATGGTATAATTTTGGCACGTTCGTGCCGGCACCGGAGATGATGAGCGGGGTCCTCGCCTCATCGATCAGGACAGAGTCCGCCTCGTCGATGATACAGTAATGGAGCCCCCGGAGTACCCGGTCATTTAGGGACTGGACCATGTTGTCACGCAGATAATCAAATCCCAGCTCGTTATTGGTCACATAAGTGATATCACACGCGTAGGCCTTTCTTCGTGCGGTGTTATCCATCTGGTTTAACACGCATCCGACACTCAAGCCTAACATGCGGTGAATCTGCCCCATCCATTCCGCGTCACGTTCCGCCAGGTAATCGTTAACGGTCACGATGTGGACACCCTTTCCAGTCAGCGCGTTTAGGTACGCCGGTGCCGTGGACACCAGGGTTTTTCCCTCACCGGTCTTCATTTCGGCGATCAGCCCGTCATGCAGCGCCAGCCCACCGATCAGCTGGACATCGTACTGCCCGTATCCGAGGGTCCGTTTTGCGGCTTCGCGAACCAGGGCAAAGGCTTCCGGAAGCAATTTGCTTAAGGGTGTGCCTTTCCGATACCGTTCCTGGAATTCTTTCGTTTTTGCTTTCATTTCTTCTTCGGAAAGTTTTTCCATGGCCGGCGCAAGTTGATTAATTTTCTTTACGATATGTTTGTAATGATGCAGTATTGCCTGTTCCATTGATTCCTCCTGTTTGCATCCCGTTTCACATACCCCGGCCGGAAGTCCTTATGGGGCATGAATGGATTTTCTTCAGTATGTCGGATGTTGGCATGCGGTGTTTCTTTTGCGGATAACACTTTTTGGTGCGTTTCATGGGTGTTCCCCGGGAACACCCCTTAAAATCAGTCTCGAACCTTAACGACAGCCTTTTATAAGCAAAAATAAGGTTCCGGCCGCAAAGCCAGGAACCTTATGTCTTACATTTTTTTAATCATTTGTCTGATAAACTCCTCCTCCGGGGCATCGGCTGCCCGCACCAGAAACCGTTCCGGGTCAAGCCCGTTTTCGATCCGCTTACGGAATTCTTCCTCCCCGTATGTCTGTAAAAACTCATCCGGGTCTTTCGCCGGTGATGTGTGCAGGATACTTACCTGCAGCCCCGCGTTCTGTAAGATCGGAATGGAACGCGCTGCGGCGCGGATACCCGGTCCGTCGCTGTCTAAAGACAGGCAGACATGGCTGTAAAAATTACGGATCATGTTCGCATGTTCCTCCGTCAGTGCTGTTCCAAGGACAGCTGCGGAATTGCGGATCCCGTGCGTCTGCATTGCAATCAGGTCCATATATCCTTCCCCGATTACGATCGACTTCTCCTCCTCTGCAGCAGCGATGGCTGTCTGGAAACCGTACAGGATCGTATGTTTGCTGAAGATCCGGTTCTCCGCACTGTTTAAATACTTGGGACCGTAACCGTCCCCCAGTCTTCTGCCACCAAATGCCACGGTACGTCCCTTCCGGTTCAGGATCGGGAACATGATGCGGTTGCGAAACATGTCATACGGCTGTCCGTCCTTCCCATGTTTGACCAGTCCGGAAGCATAGATCTGCTGTTCGGAAAATCGTTCCGATAGATACTGATACAGCATCGCGTTTTCCGCCGGGGCGTAACCGAGCCCGAATGCGGAAAGTGTGCTTTCCGGCAGTTTCCTCGTTTTCGTGATATACCGGAATGCGTCCGAATCCCGGTGTTCCATCAGGTACCGGAAATAAAAGACGGCTGCCGCCTCATAAATGGTCTGCAGTTCCTCGTCATCCGGTTCCTGCGGCATCTCAGGTTTTTCCTGTCCCATCAGGATCTTAAAGTCATCCATATTACCATGCTTCCCACAGGCATAACACCAGAAGACCCCGTTTTTGTTATCGGCACAGAACATGTCCGCACCGGAATGACAAAACGGACAGGTGCCGTAATACCGTTTTGTCTTTTCATGAAATTCCAGTTTGGTGTACCGCTTTGCGAGCGATACCATGCTGTCTTCGATAATCATGTCTCCTCCTTATTTTAGAACCTTTTTTCGCAAATGTATGCTCGTCAACTCCGGTCATGCAGCTAACCGTCTACTCGTCAGCGTCCAGCACATCGTAAGCTTCCAAATGTGTCCAGTCATAATTGCATTTTTCAGCGATCTTCAGACATGCTTCAGCCTCATTTGCGGCTGCTACCGTTCCAAGAAAATCTCTTGGCTCATAATCAACCCAGCCGTCATCATCCTTTTGGACATCATCGCCTTCGTCTGATCCGCTCTCATGATCGTCATTCGAAAACGGTGACCCATAATACTGCGCATCGCGGATATAGGCCGATGAAACGCATACGACGTACAGATTTTCTCCCCGCTCTAAAAGCTCAATCAGTGCCTTTCTTGTCAATTTTGCCATTATCATTCCCTCCATTTCTTATGCATTTATATGAACATAAGAAGTATGTGTTTCGGAACGCTAAATTTTGTGGCGAAATTCTTTCCGGCAGCAAAAACCTGCAGAAAATGCAGTCATGGACCAAGTCCGATGTTCAGTATGTCGGATATGACTGTGCCCGTTTCTTTTGCGGATAACACTTTTTGGTTCATAAAAAGGACCGGGGAATCGCTCCCCGGCCCTTTCAATAAGCTATGCGTTTTTTGTTACTGGCGTTTCTTTCTGCGTCTTCTGCCTGCGAAGATGATTCCCAGTCCTGCAGCAGAGAAGGCAAACAGGAACGGGATCCTGTTATCCGTCTCGTCACCAGTGCGTGGCAGCTGGTGCCAGTGACCGTCTGAATCATACCATCCGCCCCGGCGGAAGCTGTTTTCATACTTCGCCGTGATCTTGCCCTTTCGCGGGATCTTGTAGTCGTACATTGTCGTATCGCCTGTGACGGTACCATCCTCGGATACATGGAAGGTAATGTAACCGTCCACAATGTTGTATCCATCCGGTGCTTTCAGTTCGACGACTGCGTAGTGTCCGGCGGTGTATGCCGGGAAGAAGATCTGCCCGTTCTCATCCGTCGTTCCCTCGTAAGCAATTTCTCCATTTTCAGCCACGATCCGCAACTGGGCTCCGGCCAATGCCGTACCGTCGTCTCCGTCGCGTTTGGTGACCACCACTACGGTTTCCTTATAGTTGGCTACATGGAAGGTAGTGACGCCTCCGACTACGGATTCGTTCCTTACGGTGAAGCTGAATTCCTGGGGGGTTGCCTTGTATCCGGCTGCTGCTTCCGTCTCAACGATACGGTAGCTGCCATCTGCAAGGTTTGTTACATTTGCGTATCCGCTCTGGTCTGTGGTTACCTTCCGTAATTCATTACCGTCTTTGTAGACGGTGAATCTTACTCCGGCAATGGAAGCCATTGTATTACCATCGTACTTATAAACGGTTACGGACGGTTTCTTCGGAGTCGGTGTATGTCCTCCGCCTCCGCCACCACCAGGTTTGTTCGGCTTATCAGGTTTCTGTGAGTCATTCATGGTTACTGTGATCTGTCTGCCGTTTCGCGGCACGGTAAAGAATACATCGGATGCCAGTTCATATCCGGACGGTGCCTTTTCTTCTTTAAGAAGATAAGTTTCGCCGCCGTTTAACTGTCTTGTGATGTTGATACCGTCCTTGGTTGCTGCAAACTTAAGCACTTCACCCTGTTTGATCGTTCCATCGTGATCAACGGAATCAATGGCTGTATCGGTCAGTGCCCGCATCGGGGTTCCGCTCTTATCACAGATCACGAACTGTCCGCCGGTTAAGACGCTTCCGGAAGTTGACTTCTTGATGAAGATCATTTCCGTCGGTGCATCTTTCATCCGGATCACATTATCGGTGATCGCGATATCGAGTTTCACGCCTTCTGCATGGATGTTGCCCTTTTTATCAACCGCATTGCCGTTTCCGTCAATTGTGATCTTGGTCTCGCCGTCTGCGTAAGAACCATCCGGCAGGACCTTGATCGTGGTCGGGTATCCGTCCTTATCGTAAAGGACTTTGTTGCCGTCACGGTCTACATAGTGGGCATTGACTACCTTGCCGTCCTTGTCAACCGTGAACTCAATGTCTTCGCTGAATCCGAAGCCATCCGGAGCGTTCTCCTCGTGATAACGGTAAGTCGTATCACCGGTCAGCTTATCTTCCATCACGTGGGAAGTACCGTCTGAGGTCCACTGGTCGATGACCGTTGTGGTTCCGTTCGGTTCCACGCGTTTCAGTTCGCATTCCGCACCGGAAATTTCGTTTCCTGCGAAATCTTCCTTCGTAAAGGTAACTTTCGTCGGCAGCTTCTTATCGGTCATGACAGCCTGGACGTCTTCGCCGTAATGTCCTACCGTGAACTTCACATCATCTGCTTTCGCATATCCTTCCGGCGGGTTGACCTCGTGTAAGTAGTAGCTGTGGTCAGCCTTTAACACGATATCCCATTCCTGCCATGTTCCGTTCATGGTGAAGTTATCGATTACGATGACCCCATTTTCATCGAGTACCTGGAAGGTACCGCCCTGAAGAATGTGATCCGGGTCTCCGACTCCGTTTTTCAGAAGCCAGATAATTGGATTTTCCGGATTTTCCGGTACTTTCGGCGGGAATTCATCCGGCGGGGTTACCACCTTAATTTCCCGGTTGCGCATCTCCACAACCTGTTCCCTGCCATCATCGTTTACGGTAAATTCTACATCGTGGCTGTAATAATAACCATCCACCGTACCGGTCTCGTGCAGGGTGTATACCTGTCCGGCTATTAGTTCGCCAACGAGTTTGAATTCTCCTGTTTCGTCCGTTGTCCACTCAGCTACCTTGTCCGCTTCGTCATATACGGCATACGGTTCTTTCTTCGGGCCCTTGTAAACCGTGAGGACGGCTCCGGCTAAAGCCTTGCCTGTCGTGGAATCTGTCTTCTTGACCTTGATGTCCGTTTTCTTATCTGTCATGACTGCCTGGATATCTTCGCCATAATGACCAACCGTGAACTTCACATCATCCGCTTTCGCGTATCCGGCCGGCGGGTTGACCTCGTGTAAGTAGTAGCTGTGGTCAGCCTTTAACACAACATCCCACTCCTGCCATGTTCCGTTCATGGTAAAGCTATCGATTACGATGGCGCCGTTTTCATCGAGTACCTGGAAGGTGCCGCCCTGAAGGATATGGTCCGGGTCTCCGACTTCGTTTTTCAGAAGCCAGATAATTGGATTATCCGGGTTTTCCGGTACTTTCGGCGGGAATTCATCCGGCGGGGTTACCACCTTGATTTCCCGGTTGCGCATCTCCACAACCTGTTCCCTGCCATCATCGTTTACGATAAATTCTACATCGTGGCTGTAATAATATCCGTCTACGGTTCCAGCCTCATACAGGACGTAATGCTGTCCTGCGATCAGCTTGCCGGTGAGTTTAAACTCTCCGGTCTCATCGGTTGTCCACTCAGCGATCTTGTCCGCCTCATCATACGGATTGGAATGATCCGCCTTCGGGGCTTTCTTTTCGCCTTTGTAGACAGCCAGGGTTGCGCCTGCGAGCGCGTTGCCTGTCGTGGAGTCCACTTTCTTAATCTTCACATCGGTCGGAGCATCTTTCATGCGTACGACGTTTCCGACGATCTCAATCGTTTCCTTCACGCCCTCGGCTAAGAGCGTACCGTCCTTTGCGACTGCGTTTCCGTTCTTATCAACGGTTACCTTTTCCCCATCCTTTTCGTAAGTACCATTTGCTTTCACGATAATACCGGTCTGATATCCGTCCTTATCGTAGAGGATGTGGTTTCCGTTGGCATCCACATAGAATGCTTCCGTGATCACGCCGTCCTCGCCGATCGTGAACTCAATATCATCGCTGCGTCCGTATCCAGCAGGTGCCTGGTCCTCATGATAAAGATAAGTAGATCCGGCCTTTAACTCGTCCTTGATGACGTACGGGGTTCCGTTGGAGATCCATGCGTAGGATTCCGTCGTTCCCTTACGTGTCAGGGTGCAGTACGCGCCTGCGATTTCTTTTCCGCCAAAGTCTTCCTTGGTGAAGGTTACGGTATTGTCTGCCGGTTCATCGGTCATGACAACATCGACCCGCTCACCGTAGTGACTGACAGTAAACTTGACGTCTTCCGCTCTTACATATCCGGCTGGCGGGGTTACCTCGTGCAGCCAGTACGTATGGTCGGCTTTCAGTACGATTTCCCATCTCTGGTCCGTACCGTTCATGCGGAAGTCAGGAATTACGACTTCTTTCTTATCTTCGCTTAATACCTGGAAGGTACCGCCCTTTAAGATGTGATCCGGGTCACGGACCTCGTTCTTTAAGAGCCAGATGATCGGGTAGTCGTGGTCTTCCTTATTCTCCGGATTTTCCGGGATCTTCGGGTTCTGTACCGGTGTGTTTGCTGTGTCTTCCTTATCCGGAATGCCAGGATATTCCTTGGAATCTCCTGTGCTTCCGTCCGGTTTTTCAGCTTTCACATCTTTTGTCTTCACAGTGTTCAGATATCCGATGCCGTCATCCGTTTCCATCATGGAAAGTTTTTCTGCAGCTTTCTCTGTGACGGTTGCTGTGTAAGCGATGGTTGCTGTCTGGCCAGGTGTCAATTTCATGAACACATTCTCCGGCCATTTTCCGGATGCTTCACTTCCGGATTTTACGATGCTGAATCCTGCAGCACCCTGGACTGATTTCACCTTCAGATCCTTAAAGAATCCTGCGGCGGCGGACTCAAATTCATCCGTCACAGTCATGGTTAACGGCAGGTCGCCAGTATTCGTAATGTGTGCTTCGTAGGTTACGGTATCACCCGCAAAGAATCCGAAGCGGTCAGTACCTTCTTTTGCCGGGGCTTTTGTGATGCGGACTTTTTCCATGGTGTAGGACGGATGCGGTTTTCCTGCTTCCGGCTCCTGTACCGGGGTGTTCGCGTCATCTGACTTGTCACCCAGCTTATCCGGGTACTGTTCTTTCGTAACGGTAATTTCTGTCACGGTATCGCCCTTGCCGTCTCCGTCATGGTCTTCACCGCTGTATTCATAATATTTACCGGTTACATTGGTGGTAGTTGCAGTGTTCAGGTATCCGAGACCGTCATCTTTTGTCGCGCCGGATAAAGATTCCTTCGCTGCGTCTAAAACTTCTGCCTCATAGGTAACAACCGCACGGCCGTTAGACTCAATCGTGATGTTTGCAACAGAGCCATTTACCGCATTGGTCTTACCCATGTAGCTGTTCTCGGTACCAGTGTCATTTCGGTAGTAGCGGACTGCCTTTACGACTGGTGTTGTAAAGTTTGCCGGGATCTCGAATGCGTCGTCCACATCCATGGTCAACGCGATATCACCGGTATTCGCGATCGTAACATCGTAGGTCACCTTATCGCCGTGGAAGAAACCGTACTGATCGGTTCCGGCCTTTTCCGGAGCGAGTGTCACGCGCTCTTTTTCCATCGTATATTCCGGTTCATGAGTCTCAGGCTCGTCCTTCGGGAAGTTCTCCGGCGGAGTTTCAACGACGATCCGGCGGTTCTTCATTTCAACGGTCTGAGCGGTTCCGTCCGCATTTACAGTAAAGATAACATCTCTGCTATAGTAATATCCGTCCGGAGTTCCGGTCTCACGTAAGGTATACGTCTCGCCCGCAGTGAGTAAACCTGTAAGTTTCAGTGTGTTATGGCCGTTTGTGACCCATTCTTTTACGATGCTTCCATTCTGGTCAAGAATCTGGAGTGTCGCTCCGGCTAACATTCCACCGGTCGTTTTATCCGTCTTTTTAACTTCCACATCGGTCGGCTGGTCTTTCATGACCACTTCCACGCGTTCGCCGTAATATCCGACTATGAATCTCACGTCTTCTGCCGGCTGGTATCCTTCCGGAGGTGTTACCTCGTGCAGATAGTAGGTTTTGCCTGCTTCCAGCACTCCAGTCCACTGTTTCCAGTCGTATCCAATGCCGAACACGTTTCCGTCCAGAATATCCGTTACCGGATTCTTTTCCTCGTCAAGTACCTGGAAAGTACCGCCAGGTAAGATATGGGATGGATCGCCAACGCTTGTCTTCATTAACCAGATTACCGGGTATTCCGGCTCATCCGGTGTCGGCGGCGGTGTTACCGGCGGTTCATCCGGGGTCTGTACCGGAGTATGTCCCTCATCCTCTTTGTCCGGGATTCCAGGATACTCTGTCTTATCTCCCTCTGTTCCATCCGGTTTTTCTGCTCTGACATCATAAGTCTTTGCAATGTTGAGGTATCCGTTGCCGTCGTCGGTAGTCATGAACGCCAGTCTCTCCGGAGCTTTATCGGTGACAACTGCGGTGTAAACAACCGTTGCTGTTTTACCGGCCTCGATCCGGATTCTTGCCGTGTCTGTGCCTACTCCCATTCCGGTTTCGGAAATGTCCTCGCCCTTGATCTTTGCGATCTTAAGGTCCTTAAAGTAGTCCTTGACCTCCGGTGCAAATGCATCCGTGACGTACATTTTTAATGCCATGTCGCCAGTATTGCTGATATGGACTTCGTATGTGACGGTATCGCCACGTTTGAATCCATACTGGTCGGTTCCGGACTTCTTCGGAGCCTTATCCGTACGTTCCTTATCCATCTCGTAAGACGGAGTCGGTTCTTCCGGTACCTGGACCGGAGTGTTTGCGGTATCGGACATATCATCGAGCTTCTTGGTGACTTCCGTTACGGTATCGCCCTTTCCATCTCCATCGGTGTCTTCTCCGCTGTATTCGTAGTATTTTGTGGTTACATTGGTTGTCGTTGCGGTATTTAAGTATCCGAGTCCGTCGTCCTTTGCTGCTGCGGATAAGAACTCATCTGCTTTTTCCTTAACGACTGCGGCGTAGGTAACGACTGCATATGCACCGGCTTTGATCGTGATGTTCGCTTTGGAACCCTTGATCCGGTTGATGCTGCCCATCTGGCTGTTCTCAAGGCCGTTGGACCTTAAGTAGAAGTGGATCGCATCGATTTCCGGTGTTGTGAAGTTTTTCTTTACCTCAAAAGCATCGTCTACATCCAGTGTGATCGTTGTATCTCCGGTATTTGTAATGGTGACATCATATAATACGCGGTCCCCGTGGAAGAAGCCGAACTGGTCGGTATCTTTCTTCTCAGGAGCTAAGGATACACGCTCTTTTTCCATGGTGTAGCCCGGGGTTGCCGGCTGCGGGGTCGGCGGTACAGGTTTTTCATCCGGCGGAACCTCAACAATGATCTTGCGGTTCGTCATGGTGACTACCTGCTCTTTTCCAGTGTTTTCGACGGTAAATTCTACGTCCCTACTGTAATAGTATCCCTTGATTGTCTCAAGCTCATGCAGGACATAAGTCTCTCCGACAACCAGGTTTGCATCTGCAGGAAGTTTAAAGCTGCCGCTCTCGTCCGTTACCCATTCCGCGACCTTATCGGTCTCTGCATACGGGTTGGAATGATCTGCGTTCTCCGGCAGTTTCTTGCCCTTATATACGGCAAGCTTAACTCCGGCGAGGCTCTTTCCTTCCTGATCTTCCTTCTTGATGATGATATCAAGAGGAGCGTCTTTCATGATCAGGTGGTTATCTGTTACTTCGATTTCAGCTTTGACACCGGTTGCGATGACATTGCCGTCCTCTGTTTTTGCGGTACCTTCATCATCCACGGTCACGGTCTTTCCGTCATACCGGTAAGTTCCGTCTTCGTTTTTGATGATACCGATGGTCAGGCCGTTCTCATCATAGAGAATCGTATTGCCATGTTCATCCACGTAATGGGCATTTGTCACGCTGCCGTCCGCCGATACGGTAAACTCGATATCCGCGCTCTTTGCGTAACCGCCAGGTGCCATATCCTCATGATAGAGGTAGGTCTGTCCGGCTGTCAGGGCGGATGTCATGGTATGGGTGGTGCCATCCGTGGTCCAGGAAGCGATGGTCTGTTTCGTGCCTGCGGTCAGGATGGAAACATTTGCTCCGGCTACCGGGGTTCCGCCCAGATCCTCTTTCGAGAAATCAAAGCTTAATGGATGGTCCCGCATGGTAACGGTCAGTGTTGTGCCAGGTTTTGCATAACGGATGATGAACATCTGGTCAGCAGCTTTCGCGTATCCGGACGGTGCTTCCTGCTCCTGCAGGCAATACTCCTTGCCGACTACAAGCTGTTTTGTGATCAGGACGCCATCCGCGCTTCCCTTAAATACCAGTTTTTCGCCACGGCGGATGAATCCGTCGTGTTCGGTTGACGGAATCTTGGTATCATATAACGCCTTGACCGGGTTCTTTGCCGCATCCAGAATTGCGAAAATTCCGTCTGCCAGGATGTTGCCCGCCATGTCGGTCTTAACGATCTTCACGCTGGTCGGCTCATCCTTTAAAACAACCTTGTTGCCTGTGATCGCAAGATCTCTCTGAGTTCCGGCTGCAAGCAGAATACCGTTCGCATCGTAAACGTCCCCGTTTTCATCCCTTGTCACGGACTCATCCTTGTAGGAATAAGTTCCGTCACCATTCTGGATGATTTCAGTTGGATAGCCGTCACGGTCGTAAAGAACCGTCTTCCCATCTTCATCTACGTAATGCGCATCTGTTACGTTGCCTTCCTCATCTACGGTAAAGACCACATCCACGCTGTATCCGTATCCGTCAGGAGCTGCGGACTCATGGAAGCGGTAAGTCTTGCCAGATTCCAGTTTTCCTTTGATCACATGCTCTGCAGCGGTACTTACCCACTGCTCGATCCGGTTCTCGCCGGTTCCGGTTACTTCGTAGAGTTCGCAGGTCGCGCCCAGCACTTCGTTTCCGGAGAAATCCTGTTTACTGAAGGTGATTCCGTCATTGTGCTTCTTATCTGTCATGATGACATCCACGCGCTCGCCATAGTGGCCGACTGTGAACTTTACATCTTCTGCCGGAAGGTATCCGTCAGGCGGTGTGACCTCATGCAGATAATAAGTATGGTCTGCTTTTAATACCGTCATCCACTGGTTCCAGCCATAGCCGATTCCAAATGCAGTGCCGTTTAAGATATCCGTTACCGGGTTCTTATTCTCATCCAGCACCTGGAAGGTACCGCCAGGTAAGATGTGAGACGGGTCGTTCACGCTGTTCTTTAACAGCCAGATAACCGGGTATTCCGGCTCATTCGGGCCTGGCGGCGGGATGACCGGAGGTTTGTCCGGAGTCTGTACCGGAGTATGTCCGTCGTCCTCTTTATCCGGGATGCCAAGATACTCCTTGTTGCCGCCTTCGCTTCCGTCCGGCTTCTCAGCCTTGACGTTGTAGGTCTTTGCGGTATTCAGATATCCGTTTCCATCATCAGAAGCCAGGAAGGACAGTCTTTCCGGTGCGTTATCCGCAACAACCGCCGTATATGTCACAACGGCTGTTTTGCCCGGCATGATGCGGATCCTTGCGGTATCCGTACCGATACCCATTCCGTCTTCGGAGATATCCTCGCCATCGATCGCGGTAATCCTTAAGTCCTTAAAATACTGACTTACTTCGTCCGCAAATGCGTCGGTTACGAACATCTTTAACGGCAGGTCGCCGGTATTGGTAATCGTGACGTCATAAACAACGGTATCGCCGCGGTGGAAACCGAACTGCTTTGCATCTTCCTTCTCCGGAGCTTCCGTTTTTCTTTCCTTATCCATCTCATAGGATGGAGTCGGAGTTTCCTTATCCGGGGTCTGTACCGGGGTGTTTGCGTCATCAGACTTATCACCCAGCTTATCCGGATAGTCTTTCTTGGTTACGGTAATTTCCTTTACGGTATCGCCCTTGCCATCTCCGTCTGTGTCTTCGCCACTATACTCATAGTATTTTCCGACTACATTGGTTGTGGTGGCAGTATTGACGTATCCTAATCCGTCATCCGGCGCACTGTTGGATAACAGCTCATCCGCTTTTTCAAGGACCTCTGCCTCATACGTGACAACCGCATAAGCGCCGGCCTTGATCGTGATGTTGGCCTTGGAACCGTTCACACTGTTCAGGGTACCCATATTGGTATTTTCTCTTCCGGATGCGCTGCCATAGAATCTAACAGCGTGTACCTTCGGAGTGGAGAAATTCTTTTTAACCTCAAATGCGTCATCCACATCCATGGTCAAAGCGATCTCTCCGGTGTTTCTGATCGTTACGTCGTAGGTGACACGATCTCCGTGGAAGAATCCGTACTGGTTTGTATCCTTCTTCTCCGGCGCTTCGGTTACCCTTTCCTTCTTCATCTCGTACTCAGGTTCCTTGCCTTCCGGCGTCGGGGTATCCGGCGGAAGTTCATCCGGTGGGGTCTCTACGATGATCTTACGGTTCTGCATCTCTACGATCTGCTCGGAACCGTCCGTATTGACAACAAACTCAATGTCGTAGCTGTAATAATAGCCATCGACGGTCTGTACCTCGTGAAGCGTATAGGTTGCACCAGGCTCCAGGGTGCCGGTCAGTTTAAACTCACCGCTTTCATCCGTTGTCCATTCTGCAACTTTGTCTGCTTCGTCGTAGTCAGCATAAGGAGCCTTTTTCGGTCCTCTGTAAACCGCAAGGACTGCACCGGCTAACGGTTTCTTTGTCTGCTGGTCTACTTTTTTGAATCCTACATCCGTTGGCTTATCCTTCATGACAGCTTCCACGCGGTCTCCATAGTAACCTACGGTAAACTGCACATCTTCTGCCGGAAGGTATCCGTCCGGAGGAGTTACCTCGTGAAGGTAATAGGTCTTACCGGCTTCCAGGACAATGCTCCACTGATTCCAGTTGTAGCCGATTCCGAAAGCAGTTCCGTCCAGAATATCCGTTACCGGATTCTTATCCTCATCCAGTACCTGGAATGTACCGCCAGGCAGGATATGGGACGGATCGTTAACACTTGTCTTCATCAGCCAGATTACCGGGTATTCCGGCTCATCCGGTGTCGGCGGCGGTGTTACCGGTGGTTCTTCCGGAGTCTGCACCGGAGTATTCGCGTCATCCTCTTTATCCGGGATGCCCGGGTACTCAGTCTTGTCCCCTTCGGTTCCGTCAGGCTTTTCAGCCTTGACTTCAAATGTTTTTGCCGTATTTAAGTATCCGTTTCCATCGTCCATAGCTGCAAAGGATAACCGCTCCGGCGCATTGTCTGCGACAACTGCCTGATAGGTTACGGTTGCTGTCTGGCCTGGCATGATACGGATCTTTGCTGTCTGGTATCCGATACCGAGGCCACTCATGGTTCCGGAAAGGTCCTCCCCTTCAATAGCGGTGATCTTTAAGTCCTCAAAGTAATTCCTTACCTCTGCCGCAAATGCATCGGTTACAAACATCTTTAACGGAAGGTCTCCGGTGTTTGTTACATGCACAGCGTAGGTAACAGTCTCACCGTGGTTAAAACCGAATTTTCCGGTTCCGGCCCTTTCTGGAGCTAAAGTAATACGCTCTTTGTCCATCACATAGGACGGGGTCGGTTCTTCCGGTTTCGGCTCCTGTACCGGGGTATTCGCATCATCCTTCTTATCTTCCAGCTGCTTTGTGACTTCGGTTTTGGTATCCCCTTTACCGTCCCCGTCATGATCTTCGCCGCTGCACTCGTAGTACGTTGTGAAGACGTTTGTGGTGGTTGCGGTATTTAAGTAACCCTTGCCATCGTCTTTTGCTGCATCCGATAAGGATTCTTTCGCGTTGTCCAGTACCTGTGCCTCATAGGTCAGTACGACATGGCCGCCTGCCAGAATGGTGACATTCGCTTTTGAGCCGTCAATCGCATTTAATGTACCCTTGCTGCTGTTCTGGTAACTGGTCTTCGTATCATAGAAACGTACAGCCTTGACCACCGGTGTTGTGAAGTTTTCCGGAATCTCGAATGCATCATCCACGTCCATGGTAATGGTTGTGTCTCCGGTGTTCTTCACCGTTACCTCATAGGTAACGAGATCGCCATGGAAGAATCCAAATTTATGGGTATCTTTCTTGGCCGGAGCGTCGGTTACACGCTCTTTTTCCATTGTGTAATCCGGTGTAGTTCCTTCCGGTACCGGCTGTGACGGCCGTTCATCCGGCGGAGTTTCTACAATGATCTTACGGTTGGTCATAACAACAGTCTGTTCTTTACCATCCGTATTTACAACGAATTCCACATCTTTGCTGTAATAATATCCTTTCACAGTCGCAGACTCATGCAGGACATAAGTCTCGCCCGCTACCAGGTTTGCATCTGCAGGAATCCTGAATTCACCGCTGTTATCTGTCACCCACTCGGCTACCTTATCTGCTTCTGCATACGGGTTGGAATGGTCTGCATTCGGCTCTTTCTTCGTTCCTTTATATACCGCCAGAGTCGCACCCGGCAGGCTTACGCCATCCTGGTCAACTTTCTTAATGATCACGTTGAGCGGTGCATCCTTCATGATGACAGTATTATCTGCCACATCAAATTCTGCACGGACACCTTCTGCGATGACATTTCCATCCGCATCGATGGCGTTGCCGTTTTCATCAATCGTAATATCCGTCTCTCCGTTCTTGTAGGTGCCGTCCGCCTGGACGGTGATTGCAGTCACGTATCCGTTCTGGTCAAAGAGGACCTGCGCGCCCTGCGCATTGATGTAATGAGCCTTGGTCACATTGCCTTCTGCATCCACGGTAAACTCGATATCCGCGCTTCCCGCATATGCGGACGGGGCTTTTAACTCCCGGTACAGATATGTTTTTCCTGGCTGCAGTTTTCCGGATAAGCGATGTGCTGCTTCGGTTTCTGTTGTGGTCCATGTTTCCACAGCCTCGAACGCGCCATCGGCGTTGCGCGTGCCGACTGCTACTTCAGCACCGGTTAAGTACTGTCCATTCAGATCAGTTTTGCTGAACTTGACATCCAGCGTCGGGTCAGCCATGCGGATCGTATTATTGATGACGCGTACTTCTGCTGCATCACCATCGTATCTCGCATTGCGGATCACGCCCTGCTTATCGATCGTAAACAGGATATCTTTCGATACCTTATAACCATCCGGAGCTTTCACTTCATGGTATTTGTAGGTCTTTCCGTATGTCAGGACACCGTCCAATACCTCTGCTTCCGCCGCGGATACCCACTCATGGATCTTTTTGTAGCTGCCGTCTGCCTGCTGTTCGTAAAGCTCTAAGGATGCGCCCTCTAAGACGGTGCCATCCTCTGTGGTCTTTAAGAACCTTGCCGGGATCTTTTCGTTTGTCATGCCGACCTGGATGGCAGCAGACTGGTTGTAGATCGGGGCCGTGAACGGAACAGCCGCGTTATTAACGGAATATCCGTTCGGGGCTTCATTCTCGCGTAACTGGTACTGCTTTCCTGCTTCTAACAGTCTTTCAATGCTTACACCGTCCGCATTTGCGGCAAATGTCAGCTCCTCACCTGCAAGGATCATTCCTTCATGGATGAGTGACGGGATCTGCGTATCGCGGATTGCGGTCACAACATTTCCGTCTCCGTCTAAGATCGTATAGGAACCGCCTGAGATCGCGTTCTTCTCATCGCCGTATTTGGTGATGACCGCTTTGACCGGTGCATCCTTCATAACGACTACATTGCCGGTGACTGCGATTTCCTCAGCTACGCCTTTGGCATGGATCGTTCCATCCGCATCCACTGCATCGCCGTTTTCGGTGATTGTGATCACGGTCGCGCCGTCACGATATGTACCATCTGCGGATTTCGTGATTCCGGTCGGGTATCCGTCCTTATCATGGAGCAGGGTCGTGCCGTTTTCATCCACATAATGGGCTCCGGTCACATTGCCGTTCTTGTCAATGGTAAACTCGATATCATAGCTGTACTCGTATCCTGGAACGGTTGCTTCCTCGTGGTAAAGATAGGTAGCATTTGCGGTCAGGGTATTTACCATTTCATGTACAGATCCAGTTTCGCTCTGCCATCTGTCGATCTGTGTCGTGGTGCCATCTGCATTTTTCCGTGAGATCGTGCAGACTGCTCCTGCGATTTCCTCTCCTGCGAAGTCAGTCTTCTCGAAGGATACGCGTACCGGATCATCCTTCATGATGATGACGTTGTCGGTTACCGGAAGCTGTACGTTGGCGTCTGTTACAATCACCGTTCCGGCTGCGTCAGTAAGGTCATTTCCTGTCTTCGTCAAGGCCTGTCCGTTTAAGGTGTAGCTTTCGCCTGCTAAAGTCTCGCTGTAAATAACCTGAGTCGGCCTGCCGTCAGTGCCATATACCAGACTCTTTCCGTCCTCATTCACGTAACGCGCATTGGAAATTGTTCCATCTGCATTTACGTGGAACCGGATTGATACTGCGTATGCGTATCCGTTCGGAGCGGTGACTTCCTTATAAAGGTAGTCCTTGCCTGCTACTAACAGGCCTTCCGTCCGGTGCGGACCGTCTGTCGTACTGGTGAACCGGTCAACGACTTCCCAGTTTCCGTTTTTCAGAATACTCAGTTCACAATCTGCTCCTGCGATTTCCGTACCGGCATAATCCGTTTTTTCGAAGGATCCGACGATCTTTTCGTTATAGATCGGTGCCTGCACATCTTCTCCATAATGGCTGACTGTGAACGCTATATCTCCATCCGGGAGCTTGTATCCGTCCGGAGCCTTAATCTCTCGTAAATAATAGGTATGGTCTGCTTCCAGTACGATATCCCACTCTTTCCGGGTACCGTCCATGGTAAACTTTCCATCTTTATCCTCATCGGAGATCTGAGTGATCACAGTTTCGGTACCATCGTCCGCTTTTGCGATCACCTGATAAGTACCGCCTGGAATGATATCCTTGTCTGCGCTGCCTTCCTGCGCCTTATCACCTTTCAACAGCCATACAAACGGATATGCCTTTTCATCCGGTTCCGGCGGGAATTTATCCGGCGGAGTAACAACTTTGATTTCACGGTTGCGCATTTCCACGGTCTGTTCGCTTCCATCCGTATTTACCGTAAATTCCACGTCATAACTGTAATAGTAGCCTTTTACTGTTTCTTTTTCGTGTAAGATGTAGGTTTTTCCTGCTTCCAGGACTCCGTTCAGCTGGTATTCGCCGGTTTCATCCGTCGTCCATTCAGCTACGACCTTGTCCCCATCCAGTACCTGCAGGACAGCGCCAGCAAGTGGCTCTCCGGTCGTGGAATCCACCTTTTTGATCTTCACATCTGTACGGCGATCCTGCACGATAATGCGGTCAGTTGCACCGTCAGAAGATACTGTGAACTCGATCGGAGCAGATACTGCATAACCGGTCGGAGCAGATACCTCTGTTACATAGTAGGTTTTTCCCGCTTCCAGGACACCGGCGAATGCGGCTGCGGCCTTTTCGGTTGTCCATGTTAACGGATTGCCGTTCGCATCAAGAACCACATTTCCGTCCGCATCCGTAATGGATAAGACAGCCCCCGCGAGTGCACGCTGGATCTTCTGGTCAAGCTTTGTGATCTCTACGTTGGTCGGACGGTTTAACAGAATGAAATTGGTCACTCTGCATTTATCATCCAGACTGAAGCCGTAGCTTGATAATTTGTAGTCTCCATCTGTCAGTTTTAATATTTCATTGAAATAGTAAGACTGGTTTTTCTTTAGTAAAGCACGTTCTGCCGTAATGCTTCTGTGGCTGGTGAACAGTGCGTTTACTGTCGCTTTATCTGCGATGGTTCCTTCCGTATTGGAAGATTCTGTGCGGAATCCTTCTGATGCCGGGACATCCATTTTGATGCTGTACTTGGTATCCGCATTTAATCCTGTGATGACCAGATAATCATTTCCGGTCAGGATTGCTTTCAGCTCTTTTTCCTTGCCAAATGCATAGAACACACCGTTGCTCAGTCTTGTGCGGTAATAATATCCGCCTGGGAGTGCATTTCCATCCTGATCCGTTAAGGTTACCGTATACTGGAACTGTGTAGCGCCATTCTCCGGATCAGATCCGGTTACCGCATTGGCGATCACGAGGGAATCATTCTCTGCCATCGCACCAGTCTGCCCGCTGACAACAACCGGATTCAGATAGCTGATGGTCGTTTCTCCGATCGCAGCCTTCATCTCTACAGATACATTGGCGCTTTTGTTTACGGATGCCACTACCAGTAAAGTACCGGATTCTTTTGTTGTCTCGTACATATAGCCACCCTTGTACTGCAGGGCGCCTGGGTCCGTACGCTCAAGTGTCAGTCCGGTTCCAGGATAAACGATGATCTGTTTACCCTTGCCGACGTAATCGATCCGGTAAGTGATGTTGTCCCCCACTTTAACGCCGGAATGGTTCTTGCCGGCACGGCTGATATCATCAATGCTGATAGAATCCTCATTGTCGGATTCCGGATTTAAAATTGTTACATTGCTGTCGTTGGATGCGATCTCATAGATCACGCGGCCGTTTTCGTCCGTGATATTGATTCTTGAGTCGCTGACTGCCTGTGTCCAGATAACTACTTCCCCGTCTGCCGGGTCGGCGATCATCGTAATGGAATCAACAGTCTGCTGGGTCGTATCGGATAAAGTGACTACCGTTTTAATATTATAACGATGACCCTCTGCCACTTCGCTTTCCATTAACAGGACGCGTCCATTCTTCTCCACGCCGCGCTCAAAAGAGTTTCCTGTTTTAAGGTCAGTGATAACGGCTTTGACACCCACTGCCCTTCTGGTATGAGTCGTCATGGATTCAACTGCTCCGGTTTCATCCGCAGTAAAGGAAATAAATCCGTTTTCTGCCGGGTCAAACCAGATCTTATCGATTCCAAGGCCATTTTCATTGGTGTGGAAGAATACATCGTTCTGCATGGTGTATCCTGCCGGGACGGAAACTTCGTGAAGTACGTAAACGCTGTCCGGGGTAATGCCGGTCAGGCCATGTTCTTCTTCTTTTGCATCTACCGTCCAAGTCCACTCTGTTTTCTTGTTTCCATCTGATTTCCACGTTCCATTCTCATAAACTGCTTTTGTTAATTCCAGTTTTGTTCCCGGAACAGATAAATGGGAATCAAAATCTTTTTTGGAGATGGACATCTGTGATTTCTCATTCTGGATCACGAAGACTCCATCCCGTAAAGCATCGTCTTTGTTGTTGAACATTTCGCATACGTATCCGTCTACGGTCTGTTCACTTAATGTGAATTCATGCTGGGTTGCATTTAATGCGTATCCGGTTGGGGCGGAAACTTCCTTTAACAGGAAGGTGTACGGAACAAATTTTCCATCCTTGTTGATCCTTCCTGTATCCGCAATGTTCATGGATGCTTCGCCGTTTACATCGGTTACCAGCGTACCGATTATGGCACCGGTGTCTTTGTTGCTGATCTCAAAAACAGCATTTTCCAGAACTTTTCCCTTCTCATCTGTTTTCTTGACTTTTGCTGCTACAGGCGCCGGTTTATTAACCAGGCTGATTCCTGCCAGTTCCATGTCGGTTGTCTGGCCAGTGATCTGGAACTCTTTGACTGTTGCCGATAACATATAGTTTAACGGCTGTTTTTCTACCAGATAATACCATCCGTCCCGGACGTCCTTTACTGCATGTGGTTTTAACTGTCCGATCTGTTCCTTCCGGATTAATTCCTTCTGATATTCGTATTCTGTGTAGGAGCCGTCTTTTCCAGTTGTAAAATCATCGACCAGTGCCGCGCCATCCGGAACATTGCCATCTTTGAATGCATGGTCCGGATCTGCAATGCGCTGTTCGCTGCGATACAGTGCTAGTTCAACATCTCCAATGACTGCGGCTTTTGTCAGGTCATCGGTGTAATGCACTTCATTCTCATAATATCCAGCGAAATAGCGTCCTGCACCATCCACAATATACTTGGACAGCTTTAACTCTCTTTTCCGGTTTTCGATATCAAAGATCTGAATGTCGTCCGTTTCATCTACCGTAATCTGTTTATCAGCGGCTTTTGCGAATCCTTCCGGAACTTCAATCTCCTTTACCGTATATTTGCCGGCTGCAAGATAATCGAACCGTCTGGTTCCGTCTACCGTCAGATAAGTTACGGCATTTCCTGCGATGGTGCGATAGTCAAACTGATAGTCCATAATATAGGACTGGTAGTCCGCGGAACTGGAATCATCATCGACAGATGCGCAGATGTGCATAACGGTGCCATTGCTGACATTCCAGAATTGATCGCCCATGCTGGTTGTTTTTGCTTTATCCTTGGTAGCTTTTAAGGTCACCGGATACTCAAACGTATCGGAAGTCTTGTCTCGCTCTTCATCTGCATAAGCATTTTTAAACTCTTCCGGTGCATCATCCGGCGCAACCCCGTTTGCCACGGTAATCACTGTGCCGTCAGAAATCTGCCACTGCTCTTTCGCATCCACCGAACCAGCCTTTAAGGTTGCCGTGCGTTTTACGTTCCAGGTGATCGTTTCCATATCATTGGAACCATTGTTATATGCATTCTGGAACAACTGCGTAAAGGAAGTATAGTCCGGTCCGCTTGCTCCGCCCTTAAAGATAGATGTTACCGCTCTCACCGCTCTCGCGAAGAGGCCGGTATTCATTGGCGCCTGCTTTGCGGCTCCGCCATTTGTGTAATCACTGGCATCGTCCGTATACCAATCCGCTACCAGGGCACCGTCTTTGTCGTACAGGCCCAGTTTTGCGCGGCTTGCGTTCGGAAGCAGCTTTCTGGTTCCATCCTCTTCCGTCATGTACTTTTCGATCTCTACTTTCGTATGTTCGTCTGTCATGCTGAAGAGCTGTACGCCTTCATACTCTCCGACCGTGATGGTCTGAGGTTTCATGGTGACATATCCGGATGGAGTCCGGACCTCGGTGATCGTGTAAGTTCCCTTCGGGATACCCTCCAGGAAAAGCGGTTTCGTGGTATCAAATTCAATGTACCAGGTGCCGCCACTGTTCTTTTTCGTAAAATTCGTACAGGAGGTGATGGATACCCAGTCACTGAAGGCTTTTTTGGTTGCCTGGTCTTTACCCTTCATCGATAAAACCGCACCCGGTACGTGTCCGTAGCCATAAGCGCCTTTTTCTTCCTGCTTTGTTACGATATCGCCTGCTGCTGTTTTTACGGTTTCGCCATTTCTTCGCAGGTTCTTCATGTAATTGTCCGTTCCGTCTACTTTGACGATTTCAACCTTAATGGTCGTATCTGTCATCTCAGTGGTCTGAACATTTGTATTTTCATTCATGGTAATCGCTACCGGCATAGCTTTTACGTATCCATCCGGTGCTGCGAGCTCCTCCATGATATACAGGGAATGCGGCAGTCGTTTTAACATATCCGCCTGTCCGCCTGAGGTAGTCTGATCAGAATATACGTCATTTCCTGTTAACCCATCTGTGGAAATCGTATTCTTTTTGGCAGCTGTGTTGCTTACCGTATCTACCTTCTGGGTATCAAACGGATCGTTCGGAGTGTTTTCTCCGGTTACCCAGGTATTATTGATCAGGTAAGCATCGCCCAAACGTCTGTACAGGACATTATCCGTAGAATGGATATCCCCGCTTCCGGAACGGAAAGCGCCGCCATTTGCATCAAATGTAACAGTAACTTCTTTTGTGGTTCCAGTTGCCGTCCGATTGGAATACCATTTTTCTTCCTGCTCCGGCGGCATGGTGTTATTCTTGTTTCGCCAATATGCTTTGACTTCTTTTCCATCCGTCAGAGCATTCGGTTCTACCAGCCAGCCTGCAAATACAGAATTGGATCTGGATGGAACCGGAACAGACTGATTTCCGTTTACGATATAGTTCCCATCCACATCAACGGTCACTTTGATCGTCTGTCGATTGGAATACTGGTAATGTGTCTCCTGATTGAATGGGTCGTCTTTATCTCCATTATACAGGTCACTGTGCCTGTTGATGACGTAGGCATTTTCATTCCAGTCGTCCAGTCCGTCTTCATAGACGTATCCCAGATACTCTTCATCATCGTAATCGTATTTATCGGAGCCTTTTGTGTATGTCTCCTTGGAAACGCGGTTGTATACCGGATGTCCGTTTTTATCCAGTACCGGGTTGAGGCTGTTCTCGAATTTACCGTCTTTTAACGTTCCGAAAACATATTCATCTGCGGTATCCGCATTGATAGTAGCCGGTCTGGTTGTGATGATCTTCTGGAAGTAATGGCTTCCTTTGGTGTTATCATCTGCGTTACCGGTGCCGTCATAGAAGGTATTGACCGGCCATACGAAGATCTTTACGTCCTTATCGGAGTTGAAATCGTCATTGGTACCATGGATGTTATCATGGGAATCCTTTTTATCAATGGATTCCACCAGATATGCGATACCGGTGGTCGGGTCTACCAAAGAATCGCGGTTGCCGTCTTTATCCAGATGGTACATCCGCATATCCTTATCCTGTGTTCCGTCCTCATCATAGAAGCGGAACATCTTCTCACGCTGGGAATAATGGATGTTCTTAAAATTTCCGCCCGTGAATTCAAACACAGGGGTCGTTTCGCCATCCTCAAATGCGTAAATTGAGAAATCGCGGTTATCGTACTGGTCCGCATTGATCACATTGCCGTTTTTATCAAATCCGTATACGGAATCTGCCTTGTTGTAGCGCTGCGATCCGAAGATCTCATCAATTTTTTTCGCATTGCTGGTACCAACGGTTGTTTCGTACTCATCGTTGGTCGTAACATGCAGGTTATCGAAACTGTAAAACAGGATCGGGGTATCTTCTCTCTGTATCGTCTTTGCGATCCAGACACCGTCCCCCTTATCGTTGATGGCATCCTGATAATTGTAATTGTCATCCACTTCGGTCCCGTTTTCGTCCGTGGTGACTTTGGATTCATCTTCTTTCTGCTTTACATACTCGATCCGGCTGCCAGCATAACCCTTGTTGACGTAAACCATTTCAACGTTGCCGGAACCCGCAGAACGCTCCACGGTCACACCGAGCCATTTATTATCCTTATCATACTCGGTTCCCGGATTATAATTGATCTCCAGTGCGTCGTACAACGTCATGGTTGCGCCCGCAACATAACGGTTCGTGTCGTTGGCTGTTTCCAGAGTCTTTGTGACATACGCATAACCCTCAAAGATTCCCTGCTGGTTATACTTGATGTCAATCTCTTCATCCGTGCTCTGGAGTTTTCGCTTTGTCAGATACTCCAGGGTACCCTTTAACCACCCATATCCCAGATAAGTCCCGTCCTTGCTTCTCGCAAGCTCAATCTGGTTTTCCCCGTACTGCTTGATCAGGCATTTTCCGCCCCTTCAATACGGCCGGATACTTTATAGGTGATCGTATCCGCGAGGGTGCTTTCCACCGTTTTCGGGTTCAGCCCCTCATGTGCTCCCTGTGCCGTCTTTACTTTGGATACCTGCAGACGCAGCGGTGTATCGTTGACATACACTTCTTCCGTATGGATCGTATCCTGCGGTTTATTCCCGTTCGGCGTTGTTCCGTCTGGGTTGACCGGCTTTTGTGTAGACACGGCATAGGCACTCATCGTGCCGAGACTTGGCACCACATTCTGGAATGCCATGAAACCGGCTAACAATACACATAGTCCGCGCTGCGGAAGTGATCGTATGCCAGTCCGGCGTTCCAAACTGTCTGGTTTTGTTACACGCATAGCTTTTCTCCTTTCTCTTCGTGTCTTTGTTCAGTATGTCGCATCTTTCTGATTTGTGTCTTTTCTGTGACCGGAATCTTCAATAATTTTTCCGAACATAAAAATACCGCGGAGAGGATGAAGTTCCGCGGTATTTTTGGAAATATTTTCACTCGATTTCCACGAGCTGAGAAAAAATGGGAATATATGCATGAGGTCCGGCGCTGCCCCGCGCTTTGAGGGGCTCTATATAAAAGAAAGGAGTATGTTTTTTGCGCCGTTCTCATGTTTTCAGTATGTCGGATATTTCCATATTGGCCTTTTGTCCTGAATTTTTGCGGATAACACTTTTTGGTCATTTTTTGATGTGCGTATGAACGGATGATGACCATTTTTTATTATCCGCAAAACTTTCACGGGCGCAGGCCCGGACCGGCGCCACGGTCCCGCCGTTTCCGGCGGGTCCGTTACGTCTGGTCATGCTTACTGGTATTTGACGTTGCCGGCGTTATCTACCACTGGCCTTTCGCATTTACCTTGAAGCCGTTTACGGTCGTGCTCTTATAGAGTCTTCCGCGCTTGCCGTTGGATTCGGTCTCGAAATAATAGCATTCTCTCTTACCGTCTCCGTCAGCGTCGATCCAGTTCCAGCCGGTCAGCATACGGCCCAGGGTTCCATCGGATAATGGATTCAGGTAATAGGTATCGCCGTTACCGTCGGTGAACCAACCGGTCTTCATGACGCCGTCTGCGCCAAAGTAGAACCAGTCATATGCTCTCTGTCCCTTAGCTGTATCTGCGTACGGGTTATAGACAGCTGCCCACTCGTTTCTGAACTGGCGGGTCGTTGCGAATGTCCATCTGCCCTGCGCATCTTTCTGCCAGGTTCCGTCCTGGATAACGTAGGACGGTACGTTTGCTGCTTTCGTGGCTGCTGCCACCTCTGCTGCCGTCTTGGTCACTACGCGGCCGTTTCCGTCTACGTACTGGCCCTTGCCGTTGACCATATAGCCGCCGACATTGGTGTTCTTGTAGAGCTTGCCGCGGGTTCCGTTGGACTCGGTCTCGAAGTAGTAATACTCGTAGATACCGTCGCCGTTATCGTCGATCCAGTTCCAGCCGGTCAGCATGTGACCCTGGGTACCGTCCGAGATCGGGCTTAAGTAGTACGTATTACCGTCCGCTTCCGTATACCATCCGGTTGTCATGGTACTGTCCTTACCGAAGTGGAACCAGTCAAATTCCTTCTGGCCCTTGGAAGTATCTGCGTACGGATTATGGACTGCTGCCCACTCGTCCGTATAAGTACGTCCGTTGGTATAGATCCACTTACCGGCCGCATTTAATGCCCAGGTACCGCCGGATACAACGTAAGTCGGCAGGCTGCTGGATGTGGTTGTCTTGGAGCCGCTCGGTCCGACGCCGGTTGTGACTTTTCCGCCACCACCGCCGGAACTGTGGCTTCCGCCGCCACCGCCTCCGCCACCGCCGGAGTGCCCGCCGCCTCCGCTGTAGGAGGAGGTGTTATTGACGTACTTCACGCGGATGGTAACCGGTGTTTCATCTGCAAGGTCTCCCTCGCCGTTGGTTGCCTTGATGGTTACGACTTTCGTTGCCACATACGGATTTGCCGTTGTGTACGGATGTGCCAGTACATCCTTTAAGAATGCATTCAGATGATCGCTGAATGCGCTTCCCTGCAGGTTTGCCGGAGCGACAAGGGTCAGCTTGCCCGCGTTATCGACTGCCAGGATACCCGGATCACTGGAAGAATATAACGGTCCGTGCTCATCCGTTGTGGTGTTGTAAAGCTTCGTGGTCAGTGCTGCAGTATTGCCGGACAGGGTGTATGTCGGGTTGCTGCTGGAGCCGGTACCGGTGATGGTCACATCCATGGTGCGTGCACTGTCCGTAATATCCGTATTCTCATAGATCAGCTCGAAGTTTACGGTGATGGTATCCTTCATGGTTCCATCTTCCGTGGCAGCCGTTACGGTTGCGCTGGTCGTGCTGGTGTACGGAGCGGACTTATCGTACGGATGCAGCATGGCATCCTTTAAGAAGCCGTTGATGTTATTTACGAATCCGTCACCGCTCATGGTCGCCGGCAGGGTGATGTATGCCTGTCCGTTCTCATCCACGGTAAGGAGATTCTTATCGGAAGAAGTGTAGACTGCTTGGTATAAACATCGGAGTTTACATTAACAGCCGTGGAAACCGGGTCTCCGACCACTTCGAATTCCTTGCGGGCAAGGTTCTTCGCGCGGAGCTTCAGCTTCATGGTCACTTCTTTCTGTTTTGCGACAAGGTTCTCGTAGGTCAGTTTTACATGGACCGTACACTGGTCTGCTAACTGTCCGCTCTCATCGTATACCGTGATCACGACGTCTGCTTCATGTCTGTACTCATCGGTACCTGGCATGTACGGACGCTTCATGGCATCCTTGATGAAGTCGGAAGCCTGCTCCATGAACTGCTTCTGATCCATATAATACGGCATGTTGAAGGTTACCTTGCCCTTGTTGTCTACCTTTAAGATGCTTCGTCGCTGGACTTGAAGGTAACGTTCTTGTTGTTTAAATCAGCAGAATGGATGATGCTGGACAGATCGAGGTTCGTGCCGGTCAGCTCGTATACCGGATCATCTGCATATCCGGTTGCCTTTAACTTGATGTCCATGTCTGCTTCATGGGTATCCAGTTCTACTTCCTCGTAGGTCACATTGATGCGGACGATCGCGCTGTCACGCATATCGTTGTACTCAGATACCGCATTCAGGGTGATATCTTTCGTTGTGGTGTACGGATGTTCCGGCGTGGACGGATGGGACATTGCTTCCTTTAAGAAAGCGGTTGCCTGTGCGTCAAACGCGTCACCGGTCCAGTTGGTTGCATCCTTATCCGGTACGATTAAGGAGTAGGATCCGTCGCTGTTGAGGTTCAGGATCTGAGCATCACTGGCAGTTGCCAGACTGAAGGTCGCGGTATCGTTATCCGGGTATTTGGAGAAAATGGAGTAATCCATCTTACCTGTATATCCCGTGATCTCGTATACGCGCTTCTCACGGTTGGTTGCCTTGATCTTAACGTTTAATTCCTGTACATCCGGGCTGAGCTGCATCTTCTCATAGAGGAGATTTACCTTTACGGTGCAGGTGTCATACATGGTGCCGTCTTCGTTCTCAGCCTTGATCGTAACTTCGCGGGAAATAATATCCTGCGGGTCATCATCATTCGGATTATACGGATGGTTCATGACATCCTTTAACTGCTCATTCGCATTGTTCAGGAAGTCGTCTCCTTCCATGGAATCCGGGAGCACAATGGAGACATTGCCATCTTCATCTACGGATACCAGATCATTTCTGCCTACGACGCTGTATTTCAGCTTGCCGCCGCCGTTCACATTTAAGTTCGCAGCTGCAGATACACTGTCACCCAGTACGCTGAACTTCTTGCCTTCCAAGTCTTCCGCACGAAGGGTCAGATCCATAGCCACGTTCTTCTTCTTCATGGTCAGGTTCTCGAGGTCAGTTTTACATGAACGGTGCACTCGTCCGTCATCTGGCCGCTCTGGTCAGTCACGGTGATCAGGACATCTTTTTCATGTACGTATTCATCGGTACCCGGCATATACGGGCGTTTCATGGCATCTTTAATAAAGTCAGAAGCCTGCTCTACAAAATGCTCATGATCCATATAGTACGGGGAGTTGAATGTCACGTTGCCGGCTGCGTCAACCTTTAAGATGTTCTCGTCACCGGAGGTGAAGGAAACAGTCTTATTGTCGATGCTGCCTGCACTGATGATACCCCTTAAGCTTGCACTGGTTCCGGTCAGCTGATAGGTCGGGTCGTCCGCATTGCCGGTAGCCTTTAAGGTGATGTTCATATCCATCTCATGATCGGTCATCTCGACCTGCTCATAAGTGAAGTTCACCTGAATGTAAGCGCTGTCGGATAATCCATCGTACTCGGACACTGCCCTGATCGGGATCTTGGCGGTTGTCACATACGGATTTGCGGAACTGGTCGGATGCTTCATGGCTTCCTTCATCCAGTCGCTTAAAGCATTCTCGAATGCTTCACCGGTCCACTGGGTTGTTTCTCTATCCGGAATATTTAAGGAATAAGTACCGTCACTGTTTAAGGTGATGATCTTAGCATCCTCCGGGTTTACAAGCTCGAATTTTGCAGTCGTATTCTTATCCGTCTTGGAGTTTACCTTATATCCCATCTGGCCGGTGTATCCCGTGATGTCATATACACGCTTGGTTAAGTTGGTAGCCTTTACGTTAACATTCAGTTCCTGAATGTCCTCTGCCAGCTCCATCTTCTCAAAGATCGTATTGAATGTCACGGTTGTGGTATCAGTCATGACCACATCGCCGGATGCGTTTTTCGCCTTTGCAGTGATGGTAACCTGTCTGGTTGTTACGTCAGCCGGATCATCATCATTTAAGTCGTACGGATGCTGCATAGCGGATGCGAACATCTCGTTTGCTGCGTTCTTGAATGCGTCACCGGTCAGGAGATTGCCACTGCTGTCCCTCGGAACAACAACGCTTACCATTCCGTTTTCATCCACAGTTGCAAGGCTCGGGTCACTGGACTCGTACTCAATGGATGTCAGAGTCGGGGAATGCAGGTTTGCAGCTGCAGAAACCGGGCTTCCGATCACTTCGTATACACCATTTGCCAGATCCTTGGTCCTTAATACGTAATCCGCGGATACTTCCTTATTAGCAACCGTCAGGTTCTGATACATCAGGGTCACATGTACGGTACACTGATCCTCGTGTCCGGCGTTATCCCTTACCGTGATCACGACATCGCGGGTACGGAGGCTGTCTGCCTTATCTGTCTGATACGGATACTGCAGGCTTCCTTAATAAATTCATATTTATTTCCGCCATTTTCAAGTTCTGCCTTGAACTCCTTATTGGTCAGGTATCTCGGCTGTGTGAAGGTTACCTTTCCGGTGTTTTCATCGACTGCTAAGATATCCGGGTTGCTGGAAGTGTATTTTGCAGTTGTGTTGTCCAGGTTCGGGTCGTTGATCGTCTTGTTTAAATCCAGTTCCAGGTCTCCGGTGAAGGAGTAGGTCGGATCGTCCGCACTTCCGTTTGCGTTCATGGTAACAGACATGTTTGCCACATGCTTGTCCAGGGTTACGGTACGGTAAGTAAGGTTTACATGAACGGTCATGGAATCCTGCATTCCGCTGTACTTGGTGGTCGCGGTGATCACGACATCCACGCTCTGTGGTTTACCTGCGTTCTCATCAAGCATTGCCTGCTTTAAGAAATCATTGCGGGCTGCCAGGAATGTCTCACCCTTCCAGCCGGTTGTTGCGTAATCCGGAACAACGAGTGCATAGGAACCATCCGCATTTACCTTTAAGATATCCGGTCTGCTGGAAGTAAAGCTTACGGTATCATTCGGGTCTGTGGAATGGTTGCTGAATGCCACCTGTCCATCGAACTTACTGATATCATAGAGCTTCTGCTCACGGTTCAGTGCGCTGATGGTAACATCCAGTGTCTGCTCCTTCTCGTCCATCTGCATATCTTCGTATGTCAGATTGATGGTCAGGTTGCACTGGTCTGCCATACGTCCGTCTGCACTGCGTGCGATCACGGTGGCAGTTGTGGTGGATACGAACTGTCCGTCCTGGGTATACGGATGGGTCATTGCATCCTGGATAAACTTGGATGCGCCAGCCTTAAAGTTGGAACCGGTTAAGAGATCGCCGTTGCCATCTTTCGGCAGCTTCAGGCTGATCTTGCCGTTTGCATCTACTTCAAGGAAGGAAGCCGCATCGCCTTCAACTTCGTAAACAATATCCGTTTCTGCAGCATCATGGGAATGGATAGTAGCCGGGTTATTTAGTGTATGTCCGCTGATCGCATAGGTAGCGTTATCACGCAGTCCGGTTGCTTTCAGGTTTACATTCATAACCGCAGTATTCTTCTCAAGTTCTACGTCTTCATAAATGTAGTTTACGGTTACATTACAGCTGTCTTTTACCGTCTCATCAATGTTCGTCACGTTGATTGCTGCGGTTCTGCTGTCCTTGTATTTTCCGTTTGCGATCACCGCATCCTGCCATGCCTGGTCGACTGCCGGCATGATGACACCGTCATCGTTTACGGTTACGTAAGCTTCATTCTCGGAACTCCAGTAAGCAGTTGTCTGTGCGCCGTCTGCTAAGTGCATGGACGCCTGCAGCTTTCTGGAAGCGATATCCTTCACGGTACCATCCTTTAATTCGCTCCAGGTATGGGACGGATTATTGGTTCTGGACGTCTGGGTACGGATGATCGTGTATTCCTCGGTATTGGAATTCAGTCTTGCCTGGTCGTAGCGGAAGTTGATCGTGATCACGCAGGTATCCGTTGTTCCGTTATTACCTCTGGCTGTAACAGTTACCTGCTTCTGGCCGGTAAATACACCGGATCCGAAATCCTTCGCGTTATCAATGATCTTCTGCATCCACTCACGTTTCAGCGTTACATTGCCGTCTGCGTCAATACTTAAGATATCCTGATCGTATTCATAATCCGGAGTTACGCTTGTGCCGAATTCGTTTGTGAAATGTGCGGTCAGCTTGAACGGGTCTGTGGTCTGGTCACCGGTCCAGTTGTTCTTCTTGTCGTTGGTGAAGGAATTGTCCGTGTAAACGACATTGAAGGTCTTCTCGTGCTGGTCGATGTAAGCCATATCGTAACGGAAATCGATCGTTACCTTATAGCTGTCTTCCACCCTGCTCTTGCCAGCTTCCTGCTTGTAGCAGGTAACCATACCGGTCTTCTGGCCCTTGGTCTTATTCGCTGCGATCAGGTCTTCCCATGTACCCTTGATCGGTACCAGGTAACCATTCTCGTCGATCTTCGCAAAGTTTGCGATCTCGCCGGTCAGCTCATAAGTACCCTGGTTTGCGGCAACACCATTCTCGGAGTAATAGGTATTACCAAGTTTTACGATACCGTAGGACCACTTCTTGGTCGCTTCCACGTTCTCGCTCTTACTTCCCTGGGTAACAACTACCTTCAGGTTGATATCGCGGTCGTTTACGGCACCCTTCGATACATCGTAAGTTTCTGCCGGAGTGTCTACATCGTAGTGGTCCGGAGTTGCTTCAAAGCCTGCCGGTAATGTTCTTAACTGCTCTGCGGTCATATCAAGACCATCATAGCGGTAATTTACTGTAACCGGGATCTCCAGTCTGGAGTCAGCATTTGCAGACTCAACCACGATCTTGAACTGCTTGGTTCCCTTATTATCCGTGCCACGGCTGTTGCGGATGGTGGAGAACCACTGGGAATCGGTATTTACAGTCAGATATGCAAATGTCTGTTTGTTATCCGGGTCATACTGCGGAGTGGATTCCCATTTAATGGCGGAACCTGCGTTTACCACATTGCCATTTTCATCCTGAATGGATACGCTCGGCGCTGCATCAACACCACTTAACGCTGCAGAGAATTCCTGCTTGTCGATGCCGGTCCAGGTACTCTTTTCCACAACGGAAGTACCGTCAACCGTCTTGGCCACGTTTTTGGTCTCCACGATATCAAAGGTCATGCCTTCCTGCTGTTCGGAGAATGCAGTAGAAGCCTTGAATGTAATATTGATATCCCTGTAATCATAAACGCTGTGATCCTTCTTGGAAGTTGCGTATACGCGGACCGTTACGGTACGGCCGTTCAGCTTGTTGGCTGCGATCAGGCTCTGAACCCATGGAGAGTATCCGTCAGCGTTCACATCCGTGCTGTCGTCAAAACCTCTTACCGTGATCTGGCCAGTCTCCTGGTCGATACGGAGCACGTCGTTTACATCTAAGGAATCACCCGCATTTACTCTGCCGATGCTCCATGTGACACCATTTTCGTATGGCTGGTAGTTGTTATCGGAGCTGTCATATTCCTCACCATAGCTGGTTACGGTTGCACTCAGCTTTTCGCCGATACCATCCGTTAAATACTCCTGTTTTCCGCCTGCGTAAGAGATGGTTCTCTTTGTAATCTCGGAGTTACGGTCACCTTTGAAGGTATAGAAGATATTGTAGTCCTGGATCTTGGACTTATCATTGATCTTCACCTCAGTCGGCATGATCTCGGTTCTGTCTTCCGTCTGGAAGTTTACGGTTACCAGACAGGTGTCGGTTACGGTGTTCTTGGAGGCATCCTTTGCAGTTACCTTCACTAACATCTGGTACTGATGCGCATCGCCCGGATTCTTGATCATTCTTGTGGTATACTTCGCATCCTCATCACCGGCCCATGCTGCGATGGTCACGTTACCGTCCGCGCTCTTTTCGGAGATACCCTTCAGGTTTACGTAAGCATTCTTATAGCTGTTCGCACTGGTGCTGACATTTAAGGTACCGTCATCAACATTGCCGATCGCATTTTCAACGACCTGGCCCTTGATGGCAGCAAAGTCTTCTTCCAGTCCGGTCTTTGTGATGTACCAGTTGACATCATCCTTACTGAAGTAATCCGGGTTAAAGGTAGCGATCAGGTCAGAAACACTGCCGTCTGCCGCATCGGATTCTCCGTTTACCGTATACTTCACTTCCGGATTCTTACGGTCACCGGATAATGTACGGACTACGTTGTAGGTGATGTTATTGTGATTTAATGCCACGCCCTGTACGGCAACCTGGGTCTGATCCACGATGTTAAACTTAAAGGTTGCATCCAGAGTACCCATCGGAGGATTTGCCTGATCATTCGCATCCTCTACCTGTGCGGTTGCGGTTACAACGGAATGATACCAGTACGGGGAAGCCGTTGTGATGCTGTTCTTATAACCGTCCTGGATCTGCTTTGCGGCCAGCAGATTTGCCTGTTTTGCGATCGCGGACGTAGCTGCATCCGTCAGGTTTAACATGAAATATGCGGCCGGAGCTGCGGTATTTCCGTTTCCTGCGACAAGATTGTAAATCAGGCCGTTTCCGCCATCGGTGGATACGGTGCTGTTATTTGAGAATGCCCAGTTAAGGTTAAACGTCTTATTCTCCGCACCGTTTGTAGCGCTGGTCATCCAGAACTTGGCAGCTTCATTTACGATCAGCTTGCCATCCTGGGTCTGGGATGCGATCAAGATATTCTCCCATTTGTTGCCCTTACCATCTGTGATGATCTTGGCTGTTCCAGAAGAAACGTCCGGGTCTGCGTCATATGCAGTTGCGCGCCATTCGATCGTCGGCTGCTCTCTGGTGCCGGTACGGATCTGGGTGATATCGAATACCACGCGGTTCGGGAGGATCTCCACGGACTCGCTGCTCTTCTTATATACGGCACCAATCGTCGTGTCGGCTCCTGGCATGCTGAAGTGATAGCCGCCGGATTTATTGATGCCCGCCTTGCTGACTGCCTCTTCCTCCAGGAATCCGTTGATGTTCTTGTGGGAATACCACGGGTTCTGTTCCACTGCGTCGTTCAGCTTATAGAATCCGACTGTATCTCCTGCTGCATTGGTCTCCTTCTTGTCATCAAAGGTCACGTAAACAACATCGCCTTCTGCGAATGCGACCTGATGTGTGGAAGTAGCCGGCTTACGATAATTGTTGCCGAGCACATACGCGGTCATTTCGGATGCTATCTTACCATCTACGATCGGGTTATCGGTAGTTAACAGATATCCACGGATCGGGTTACCTGAACTGTCACAGGTGTAGTGGTTGATGGTTGCGAGGTTCGGGTCCATTGCGGAGTTACTGCCCGCAGCTCTTGTGGTTGCCTGGATTCCGTTTTCAAGCAGCTCATAGAAATAGTCACCATCCGCACTATCCTGATCGACATTTCCGGAAACCAGAGTGTATCCCTTGTCTCCTGCATGCCAATATCCGATGTATGCGTCGGTTCCGTATGTTCCGCTTACTGATGCCGGCTTTCCGCCGAGAACACCTTTGTCCGCCTTACCCTTGGTGTCAGCAAACAGGTATGCTACTTCGCCGTATTCGCCATACGTGAAGGTTGTATTGCGGATCGAGCTTCCGATGAAGCATGCGGAATAATTATATCCGCCGGTCGGTGCAATGACGTCACCGGAGAAACGGCCAACACGGACTTTACCGCCGTTATAACCGCCAACCAGTCCGCCGACTGAGTAAGACTCATTGGATCCTACCTGACCGGATTCTACCTGGGAGTTGATCACGTTGGCATTTTTAATGACACCGGCGATACCGCCGACGAATGCGCTGTTACCATAGATATGGTTTCCAGAGCCGGCGTTTGTATCCACAACTGTATCCAGGATGGATGTATTCGCTGCGTAACCTACGATACCGCCAACTGCGGAGTGTCCCTCACAGTATCCGTTCGGAGCAAGGTTGCTGGTCCATACAGCGATCTCATCTGCGCGGCAGTCTTCGATCACGGTGCCTCTGTTGGTGTCGGATGTGTCGGAACTATGAGCGTATCCTACGATACCGCCAGTGTAACCGTAAGCGTTTGTTACATATCCGCTGACATAGCAGTCCTTGATGTCTGCGTCGATTGCTTCACCGGCGATCAGTCCGACATAGCTTCCGCCTTCCCTGCCGATAGAAACGGTATTTCCGTTTGTCTGGATATGCAGACCGGTTACGGTCGCGCCTGCACCCAGCTTTGCGAAGAAGCCGTAGTGCTGCTGCATGGTCACCTTGGAGATCATGTCCGCGCTGACACCGATAGCCGTATTTGCTCTTGTGCCGAAATTCTCGATAACGACTTTGTCATCGCAGGCTAAATGTGCGCGGAATGCATTCGGGGTACCGCCATCATTTAAGGCACCGCCGACCGGCAGCCAGCATCCATTTAAGTCATACGTACCGTTCTTGATACGGTAGTAGACATCGTCATTATTATAAGTGTCCTTGTTCTGCGCGATCATGGCCGCGAACTGGCGCAGGTCCTCCACGCTGTCGATGGTATACGGGTTCTCTTTTGTACCGTTGCCATCGCTGTATACGTTACCGTTCGCACCATAATTTTCCGGCCACAGGGAACCGATGATGCTTAACGGCATTACCATCATGGCTTCTGCCGCCATTGTCAGAAAACCGTATGCGGTTTCAAAATCCACATGGCAGATCCAGTCTAACAGCACATCGTAATGATAGCCTGTGATCTCGCCATCTTCATTGCGAATCACGCAGTTTGTCTCAAACCAGGTATTAAACTCCTCAGAAACATCGGACTGATCCTCGTTCCATAAGGATAATGCATAGGAAGCAAGCTGCTCTTCTGTTGCCCCTTCTGTATCTTCCTTTTTAATGCTTGCATGCCATGCTTTCACGTCCTGTTCGTTTGCGGACATGAACCAGCTCCAGAACTCTGCAGTACCAAATTCCGGATAGCTGTCGAGCGGATGCAGTTCCGCATCTTTTAAGAAGAATTCCTGGATGAAATCATAGGCATTCTCATAGCCTGCTTTTACCATCCAGCTTAAGATCGCATCCATGTCATACAGCCATTCGCCGTCCACCATCTCGGCAGCATCCTCATACAGCCATGCCCAGAATGCGTCTGTTCCGAACGCCGGCACTTCTGCCTCGGATTCGGACGGGGTTGCTTCGGAATCGGTTGCCTTGCTCTCGCTTTTTGCAACGACTGCTGCCGCATACCACGCCTCAACTTCTTCATCGGATGCCTCGGACAGCCACTTCACGAAATCTTCGGATCCGAATTCCGGATACTCCCCGAAATCCTTTCCGGATAACGTGATGTCATCCAGCGTCTGGTCCGGAATTTCTTCCTTCGTTTTGGATGCGTTGGATGCATTGATGTCATCGTTTAAGTCGCCGTCTTCCGGGTTGCCGTCTTCATCCACTTTCAGCTCATCATCCGTTTTGTCATCGGCTTCTGATTTGGTCGCCTTCTTGGCGACTTCATCCTCGACATCCTCATCGGGTTCCTGGTCCACGTCTGCAGATTTCTTATCGGATTCATCCGAGGATCCGTCAAGATCTGCATCCTGGTCCAGCTCATCCGCCAAGACGGTCATGGCCGGAGCGATGCTCGGGAGCACGGTTGAAACAGATACGACCGCTACGGTACATCTTTTCATCAGTGATCTCTGATTCTTTCTCACTTTTTGTTCTCCTTTCTTTTTCTTACATTTCCCGGTCATCCCGGGGGATTACCGCCCTTCGCATACCGCGATCACGGGCTTGTCCTCAGTATGTTACATCTTTTTAAAAATTGTGACGTTTCTGTGTCCGGGTTTTCCGGCCATCCTGTTTTCTTAATTTTTCTTACGATTTTCGCTATTTTCTTTTGGTTATCTGTATTTTTCACTATCTGTATCTTTTTTTCAGCCCATTTTTTCGCATTTATGGGAAAAAGATGACCAAAAAGTGTTATCCGCAAAAAATCACACCTTTTCGGCACCCATAGTCTGGTCCAAAAAGTGTTATCCGCAAAAAATGGAGCCGCAAATGCGGCCCCATTTCGTGTAAATTCCAGTTAATGGTCCTGATATACGCTGTACATCGGGCGGATACCGACGCTGCATGCCTGCTTGACGGCCATCCGGTCCGTGCCGGCGCCGATGCGCCGTACCACGTAGGTGCCTTCGCGCTCCACATAGGTCGTCTGCTTCTGGCATCCAGCCCAGTCTGCGTTATGGTCGGAATACTCATATCCAGTCTCGGTACCGGAGAGCGGGTAGCGGGTCACGCTCTCCTGTTCCGTGATTCCTTCCGGATTCGACTTCTGGCGGATCTGATAAATACCTGCATCCGGAACGACGGTCAGTCCATCTGCGCACGCATTCCATGTTGCGCCCTGGTCTGCCGACCATTCCATATCAGCGCTTGTGACCGTCAGCGCATGGACTGCCGCGCCGGTCTTTATCGTCTGTGACTGTGCCCGGTTACGCAGCAGGCACGCGGATGAGACACCGACTGCCGTCTGTCCGTCCGAGCATGCGGCCCAGGTCGCACCGCCATCTGCGGAATATTCCATGGATGCATCTGTTTCGGTCAGCACGTACATGCCGCCAGACAGTACCGGCTGTTTGGAAGTTCCGGCTGTTTTTGACCTGGTCAGATAGTATCCGCTTCCCGGTACGGTGGTGCGTCCGTCCGTGCAGTCCTTCCATGTATTCCCGTTATCGGTGGAGTATTCCATGGACACTGTGGTATCCGGGATCGCATATTCTTCCGCCACGCTGTGCGGTTCGATGTTGCCATTTTGCAGGTTAACCACGTAAACCTGGTCATCCGTACCGTATACCGGTGTTCTTAACCAGTAGGAAGCCGCGTAATGTCCATCATAGACGGCATCCACGTTATCCGTATCGCTCCGGTCAAACTTCCAGAGGTAGTTCTTCATATCCAGCGCTTCTTCCACAGACGGGATGTAGAGCTTTGACTCCAGATACTGTGCACGGTCGCGTTTGTGTTTCTTTAAATCCCGGTCGTCCAGGTTCTCGAAAGCGCCGGCCGCTGTGGAACCGGAATACTCATTCGCGATACCGATATCCATCGTGACGAGGTTTCCGGTACCGGTGTCTACATTGCTTAAGTAACTGTGGATGTCGGAATAGCGGTAATTGTTCGTCGTTCCGAAGAATCTGGTATCCCGCTTGGAATCATCCTCGTTATACTGAAGCCCCGTATAGGAAGGCAGTACGGTGTCACATAAGAATAATGCCATCGTCTTATCCAGGTTGGAATTATCCTTATAGTTGTCGTTGACGCAGCGGAACAGGTACGTCTCGCCGTCGATCGTGCGGGACTGGATGTCCCCAACCTTCCAGTGGCCACTTACCACGCCTTCACTCACGCCGCCAGCATCCATGAAGATGATCGGGCGTACCATTTTTGTTCCAGCTTCTTCCGGTGTCACGCGGCTTCCGTCGCTCATCTGTACGAGACCGTCGAGGTCCTCGCCCTGCTCTTCCTTTAAGATGGTTAAGCTGTTCGGGAAGTGGTAGGTATTTTCCGCCTGCGCTTTATAGCGGTCATATTCTTCCTTCGTCAAAAGACCGACGTTTGTAAGTCCTGCGTCCACAAGTACCTTACGGTTGCTGAGTCCGTCCATGAATGCGTCTTCTAAGAAGGTCCGCAGGTCACTGGACTGGTAGACCGCGTGTCCGGTGCTGCTGTATCCGCCATATTTGGATACCTCAAAGCCGTCCTCGCAGAGCAGGAGCTTTTTACCGGTACCTTTGTAGTCCGTATCGACGCAGATGAAGTTTAATTTCATGGCCGGCAGTCCGCATGTGCCTGGGTCCCAGTCCACCGTGATCTCATCTCCGATGTTCATCTTCATCGCCGCACCGCAATTGTCACACATACCATCATGGTTTTTATCCTCATGCCCCAATGCCTGGTAATAGGTGGTTTCCGAATAGCCGCATTTGCTGCAGGTCTTAACGACCATGCCTGTTACTTCGCAGCCGGCGGATACCGTCTTGGTCACTTCCATGTTGTGGGTGCAGGTTTCCTCATGCCATACCCGGTTGAAGGATACCCTGGTGATGTAATAGGTTACCCCGTCTTCCACGAACTGATCCACCAGCTCCGTCGTGTAGTTGGCAATGTCATAACGCGATACGATGGAGCTGACCTCCGCCGTTGCCGCGTTGTAATCACGCCCGATCACATAATAGCTGTGTTTTTTCGCGTCAACCGTGTACACGGCCATTTCCGTTAAGATCCGCTGCGCATCTTCCGGTTTGTCAGCGTAAAAATTCTCAAACTGGTTCTCAAAGGTTTTGTGGTAGGTGATCTCGAACTGGTTCGTGCTTAACATCCAGGTCGTCAGCTGTTTTGGTCCCTGCTCATCGGCGCTCCAGATGTTGCCCTCCGCATCACGGAAGGTGTCCGGATAATGCACCGGAAGATATCCGTGCGCCTCCGCTCCGTCAAATGCCATGTCCCCGGCTACCGGCGGCAGGATGTCCGTCCCGTTCCCGTCCGTGAAGCGGATCAGGAATTCCTGTTTGTGTTTGTTCATGGACTGGTTATTGTCGATCGCTTCCACGTAAAAGACAACCTGTTTGTTGTCTTCGTCCAGGGTGAAGCTCTTTTCCGTATCATCTGGGAGTGTGTATCCCGGGATGGCGATCCCCTGGATGCTTACTGTCTCCCCTTTTGTGGCTACTCCGGTATAGATTCCGACGTCGTTCCAGGAATCCTCCTCCCGGTAGATGATCGTGTAACGGCACGGTTCTGTGCGCCGGATCTCATCAAAGCTTGCCTGCGCTTCCTTCTCCCATTTTTCTAAAAGATTGACGGAAGCATCACCCTTGCGGTAGCGGATGTTGTACTGGCGGTATACCGTTCCACCCATGTATTCGATGTACGGGGAAGCAGTGACTGCGCGGTAGGTACTGCCATCCGCGCCTTCGATCACGTCCGGATAGTCGAAATAAAGAACATCTCCCTTCCTTGTAAAACCAGTCCGCCATGGCAACAGCAGGTTTCCGGTCTCGTCCGTAAAGGTCACGAGCCATTCTGCACCGTCGTATTTTCCGGTATGCGGGTTGCGCTCCGGAGCGTTTCCGCTGACGCGGTACATCATGACGGTCGCGTAATTGTCATCCGCGTTCTCGCTGACTACAAAGTAGTTGTCGGAATCTTCCTTGAACGCGTACTGGCGGAAGGTGTTACGCAGGTAGATCTTCGTCCCCGGGTAAGCCTTGCCGGTCTTGATATCGAGCACGCTTCCGGTATCATCCGCCTGCAGCCGGATCGAATAATTCACCTCCGTTTTCTCATCCGTAAACTCTGCTGTTTTGTAGAAGTATACATAGAACTCGCAGACTTCCTGCTGGCCGCTTATGGTAAAGGTCATGGAGTCGCTTGCCGCGATCGCTTCATACGTTCCGTCCGGTAAGTTGACCTTTTTTAAGAACGTCCCCGTCACCTGGGACCCGATCACGCCGATGCCTACTTTATCATCAAAGATGCGCTTTGTACGGTCCTGATAGGAAACATAGTGAATCACATACGGGCGCAGTTCCTCGATGTCCACCTGTTCCTGTTTCTTCTTTAAATAAATGTTGCAGAAGTTGTTGGCCTTGTTGGAGGAAATGCGCACCTGGGCCGGGATATCACTTAACAGCTCATATCCCTCCCACGCAAAATCGTCCGCCGTCAGCGTAACGTCAGCCATGCGCCCGCCGCGTCCTTCCATGGTCTTTGTAAATAAGACATCCCCGGTCTCGATATCTATCGCACGGAACTCGTACTGGAAGATCTTATACGGGATATATAATACCTGGAAGTGGTTATTGGTCTCGCTGAGCAGGAAGGCATATTCCTTTTTGGTATCCATGTCATAGCCGTAGATCTCGTAATGGGGGCGGATCGTTGAGCCGGATTTTGCGGAATCTGTAAAGGTCTTGATGATATTTCCCGCCGCATCCACACAGTCGATGGTGTAATCCACGTAACCTTCCGGCTTTACATACTGCTTGTCGATGCACCAGGCCGTGAAGGTATTAACCCCGTGTCCCGTGCCCGCCGTGATCACGAACGGGTCATGGTCTGCCAGGACATATCCGGACGGTGCCTGGATGGCGGTCAGGACGGAATCCGCATAAGCGCTTCCGGTCTGTGTCATCAAAAGGGCTCCGGTATCACGGTCGCAGTAGCGGATCATGTAGTTGTATTTGGTTGGTGCCTGGTCGTCTGTGTCGCCCTCATCCGCCTCGGATACGGTCGCTGTTTCCTCTTTGGATATCACAGCCGGGATATCCTCCCCGTCTGCTCCTCACAGAGCACCGTCAGGCTCTGCCCGTCCTCCTCCAGTTCAAACCCGGATGCGAGGTCTACGACTTCATAGCCGTCTAATAACAGCTCCGGGACTTCAATGTAGGTTCCGGCTTTCGCGCTTCCTGCTTCGGAACCGACCGTTTCCCCGCCTTTCGTCTGGAAATCGATCCGGTAATCCAGGGGCTCTTCCTCCGGCTCCTGGTCTACCGTTACGCTGCCGGATGCTTTTTTTGCCATCCGGCGTGCGGCCGAGGCAAGCGTCTGCGGTTCATCCTGCATAAGGCCGCCGTCCGTTTCGGCTTTCTCATCCCCGCTTTCATCCTGGATCTCTTCCTGATCTTTTTCCAGTTCCTCTTCCGTGTCATCTTCCGGATCCGGTACTCTCAGTTTTTCGTATTTGATAGCAAACACGCTTCCATCATTGAGCAGGGTTGCTTCGTGAGACTGGTGCTCGATCTCCCGTTCCCCGTCGAATGCCTGTTCCGGGATCGTGATCCTGTCGCCGCGCAGGGCTGTCCCGGTGGTCTCCCTTAAGACCGTGCCGTCCATGTCCGCATAGCGGATCGTGTAGGAAAGGGTGTTTTCCGATTCTGCTTTTGTCCGGTACATGATGGTAAACGCGGATACGCCTGGCTTTAATGTGCCGGTATGCGCCTGTCCGTCCGCCTCTTCGTAACCATCAAAGGTACCCGCCGGGATCGTAATCTCCTCGCCGGATGTGCCGAGGTGTTCTTCTTTCTTCAAGACGGTTCCATCCGTCGCAACATGGTAGATGGTATAGAGGCTTTTCTCCCCTGCTTCGTCCTTTTTCCCTAAGACTTTTTCTTCCTGGCCATCCTTGGTGTAAAAGATGTGGAAGATCTGTCCGTCTGTTTCTAAGGTTCCGGTCGCAGGCTGCCCGTCTACCCGGGTGTATCCGTCAAACGCTTCTGTCGCCAGGGCAATAGCATTCCCTTTATCTGCTTTCCCTGTTGTTTCCTTTAAAACTTCATTGTCCGGTCCGACAGCCCGGATCGTGTATGCCGTATTCCCTTTTGTTTCCGGCTCTTTTTCCACCGGTGCCTGGTCTATTTTCCGGTCCGGTTCCAGAATGACGGTAAAATCATTGGATCCGGCATCCCCGATCGTCCAGGATGTTTCCTGTCCGCCGGCAATATGGTAATCCGGGTATTTCTGTGCTAAGATATCTGCCTCCAGTTCGCACTTTTCACCCTTTTTTCCGTAGGAAGCGTAACCGCCAAGGCTTTTTCCGTCTGCCGTAACAAAGGAGACTGTATACCCCGTCAGGCGGTCCCCGGTCGGCAGCGTTTCGGACAGGACACCGTTCTTTTGATAGACGATCTGGAAGACTGCGTGATCACTTACCAGGTGGAACATTGGTTCTTCGCCCCGCACTGCGGTATAGCCGTCAAACGTCTTGACCTCCGGGAAAAATACGGAATCTTTCGTAGCTTTCCCCTCATAAGAAGCCAAGATGTCCCCTCCATCTGTGACATAACGGACCGTATAATGATACGTCTCTTCTTTCGCGCTTGTACTTTCGCTCTTTCTGCTTTTGGAAGAACCGCCGGAACCGCTTCCACCGCTGGCCCTGGTATTGGCTGCTGCCAGCTTGGCTTTTGTGATGTATCCGCGTCCGGAAATATAGACTGGTTTTCCGTTTTCCGTCCACCGGCCGTCCGTATCGACGGTAAATCCGTCCGCCGTAGTGCAGGACGCCGCCATTTTTCCGTCTTCGCCAAAATAATAGCAGTATCCGTCAATCCAGGCCCAGGTCTTTTCCAGTGCAGCCCCGTAATATCCCGTATGCTCATTGACTAAAAAGTACCAGATGCCGTCCATCAGCTTCCAGCCCGTGTCCATGACCCCGTCCGCGTCCAGATGGTACAGGCGGTGATCGTTCGGGTCCCTGAGCCATGTACTCTTTTTATACTGGCCATCACCGTCTTTATATCTCCATTTTCCCTGGTCTACTTCCCAGGCCGGCTGGGTAGCCGCAAATACCGGCGTGACCATCTGCGCCGCAGTCAAAAAGACCGCAGTGCCTTTTGATATGCTATGATGTGTTCGTTTCACGACGCCTCGCAGGAAAAGCTTCTCTCAGCTTTTCCGCTCCTCCTTTCTGTCCGTTTCCAGTTAACTGTTTAGATGCCCGTCCGGGGCATTGAGTAACTGCATGAGCTTATCCGTGGCCGCGATCTCGGCGTACTCATTCGTGACACCGCATTCGTCCAAGATCATCTGTGCAGCCCTCACTGCGTTGGCACACAGCGCCTTCTTGTTGTCCTGGCCGCTGATATTCTTGATGTTAAGGATCGTGGCAGTTACAAGGGCGTTTAACAGCTGGTCAGCCTGAGTATATCCGATAACACTGCAGTTACAGTTGTATTTCTCCCGGAAATCCCCACTGTTTCCCACACGGTACGCCCCGGCCAGACTTTCCGTGATTAAGATAGCCCGGTCACAGTCGCGGACCTTGCGTTCCACCTTCGTGCCTTCCTCGTCCGCCAGCTGGTCAATGGTAAGCCGTACCTGGCGTGTTAAAGGCGTCCCGATCGGTTCCAGAGCTTCTGTCTCTTCCAAAGGTTCGGATTCTTCCTTCGCTGTTAGTTCTCCCCTGTCTGACCCATCTTTTTTTGCGGTCATTTCTGCTTTTGCATTCATTTCTTTCGTTGCAGTTTCCTCCGCTTCTGAGGACTACCGAAATCACCTCTTTTTTCTGTTCTTCTGTTTTAATTTCTTTGTCCTGTTTTTTTTTGAAAAACATCATAATTCGGTGCGAGGATACTCGTGACTTTAGTCATGAGAGGAATCACACCGGAATACAGAGAAGATTAACGAGCACATCCCTCTTTCTTCCGGTAGTCCCGATCCCCGCTTCTCCTTTCTGCTTATTCTGCGACTGCGTAATACCCTCCGGAATACCGTCTGACACGGACTTTTCCGATTGGAAGGGATTTCTTTGCAGTCGTCATGACTCTGGTTCCTTTGCAATGGCAACCGGACGCTTCTATTTCCTGTCCCTGATATACCAGGATATCATGGGGCTGGATCCTGTACCTTGTGGTACGGATCGCCCGTTTGCCTTTTGACAGTTTCTTCCCGCGGTATAGCCGCAGGTTTCCCGTATCCGTGTTATGGTTCCGGTTCGTACGTCCGTTAAAGAGCTGCTGTCCGGTCTTTTTGCTTCCGTCCCGGGTGTCTATGTATTTTGCGTCATAGAACTTCTCCAGGATCCGGTTGTTCCGCCGTTTCTTCTGCAAGATAACAGGACGGACCCGGTGCTTCGGATGGAAGTCTCCCATGACATAAGCATCATTCACATGGCTCTTGGTGATATCCAGTGTCCGTCGCTGCAGCTTTGTTTTTGCCCCGTATGTGATCCTTACATCCACATCCGGGAAGGAATCCTTTACGGACCGGTACATGATCCACCGGACGGCAGTCATGAATGTCGCCCCTTTGAAGCTTTTGACCGTTGGTTTCCATTTGTACAGCTTTCCTCCCGGTTTATGGTTCTTCGGGGTATGGCATCTCTCACAGACCGTGATCAGGTTCCCCATCCGGTTGGTTCCTCCCTGGCTCCGGTATACGATATGATGGACGTGAAGGATCACGCCATCATGGACCGTCTTTTCGCAGCACTGGCAGGTGTAATTGTCACGGGTAAAGACTGCCTCCCGTAAGGTGGCGATCCCGTAACGCTCTCCCTGCTGGTAATCCGTTCCTTCCGGAATGGGTCTTCCTTCCTCCACGGCTTTTAATACCTGGGTATCAAACTGTCCCATCTCCATAACAATACGGGTGACCGGCACGACGGATAAGACTCGCCTTAAAAATGCCAGGTTCTGTTCCATGCGTCCCTGGATGGACGGCGCGAGCCATCCCTCCGGCCGCCTGCGGTTATCAAACCGCTGGGCACGGTAACGGAGTCTTGAGCGCCGCATCCTGCGGTACCGGCGCCGATCGTCATATCTTTGCTTCTCGTCCATCAGGGTACGGATCTCAACGGCAGCTAATTCGTGCTTCGCTGTCTTTAGGCTGTTCCCCACATGGAAGTATCCTGTATCAACTGCAAGTTCCACCGGCTGCACGTCCCCGGTCTCACGTTCTGTGAGACGGATGGTAAACGGGCGGTACCCGCAGATGACTGCTTTCTTTCTGGCAAGGAGTTTCCTTGCCCGGTAACTGGATGTCGGCATCAGACGGATACCGGTCTTACTCAATACGGCTACCATACGGTGCCTCCTTCCCTTTGTTATGCTTACGCATTCCCGTACCGACAAAGCAGAGCTTCACCCGTACGGCTTCTCGTCCCGAAGGACGGTGGTCCACATCGCCGATGTTCTGCAGGGTTTGAACACATCCGGCACTTCCCCGTACTCTCAGGGATGTTTAACCGGATGCCGCAGGGTCCGGGGCTTGTGGAGCACCCCGGAGTGCCTAATTTCCCGCATAACGTCTAACACGGCCCCGCCGGTGGCGGGACTGCGCCGGCTAATCAATCACGGCTTTCGCCGGTTCCTCTGTCACGAACCCTGGAACAGTAATGAAAACATAACCGCTTCAAGCTCGTGACTTCAGTCGTGAGTTATTGACCCCACAGCTCCTTTCTGCGCATGTATACTTTTCTCTCAGTATGTGCGATGTTTTTGTTTTTTGTCTTTTATAAAAAAAATGCCCGTCCGGGGATTCCGGGCAGGTATTTTGTGGTTATATATGTCATTCATCGCCATCCGGCCACCCGGATGGCATCGTCTACGAATGTGAGCGGGCAGCGGTATTTGCGCTGGTAAATATCATACAGCCGGACTTCCCGCAAAAACGGGATCGCGCGGCTTCCTGACATCATCTGTCTGGCCGCCTCCTCCGTCCTGCATCCTCCGTACGTCTGCAGGGCGTAGATCAGGCAGTAGCAGGCATTTGGGTTGGACTTCCTTTTTCCGCCGCTTAAAAATGCCCGCGGAAAGGAGGTTAACTGGCCGGATAATACGGTCTGGTATATACGGATGACGGATGTCCGGTGGTCGATCTGACTAAACAGTTCCGGATACATCAGCTGGTATAAATACAGCGTGCGCTCGCACGGCGAATAATAATTCGGAAGGCGGAGCCGACGGATCAGAAGATCCACGTACATCTTCTCCCAGACCTCTTTTGTAAAATTTACAACTGCTTCTTCCGGAGTCCAGTGAAGATAGTACTCGCAGGCCCGCCTGCAAATCAGGCCAATACCGCGGTCGGATAAGTCCTGATCACTAATCTGTGTGAATATCCGCGGATTCTGGCTCGCGTAAGCGAGATCCTGAAAATAATACAAAGATGGGGTGGAAAGCATTCAGATCCTCCTTATTTTAAAGTTTATTTATAGTATGTAGCATCTTTGTTTATTTTATTTTTTTTGCGGATAACACTTTTTGGTCGTTTTCCGCACTTTTTTGCTCATAGCAAGTCGGAAAACGTTTCATCCAGGAAGCATGTTCCGGATGATTGTGATTAAAATTGCCCTTGATTCCGGATGTAATACCGCAAGGACACCTAAAAATGCCAGTCCCATATACAGTACGTAACCCGTGCCGTACAGGGCGCTTTTTACGTAAGACTTCAGGCTGCGCTCCTTCAACCGGTAAGCCTGGTTTTTGATCCCGGTCTCTTTTCTTAACCGTGCCTGTTCGTTTTCGTCTTTCTCTTCCTGTTCCAGTTTCCGAACCAGAACATCCTTATATTTTCCCATAGGCATCGCCTCCTATCAGCTTTCGTCCGCGGAATCCCCGCGGATGATCATGACAACATTATCCATCAGTTCCTGGAAGAACTCCCTGACCTTATAATCCTCACCGTTATAAAACGGGTCTGGGATGTAGGGCATAAAGGAGGTTTCCCCGCCGCGGTTTCCCATCATCTCGCGGATTGCGTCATAATCGGCTGGGTCCGTAAAATTAAAGACTACGGCGGCGTCTTCCATCATAGGATCACGGAGTGCGTCTTCCGCCTTAAAGATTTCGTTCGGCTTATTGCCGCATACCAGGATCCCGCAGTCCCCTCCAGCAAACTGCTCCGGACGGAACCCTGCATCTGTTATGTTCCCGTAATCACAGATCAGGAAATCATACGGGTCGTCCTGGCTGTTTAAGAGCGCGTCCAATCGCTCCCCCGCGTACAGGGATAACCCCGCGTAATCCGTACAGCCTTTGGACCGGTTCAAGACAGCCCCCTCATAGATTTTACTGACACCCCAGAGATAATCCTGTCTGGACATCTCTACGTAACACGCCTTGTATCCATATTTTGTGCAGAACCGCACCATCTGGAGTGCCAGTGTCGTTGTGCCGATCCTTGGCATGGATCCTGCAATGTGAATCGTGTTGTTCATGCGTTTTCGGGGCGGCCCGCCATCCGTGTCCGTCCCTTCCCTCCTTCTTGATTTTCTATCCGATCGCCGCGGTTAGTTTATCCAACAGCCCGCAGCAACGCAGTGCTCCCCGTCCGTGGGTGGTGTGGTAATCCATGGACGGCTTTGTGGCGATTAATAGCACATCCTTCTTTGCCCTGGTAAATGCCGTGTTTAACAGTTCCCCGGTTGCCATCCGGTATGCGTAGGACGGCAGGATGACAATGCACCGGTCGTTTTCCGTTCCCTGCGCGCGGTGCACGGTGATGGCATACGCGAGGGCTACATCTGTAGCGTCCGCCAGTTCCATGGTGACTGACCGGTCTTTAAAAGCGACCGTCAGGTATCCTTCCCGGATCGCGGCAACTGTCCCCGTCTCGCCATTAAAGTACTCCAGGTTGTAATTATTATGCGTCATGATCACCGGATCCCCTACATAAAAGCGGACACCGTTGATCGACGTGGAGATATCGCTTTTCCGGTACCGCTCCTGCATGCACTGGTTGATCCTTGCGACTCCTGCCGGCCCGCCGATGACCGGGCTTAGAATCAGCGGCATGACTGGAAGCTTTGCGCAGGTTCGGACCGCCATGTCTGCCATCTCTTCATCCTCCGCCTGGACGATCTTAAAGTCCGTGCCTTCCCTTAAGGCATCGCCTTCCAGGGAGCCCCTCGCGTTCACGGCGATCATGGACCCCTCCTTCTGGCGCATCAGCATGGTCAGCCTACAGACCGGTATTGCTCCGGAAGCGATCAGGTCGCGGAATACTTGCCCGGCACCCACGCTCGGAAGCTGATCCGGATCTCCTGTCAGTATGACGAAGGTACCGCTTTTTATGGAACTGAAGAACCTGGCACAGAGGTCCGTGTCGCACATGCTCATCTCATCCGCGATGATGAACTGGTATTCTAATGGCTCCGTGCTGCGCACGGCATGGTCATATGGCGTGATATGCACGGCACGGTGTATGGTAACACCCGCGCGTCCGCTGACTTCCGCCATTCTCGATGCGGCGCGTCCGGTCGGAGCACAGAGCAGGATCTTTGCGTCTGGCTCCCGCATGGTGATATAGCGGATTAGCCCGTTTAGCAGGGTCGTTTTCCCGGTCCCCGGGAATCCGGTGATGGATATGATGCCGCCGGATGCAAGTATCGGGAATGCCAGCGCCTGCTCCTCATTGTACTTTACTCCCGCAGCCGCTTCGATCCGGGCATATTCTTCGTCCGTCAGGGGTATCAGTTTTCTTGCGGAATGCTTCAGCCGTAACACATCCCCACAAATACTGTTTTCTGCCTTATCGTTCTTTGCGGAAGCGATATATGCGGATTCCCTGCTCTGTGTAACCCGGAATCTCTGGTCACTGTATGCATACAGGGAAAATAAGTCCTGTGGCACAACCGTTCCTCCGTCCCAGACGGATGCCCGTTCGCACTCTTTTAAAATGCGGTCCAGTTCGCACCGTGTGTTCCCTTTTTTTGATTCTTTTGATACTGCTGCATACAGTATGGCGCGGATACGTCTTGGTGACCACGGATCTTCCCCGCCTGCCTTCGCGATGCGGTCACACAGTTTGAAGTCCGCGCATCTTGCATAAAGCAGCTGGTATGGATCTTTAAGAACCCATTCCCTTACAGACGCTCCATGCAGTTTTAACAGCGTCGTGGCAGAGGAATACGTAAGTCCCGTGGCCGTCAGCCATCCGAATTCATCACTGTGGTCCGCCTGGGTCTTTAAAAATCCGGTCAGGGCGGCAGTCTTTGACGGACCAAGACCTGGTACGGACCGCAATTTTTTAGCAATATCCGGCATCTTTAAATATTCCGGGACGTTGATCCCACATACGTCGATGATCTTATCCGCTGTTTTCCTGGAGATGCCGTCCGCTCCGCACAGGACCTTCGATGCTTCTTCCCTCGTTTCTAACAGCAGGTACGTGCTCTTAAATACGGTACAGCCATCCGGGTCCTTTGCCAGATCCTCAAAACAGAGCTTCGCGCCGATTTTTGGTCGTAAAAGAAATCCGCGCATGCGGACCCTGGAGCCGTCATCCATGTCGACAGCCAGAAATTCACTGATTCCGGATGTGTTTGTAAAATAGATCGTTTCAACCAGGCCACGCATATTTCCTGCCTCCTTACATTGCATTCTCTTTCCAATATGTCGGATCTTTTCTACACGTTTTTTTGCGGATAGCATTTTTTGGTCAAAAACAGGTTAAAATCCCCCTGGTATTCGGTGATTCTGATTGTATTGCTGTTTTGCGAATGCACTCCCTCTGTTTTTTTGCGGATAACACTTTTTGGTCAAAAAAAAGACAGGCAGGAAAATTTCCCGTCTGTCTTGTTTCTTATTTGCTGTTTTGTTTTTGTTCCCGGTCTGCCAAGGCGAATATCCTGATACCGCACATATTGTTATTCCTGAAGGACTTCCGCATCCACTGGAATAATCATACTGAAATGCTGAGGAGGTATATTTTCTCCCGGCAGTTCCCGTCCTCGCTTCTTCTTTCTGTTGATAAAATAGGTGTGTCGATGTTCGTAGGTTTGGTCCGGCATCACTCATCCGAATCATCTGCGTCCTCGAACTGGAAACTTGCATTCCGGTAATTGGACATTCTCCGGTTTTCGTCACGCAGCGTTTCATCGTTCTGCTCCCGCACAAAATCCCAGAGCGCCATATCTTTTAACTGGTCTTCGTAGTCTGGGATGGTCAGGACCTCATTGTTCTCGTTCCTCCTGCGGTCGCTCGGGGCACGCTCCGGATAAAGATCCGCCATCCGGTCGTCGTACTGCATCTGGCGGAGCACGATATTGATCTCATTTGCCAGTTTGTCTTTTGGCCGGCCGTACTTCTCTGCCAGTTCTTCCAAGCTCATACCATCCACAATGCGTTCTATAATACATTGGCACAGGTCATCGTCGTTTTTGCAGATTCGGCGCATCACCGCCTGTATCTCCTTTACATTCTGGTTAGAGATGGCCTCTGATTCGGTACCGAGATGTCTTGGGTTGGAATCCGCGATCTGTTTCGCATCCGGATCGTTGATGTCGAGCTTGTTGATGTTTAAGTCCCTGGTCGCCAATACAGTTACGATCCTGCGGTACGGATCCCCCGTGATGAAATGATACCACGGGAGGGTTGCCTCGTAGCCCTCATTTTCGCACATTTTATCTATCTTCTCTAATTTTTTTTTCACGGTTGCCAGATGGGACTTAGTCTCATGCTTCATGCCGTTTACAAGATCAGACAGCTCATGATCGATGGGACGGTCGAAGTAAGTTGTCGGCATGGAGATATTCGGGTCATAACTTTTTAATCCCTTGATGATTCCCATCTTACCGGCCTGTTCCAGATCCTGCTCAAATGTCCTATCACTTTCATAGTAGGACCTATATTTCCGTTCGATTTTTGAGTGGACAAATCCGCTTAACTGCTGGATTGCACTGTCCAGAGCCTCTTTTTTCTCCTGTTCGCTGCCATATTTATATGCATGGACGATCCCGCACCATTCTTCTTTGATCTGTTCTTTCGATAGGTTTTTATAAAATTTATCGTTTTCGTTTAACAGAAGGCTGATGTCTGCTGCGCGTGTGGCATCATCGTCATTGGCCCTGTAATCATCTTCCTCATCCAGAAAGTCATCGTCCGGTTCATCTACCGGTTCTTCATCATGATAGCCATACGACGGATGTTCAGTCTCTTCTTCATAGCTGAACCCGAGTGTTTCCTGATTTCCGTCGCTGTAATCATCATCCCTGTCACCCGTCAGGTATCCTGCGGTATCTTCAACGCCAAAATCATTTGAATGTTTTCTCATATTTTCCCCTTTTTCATATCCTTCCCGTACCCTTATGCGCGTTGCACACTCCGGGTACCGGTCCTCATCTATCCGAATGCGTATACGCCGTTAATTGTTTCTTCCGTTCCTGTATCATCGGGATCAGGTCCATGTAATACTGCAGTTCCTCCTGCCCGATGCAGTCAGCGGTATCTGTCAGCCATCCGTTGATCAGTTCCGGATACGCTAAACCCGTGCCATGGTCTTCCACGTACTGAATGAACCGCCTGAGTTTTCTGATGTCATGTTCCACGGATCCAGCCACCTTTCTATATTCTATCGCCATATAAGGGCTTTTGCAACCGAAAAATCGAACATTTGTTCTTTTTAGGCTTTTTCCGTTAGATCCACGGTCGCAACCGTGCATTCCGGTTTCCATATCCGTCCCTGTTTTGCATAAAACTGGCGGATCTCCGGATATGCCTGCACCAGTCTGACCGCGCTGATGCTCTTGACTGTTTTTACGGTATCCCCGGGTGCGACTGTGTACGGACAGCTGATACACAGGCTGATATGGCCGTACTCCATCCGTATCCGAATCACCTGGTACTGGTACCGGTCACAGATATCACCGATGATGCTTTTGATTCCTTCCGGCAGGTCTTTTGGCATTTCGGCCGGATCAAATGCCGTGTCCCATTCCAGCCGGTATCCGATCAGATAGTGGATCCCGTTTTTTGTATTGAAGGTGTCTGTCATCCCTGCTCCTCCAGCTGATATTTTTCCTGGATCCCGCGGCGCATCAGGTCCATGCTCGTCACTGTTTTCCCTTCTTCGACGGAATAGATGCGCGCCAGATTGTCTAATTCATTCTTCCATGCGGACGGAATTGAAATGTTAACCTGAACGTTTGTCCCCTTTGTTCTTCCCATTTTATTGCCCTCTTCTCTCGTATGATGGGTATATTATACCGCTTATCTATGTTTTATGCAATACCTTTTTTTCATATAAAACATATTCTATCTACGCTGTATTTTGTGTAGAAAAAAAAGCGCACCAGGCATGGATGCGCTTTGTAGAATCATATTTTTTAGATCTGGTCGAGTTGGCGGATCTCATAATGGAACGCGCCGTCTTCCCACCGGCCTGTGATCTCGGATGTGATATTGGCGGTGGATACCAGCAGGGAATTTTTCTCCTTCCCGGCTGCCTCGATTACGTAATTTTTGTCATTAACACGGGCAAATGCAGCGATTGGGACATTGTCCTGGCCGCGGTTGGTCCCGTAAAGCGGCACGATGAAGTATTCCGGCTTTCGATTTTCTTTCGCGGAGCGGAACGGATCCAGCATGGCATCTTCTGCGATGTCCGGGTCGTTCTGTCGGATTACTTCGATCTTATTGTAAACGGACGCTGTTTTGTTGATCAGGGCTACCTCCGTCTCAAAACGTCCGTTCTGCCAGCTTCCGAATACGGTGAATTGCTTGCCATCCATCGTAATGGAGACGTATTTTATCTTCAGGTCACTTACCCTCTGCACGATCGTCCCGTACGGAGACTTCGCGTAAACAAAGATGGAAGTTGGCATGCGATCCGGATACATTTCAATAACTTCTGTTGGCCAGATGTAAAAGACGTACGGATCGGATGCGGCGTTGCCGAAGGTTTTCTTTAATTTGATGAGATGCGTATGGCATAAGGTAATGCCCGGTGTGTCATCAGAAAAATCGGATTCTTCCTGGGTATCATATAAGGTTGCCGGCTGTTTTGCGGCTTCCGGCACGGCCTGTTCTGTTGAAGGCTCCTGCGCGCTGTTTTTTGGCATGAAGCGTCCGAAGATTCCGCCGATGCCTCCCCTCTTTTTACTGTGAGCCGGCTGCGGCACTTCCGTGTCCGGATTTTCCTCCGGTGCTGGTTCCTCAGTCACAGGCTCCGGTTCGCGCGCTGTGAAGTGATGCTTCTTTTCTTCCGGCACGGACGCAGTTTCTTCTTCCTGTACCTGATCTTCTGGTGTCTTGGCATCGTCCGCTTCCTCTGCCTCCGGTTCTTCATGGGCATTCGTGTCCGGCTCAGGTTCTGCGGTTTCAGCCGGTTCTGTCATGAGCACAGTCTCAGGCCCCTGTATTGGACTTTCTTCCGGCTCCTGTTCCGGTTCTGATGCAGTTTCCGAGTCCTGCTTTGATGTAGCTTCCGGCTCTGACCCTGCGGCTGGTATTGGGTCGGTTTTTGGCTCCGGCGTTAATTCGGCTTCCGGTTCCTGCGGTTCATTCAAAGGCTCTGCTGGTGCTACGGGTTCCGGCTGTAACTTTGCAGCGCTTTCCGCGGTTGGCTGCCCGGACTCTTCCTCATCCGGCTCTTTTTTCTGCACAGGGTTTTCTTCTTTGGCGAAGACTGCCTGTTCCGGTTCCGCCTGTTCGTTTTCTGCGCTTAGCCCTTCATCTGGTTTATCCGAGCCCGTGGTTTCGGTTTCAGTTCCGGAATCTTCCGGCGTTTCTTCCTGCGGCTCTTTTGCTGCGGCGGATATCGAATCTTCTGGCTCTAAACTCTCCGTTCCTTCCGCTTCCGCTATGGCGTCAGTTTCTTCTGGTCTTATTGTTTCTTTCCGGTTTTCTGGCTGCTCCTGCGGCTCCGGTTCTGTTACCGGTCCCGCCATGCTTTTTTCTATTTCTTCCTTTTTATCCGGTTCTTCTGTCTGGACGTCCGGTTCCGGATCCTGTTTTGCCGGCTCTTTCTCCTGGGTTTTTGCCTGTTCCGGATTTTCAGACGCCGGCGCAGTTACCGTATCATTAGATATGCGTGCCTTCTGGGCTGTGGCAGCAGGCGCTGCCTGAACCGGGGCCTTTTGTTTTATGTCCTGTGCTTCGCGAAACACCGCCCCGATATCAACTGCGGGGCCCTCCGTTCTTACCGTCTGCGGTCTTATGAGCGCTGCCTGGGCAGTCCCTGCAGCAGCATGCTGCGCTGTCTTTTTAGACCGCTGCGCTTCCCGTTCCAGCCGATCTTCCTGATCCATGCGTTCTTTTAATCCCTGGATCGCCTTTTCCACCGGTTCGAAATCAGCCTTCAGGACGCCTTTCACGCTTTTCGCTGCGCAAACATGCGTGGTCCCTTCTATCGTCAGGCTCAGGGCGATCCGCCCATTTTCTTCGCATTCCGCCGGCATCAGTCCCTTATTGACCAGATAGCAGAAAGCGTTTAAATGGATCCTGTTTGCGATCTGGTATTCCAGTTTGCACTCCGGTCTGCCGGACAGGTCCCGTTTCATTTCATAGGATGTTTTCATGATCTGGTACATCCTCTGTTCCGCGCTTAATGTCAATGTCATCATGTCTCTTTTCCTCCGATCTTATGATTCTGGTGCATTGCCGAAAATGTCATCTTCTGCCATCTGCTGCACTTGATCCAGCAATCTGGCTTTTGCTTTCTCAACATCGTAATCTTTTACGTCGCCGCAGTCTTTTAAGTATTCCGTACTGTACGGGACAATCTCGACCACATAGTCCTTAGCCCTGAAAGTTGCCCCGCATGCCTCACACGTGAACTGCCGGTCATAGGTTCTGGACTGGAGCATGCCGTCCAAAAGCACCAGGCTGCCCGCCCGGATCAGGTCATGGTCCATGACTGCATTATCCCCGTAGGATTTGACGACCGGGAAGTCACAGTGGTTCTCCTCCGCGTCTTCCCTGACGCGGACCTTACGGTCAATTTTCAACTTGTAGCTGGAGATCCATGTACCGCTTGTCTCATGCAGATGAGTGGACGGATCCGCGGTTGCGGTACCGACCGCCGTGATACGATTTGAGACCTCTTTCCATCTCCTTAAGTCGATCAGTCCCTTTTCCGGATCGTACCCGGATTTGATCTTATACACAAAGATCGGGTTAATGTAGGCAGTGTAACCCGGATAGGCCTGTACATGTCCGCAATACTCGCATCTGCAGTGTTTTGCATGGTTTTGCGTGATCAGCTGTCCACGGACTAAGACCATGTCGCCCTGATCCCACTTGAGCATTTCTTTCATGTCTTTTTCGACTCCGCTCATCACGCTTAATACATCCAGTTTCTGTCTCTGGTCATATGCGCCAAATTTTCGGATTCCCCTTAAGACAGTCAGTTTTGCGATCACCCGGAGAAGTTCTCCGTCCTCTGTCTGCTGCGCACGGTATGCCAGCGGTGCTTCGGCCAACTGCCCATATAATGTGACTTCGTCCCATCTTGCCATTGCTCTTATTCTTCGCCCGCACCGGTAAGTTCTGATGTCGTTGCAGACGGCATGCGCGTTTGCCATGCCGTATCTGGAGCGGACGTTCTCCTTCCCTGTAGATTTCTTGTATCAGCATGTCGCATCTTTCTGTTTTCTACATTCCGCCGCTCTTTCGGACGTTTCTTTTTTTGCGGATAACACTTTTTGGTCATGCTTTAGCCGGAATATGACCAATTTCTGTTATCCGCAAAATTTTTATACAGAACGTGTGCCATACTGTAGAGGTAAACTTATGAACAAAAGAAAAGGAGTGACATTATGCAAAACATGCAAAAGAACCCGGCTCAGGAGGAAGCAATCCATACGGTCAACGGACCGATGCTCCTCATCAGCTGTCCGGGATCCGGCAAGACTACGACCATGCTCCGACGGATCGACTACATGATCCGGAACGGAGTTGACCCCAAACACATCCTGATGGTGACTTTTACCGATGCTGCTGCCACGGAAATGAAGAAACGCTTCCGGACGCAGTACGGGAATCATCCGGTCACGTTCTGCACGATCCACGCGCTCTGCCTGCGCGTCCTGCATTTATCCGGTGGTCCGGCATTCACGATCATGGATGCTTCCGCCCGCATGGATGCCATGTATTATGCCGCGCGGTTAAGCCATCTGACATTTGACGACTTTAAGGATATTACCAATGATGTGAGCCGGTTTAAAAATACCGGCGTCTATGACCAGCGGTCCGAGCAGTCGATCAACGACCAGCAGTTTTTGGCATTCGTGAAAGGTTATGAGTCTTACAAGGACGAGCACGGGCTTCTCGATTTCGATGACATGTTGATCCGCGGGAAGCAGATCCTTAAGGAAAACGAGAACCTTCTTACCGCCTTAAAGCGTCAGTTCACCCATATCATCTGCGATGAATACCAGGATACCAATCCTATTCAGAGGGATATCCTGTATCTGATGGCGGGGGATAACGGGAATCTGTGCGTGGTCGGCGATGATGACCAGTCCATTTACGGGTTCCGCGGTGCGGTGCCTTCCATTATGATGGATTTTCAGAAGGATTTTCCGGCATGCAAGACGATCCGGATGTCCACGAATTACCGGTCCGTCCCGGGTATCATCGGGCCTGCCGGCATGATGATCAAGTATAACCGGGTCCGTTTCGATAAGGATATCCAGGCCAGCCGGGATACCTCCGCGAATGGCAGGGTATATTATGAAACGGCGGATGACCGCGAACAGGAGATCGAGCAGCTTGTCGGGCTGGTTCGGTCCTACTGTACGGACGGCCATTACCAGAACTGTGCGGTGCTTGCCCGCACCAACATGCAGTTAGAGCAGGTATCGGAGGCATTCATGCGAAATAAGATCCCGTTTACATCCAAGGATGTCGTCACGGATATCTATGAGCACTGGTGCTTCCAGGATCTCTGCAGTTATTTAAGCCTTGCGGATGGAACCGGGACGGTCCATGACCTGAAACGGATCCTTAATCGCCCGGCACGTTATATCCCGATGGCTTCCTTCCATCCGGACCGGATCTCCTACAAATATGAAGACGGGCAGGTGCTGCGCGCATTTTCCGATCTGAAGCCGTACGTTCTTGACAATGTCCTGGATCTGGTTTACCAGATTAAAAAAATGCGCAGTCTTCCGTTTCACGACCGGATCCCATTCATCATGAAAGAGATCGGCTACGACCGCTATCTGGAACAATATACGGAAAAAGCCGGGCTTGCGGATGTGTCGCTGTTTGCAAAATGCGGCATATTTTCCAGGGATGCAGCGACCTGCGTGGACTTAACGGACTGGAAGGCTTATGCGAAAAACCACATCTACTCCTTTAAGCAGAGCGTCAGGGATCATAAGGAAGACGGTGTGATCCTTGCGACCATGCACCGTTCTAAAGGACTGGAATGGGACCACGTGTTCGTCATCGACTGTTGTGCCGGGACTGTCCCGTTCCAGCGCAGGAAAAACGATCCCCTGACCGATGCCAGCATGGAGGAGGAACGACGCCTATTCTATGTTGCCTGCACAAGGGCGAAGGAAACGCTTCACGTCATGCGCTATGCTGCCAGAGCGGGGAAACGCGGCGGTCAAGTAAATGTGCCTGCCAGTCCGTTTATACGGGAACTGCGCACATCTTCCAGACAGCCTGTAACGCAGGCGGAAAAATCACAGCTTCGCAAAAAAGCCAAAGCAGTCGTTCTGTCCGGCTTTAAAGGCGCTGATATCTCAACGTTTCGCCCCGGGGATTTAATCTGCCATGATATCTATGGCAATGGACGTGTCCGGCAGAATTCGGACGGCACTCTGATGGTGCTGTTTGTAAAGGGCGGATTGAAAATCTTCAAGTATTAAAAGCAAATAGCAAGAGCTCCGAGGAAATTCCCCGGAGCCCTTTTTCTTATCGATATTTGCAGTTAAGCGATCATTAATTTTGTCATACCCGGGTTCCAGTCGACGGATTCCGTTCTGACTACGCGGGTACTAAGTCCACCCTTACGAACCAGGTCCTTTAACGCCTGTCCGTGATTGTATCCATGGATCACGGTCATCTCACATGCGGTTTTTACCAGGGCGATCAGGTTTCTCAAAAACCTGGACGCCTGCTGGCAACTCATCCCGTGCAGGTCCACATAAAAGCCTTCATCGGCGCTTACAGACACGCGGCTCATCTCATTGTTACTTAACAGCATTTTAAATCGTTCCATGTTCTCCTTCATAGTTTTTTCTCCTTTTTCTTTGGTTATCGCCTCCATTCCGGAAGTTTTCTTTTTGCTTTGTTCGTATATCCATATTATACGAAATTTGGAAGGATTTTCCTGGCTGATTCAAGTAGAATTTATAAAATTTTTATATTTTCTTTTTTTGTCCGACTTTGCGGATAACACTTTCTATTTTAGCGCTAAAATAGGGATGTTCCCCGGTAACACCCCTGTTTTCGTCATCCCAGTTCCGGTTCTTCTGCTTCCATTGGATGCGCGGCAGTCTGCTCCGTCTGGTCCTCGTAGGCTTCCATGATCTGGTCATAAAGTTCCGGCTGTTCGGCCAGAATCTTCTGTCCGTTTCGGATGATGTTTTCCACGTTTTCCCCATGTTCGGGCTCCAGAATCAATGCGACCAATCCGGTATTTGTGCTCTCCATGTCCTTTCTTTGCCTAGTCAAATCCAGGGTCTCGCGGTCATACTCCCGGATATTTTCCTTAGATTCACCAATCTCTTCCCTGAGTTTTTTAATGGCTTTTCTGGCCCGTTCGCAGTTTTTCGCGTTATGTACCAGGTTCTGCAGCTCCTCCTGCGTCAGCCGGACGTACGTGCTGCCATCCTGTCCTGGTTCCTTCTTCTCGGCAGGCGCTTCCTCCATGGACCGGTTGATAATTTCCGCAATATGCCTCGTGTCCTTCCTCATGACCTCGATTTCCTGCAAGCGGATATCTTTTTTATAATCCTGGATCCTTTTATGTTTCCCGCCGACTACGGTACGATCCACCTGGATTCCTCGTTCTTCGCAGATGCCTGCCCACTGCTCCCTGCACATGCGGTCAAACGCCATTTTCCTGGTATTGGTCCGGCTGGGCGGCCGGTTCGGGTCAGCAAGTCCGATACCGGCCAGTCGAAGGGCCGTATTGCGGCTGATTTTTTTGATACCCTCTTTTGTCTTGTAATCCCAAACCAGGCGGATGTGGGCATGAGTCGTGGCTTCATCCTTATGCACCGCGTAATCGAGCAGATGCATATGTTCCCCATGTTCTTTATTCCAGTCATTCAAAAAGCAGATGAAGGCCTCGAAACATTCATCAAAAATCTTTGGATCTTCCGGCTGATCCTCCACGTTCCCGATTTGTACGATCGCTTCTTCCGGTTTATAGCGCTTTAAATTTAAGTATTCCTCCGGGATTCTTTTCGTCTTCCGGTTCCTGTTCTGCTCTTCTGCCATCTGCATATAGTTCTGACGATAAAAAAGCCGCTCGGCGGATTCAAAGTCCATGCCAGGCGCCCAGGTCCAGTAATGGTTTAAATGGAGGCGTGACTGATCAATGTGCGTGGCCAGGTTTAAGTCAAACGTCCGGTCATTATGGCTTGCTGCCCCCTGTTGTTTGGAAGCATGGTATGATACCTTCACGTTACTCACCTCCTATGTTGCGTCCGTTCTGTCCGGAGAAAAAGCCCAGGCTTAAGGCTACGTATCGAGCCTTTGCCTCAGATAACCCGGCTTCCGCTACGTGTTTTCGGTACTCTGACGCAGCTTCCTGCTTTTTTATTTCCTCCGCTTCCCTGGTGATCGTCGTTTCCTGAATTGCATACAATTCCCCCAGGATCTGTTTTAAGATTAACATCCGGTAAGCAGTTTCCGGTATCATGACACTGCCATCCGGCCGATGCACCGTGAGAGCCTCCAGCTCCTCCGCAGAGATGTCCTCTTCGCGTTTTGTAAGACCGGTTAAAAGCTGCTTTGCATGGTCGGACTCTGCCTGCACGGTTTTGTACCAGTCCATGGCTTGTCTTAACGTGCTGATCCGCGGGATTCCTTTTAATGTAATTCCATGTGTCATGCAGATTTCTTCCATCATTTTCCGGCTTATCTGATCAAACTCGATCTTGATGTTTTGGAATTTTGTTTCCCCGTCTCCTTCCGGATAAAAGCCCATCCGGTTTAACAGTTTCGTCTGTGAGATTTTGTAGATTCCGCTCTCATCCAGGTAGGTCCATACTCTGCGGATGATCATCCGGTATGGAGCCTTCTTTTCTACGGCTGCCCACAGGATATGCGGCGCCTCTCCGTTTTGTACGAGAGAGAGCGCCCACTGCAGATAATCATTCATGCAGGATAAGACAGCATCCGCCTTCAGGCTACTTGCCTGCGTGCCGATCTGTACCGTCAGCTCCTCCGGGCATCTCTGCGGATTTTCATAGATCGTCCGCGGGGTCTGGATTCGCCTTGTATGTCTGGATTTGATATGGTTTTCTTTTTTTTCTTCAGCCCATTCGGCGAAGGTGTCCTGATAATATTGTAATTCGTGCCGATACAGGTCTTTTGGGGCCTGTTCTGGATAAAGGATCGTAAAATCTTCTTTTATGGCCGCGAAATACGGGCCTGCGCTCTTGGAATCCGCACATAGCGGAATACGCCTGGAGTGGTGCATCAGCCGGTATCCTTCCTGTTTTTGTTCTGTCATGCGCATCAGCTCCTTTGTTCTTTTTTCGGTATCAGTATGGCAATTTTCCCGGATTTTCCGGACAGTGTTCCCAGGCAAAAAACAAGGCAGCTTTCGCTGCCTTGCAGGTTAATGCCTCCGGTTATTTTCGCGGTACAGCGCAACCAGTTTATTCACAATGATGACGATAACGATCACGGTGATAACCGCAATCACCAGGCCGCCTGCTGCCGGGAGGTAATGCGCAATGGCTTTTAACAGTCCGGCTATGGAAAAGCCTTGTTCTGGTTCCTGTGTTGCCGTGGTTTCCGTCGTCAGGTCCTGGTAGGTTTTTTGGTAAAATTCTTTGTCTTGTTTTTCGAGCAGGTCTTTTTCTTCTAACTGCTGCGTTCTCTGGAGTAATTTTTGGGAACTGGCACCGCTCGTCTGGTTACCGTGGTTTTCCACAACTTCATAATCCGTTATAGATACTTCCCCGCCGGACGGCACCGTAATAAAGCCGCCGAATGCGGTCTTCCCGGTACGGTTCCACGAGTATCGTTCCCCATTTGTTGTCGCATTATCCTGGAACTCGATCTGTGGTGTTCCGGTCTCCCGGTACTTTCCGGCCGGGAGTTTTACTCGTGCCTTAAAAAAGTACGGGTCCAGATGCAGGGTAATGTTGTAATCCTTATACTGTTCATCCTGCAGGGTCAACGTCAGGGTCTTAAACGCGTAGACCGGGGTACAGTTGACGATCAGCGTCCCGGTGTCTGATGCGCCATTGCTTAAGTCGATCTCTTCTGCTGGCGTATCCGGTATCCCGTAGTTAATGGAATTCCAGTCCACGCTGTTCGGGTCCACAGTATCGGATCCATCATCCTCTTCCTCTCCCTCCAGGTTATCACTGTAATCTACGGTGATGGTCAGGATATCCTTGCTCGATAAGTCAATTGCATCATCCCAGGTACATGCATAAAGCTCGTACGGATCATCCGTAATCCGCGCGGTGACCTGGGGACTGTTTGTATTACAGGTAAATGTGGCACGGTATTCATTGGCCGGTGACAAGATGTAGGACGCCCCGTCGATCATGGCCTCGATACTTAGATCTTCATCCTGCGTGTTGTTCTGCGCGATCACGGTGCCGGCAGCCGCGAATGTGGTTACCGGCGTCATGATACAGAAACTGGCGCACAGGATGAGAAACGTTTTAAAATTTCTCATGCTGTTTTTCCGCCCGGGTTACGGGCGGCACACGTCGTGTGATCCTCCTTTCATGTTTAGTCGAAGAATGAATAATAGCCAAGGAATTGTTTCCCGCCAGAGTCTTCTCCTTGTTTGTAGGTTACAAACTTACCTCTGCCTGGCGCATGGATGGCCATTCCGTTGCCGATGTAGATAGCCACATGCCCCGTGTCATCCCCCGGCTTATGGTTCCATACCATCAAATCTCCCGGTCTGGCTGCTTCCCGTGATACTTTAACGCCGTTTTGTCCCTGTGTGTAGGATTTTCTTGGCAAATCTATGCCAAATTGTGCGTATAAAGCTTTTGTAAATCCAGAGCAATCTGTTCCGATCGATTTATCCAAACTGGATGCACCCCACTTATACGGAACATTATTTACACAGCCTTTCGCCAATTCACAGATGGCTCTGCGGATCTCCGAGCAGTCCATGGTCTCTAACTGGGTAGAGTCAAAGGTATAACTTCCGGAAGCATCCTTTGTTTTCGCTTTTTTTAATTCCGAAGCATATTTCCTTAACTGCTCTACATCCTTATAGTATTTTCCATCCGGTAGTTTGATGGCGTTATCCTGCTTGGTATCTTCGCCAGTCCGGAATACCTGACACAGGGCATCGACTGCAGTCTGCGTATTTGTGATTTTCTTAAACTCAAAGGTATTTCCAAACTGGACTTTCCTTCCGATTGCTGCGTTTAAATCGTCATGATGGTTTACGAACAACCAGGAATCCAGCGCCCTGGTCTGAGCCTGGACATCCTTCCAGTTCTCATCAATTGTCGCTTCCGTTCCGAGCCCGAAGGCCTCATTCTGTAAAATAAAGCTGCGCACCTTATCCACATCTTCTGCATTCCATGCCCAGATCCCTTTCCCGTTGCTGCCGTCGTATTCCGCGGAGAAAGAGCCGTTTGTGTTCTGCCAGATTACAGCACATATTGCACAGGCGGATTCTTCGCTGTAGCCTTTCATGATCAACTGGTTATAGATTAGGGTCAGGTTCTCGGTATTTACACCGTTGCCCATACCACCGAACGTGTAGCTGGAGAATGTCGAGTAAGTTGGGTCATAGAAATACTGATAAAACGTATATCCGTCCCACGCGTTGGAAAACTTCACCCTGGCTAACAGTCGGTTTGATTCTCCGTCCTGATTATTGACCCACGTATCATCTTCCCCGGTGTTCGCTGTTATAACGGATTCCGGAATATCGGAGTAGTAATCCATCCAGCCGCGCCATGATCGTCTGTCCTGTGCCAGCGTATCCGTACAGTCATCTTTTAATAATTCAAATTCGCGTTCCTCGAACCGGGTAACTGCTTCGGAGAGTTCCGGATGTTTCTGGATGAAGTTGACCCAAGAATTGCCTTTATACTGTTTTAGTCTGTTCTCGACAATCTCTTCCCTTTTCCCTTCATCCGTCTCCCAATACGGGTATGCGAAAGCATTGCCGTAAATGTCCATGGAAAACAGGGAATCATCCTGCACCAGTGGCTTCGTGCTGTCACCACCGTCATCCATTGGTCGACCGTACTGATCTTCTTCTTGGTTTGTAAGGGTTTGATCCTTTTTGGTGCCGCTCTGGATATTTCCGTTCCATGCCGTATTGTTCTTGTTGTTGGATCCGAATTTGGTCGTATCTCCGCCATCCTTGGTCAGGCGTCCGCCATAAGAACCGTCATTCGGGTTATTGTTGAGAGTTAGATTTACACCGCTGCCGGCGTTTTCTTGCAGCTGCTGTGTTGTGCTGTTCGTCAGTCCGTCCGGAAGCATCCCTTCCTCACCGCCAGCACCCGGATCCCAGTTCGGGTCTTCCTCGTAGTACGCCACAAACTCAATATCCGTATCTGATAGCACCTGCAAGCTTTGGCCCGGCGTCACTACACCTGAGTACAGGTCATTAGATTCCGTCCATCCGCGGAACGTGCATCCGAACACGACGTTGCCCGGAGAATTCTTGATTGTGATATAGTCACCGACCTTCACGGTCTCCGTGTAAAAGACATCGCCCGGGCTGTGATCGTCCGCTAAATCCTGGTCGACCGGATACAGGTATGTTACGGCGATCGACCGGTCCGCACATACGGTAAACTCGCCGGATATATCGGTTACCCGGTAGGAATCCCCTTTCTTATAAAGATGCGGGTTTCCGTCATCATCCTCCGTGCTCCAGTATTTTCCCCCATAGGGAGCCGGATCTGGGAGACTGATCGTTTTGCCGATCTTACAGTTTACTTTTGCATAGCTTTCGATCTCGATGCCGTCCGCATCGTAAAAGAACACACTGGACGTATCTGACGAAATGGTGCTGTCGTCCGGCACCAGGTAAAATACCAGGTCGTCTCCCTGGTCTTCGAAATCATCGTACCAGATCTCATCACCCGGGTATACGGTGATGTCCGTGTCCGGGACCCACCAGGCCGGCGTGACCGATTCGTCGTCCTTGGTGCTGTCCGGCAGCCATTTCTTCCTGATCGCCGGCACCGTGATCTTTTTATTTGGTCTGACTGTTTTTGTCATACCCGAATATTCCGTTCCGTCACTCTTGATAAATGGGTTTCCGTCCTGGTCCACGAAATAGAGCGTGTATGGCTCTCTGCCATCGTTCGTTGGGGCGGCGTATGCCGGCCCAGTCTTCCAGATAAGTCCCGCTATGATAGCAAGCGTCAGAAGGAATGCGGATGTCCATGCCTGTATGCGTTTGCTGCAATGATGTTTATTTAATTCTGTCATGATGCATCCCTCCTTTAATTTTTGATCAACGCAAATGGGTCAACCTGGCCTGGAGCTCCGCCTGGCATTGCAAGGAAAATACATTCCTGTCCTCCGGACGTATAGATCAAAGTTTCGCCCGGAACCCAGATTTCCGACCTCAACAAGTCATCCCCTGTATAGGTTTGCCCGTTGTAGACTGCTTTTACAAATCCTGATTTAAGGGTTCCCTGTTCATTCGCATGCGTGATTCTATTTCCGTTCACCAGGACATCTCTAATGGCTTCCTTGCATTCATCAGAAACCGCTCGCGAATTCGTCCACGCTCTGTCATGGGACGTTTTCGCAAACCATCCGCGGACACCATTAATGGCAGACCCGCCCTTTCCTCCTGGCAAGGATAGATATTGCCAAATTGTCAAGCCCTTTCTCTTTGCGTACAGTTCGTAGACATTCGCCATCAGCGACGCCTGATATCGCATTGTTACAGGATTGGTCGCTGCTGCGCCCTGTTCGCTGACACACATGCCGGCAAGATAATTTAACTGCTGATCCGTCAGCTCCGGGTATCCCTGTGCCGTAAACGGTTCTTCTGTGCCGTTGATACCAATACCATATCCGCCGCTTCCGTAACCGCCGAATGATTCAGCACTTGAGAAATCCCAGTCTGTAGCCGCGCCAAAGTTTGGCATTCTGGAAATCTTTCCGATCGTGACATATACGACTGCGCCCATATGCCCGTCGCACACCCAGATCCTGCGGTAAACATTGTCATGGACGCACCATGGGTCCTTACCAACTTCCGCACATGTATAATCGGAGTCATCGCGTCTGTGATGCCCACGGCATGCCTGATGCACATACGCGACATTTTCTGTAATCCAGTGCCCGTGCGTGCATGGATCCGCTAACGGTTTTTCCACGCAGGTATGCGGGGTTTCATAGTCTGTGTCTTCGTAACTGATTCCATTTGCAACATTTGCCTCCGCCTTGCACTGCTTGTATGTGCTTGTGCTCATACCCGTACCGAGCCACCAGTTGACACCGGCACCCTGGTCCCCGAACATGGCGTAATCCATTTTGCACTTACCGGTTGTCGCATCTGTCTCCAGTCCGGATGTATCATCTGCGTCCTCATTTGTCGCGTTGCCCGGATGGTACTCTTCAATGGAGATCTGGTGCGATGCGGCCCATAAAAAACTGCAGTAATCCTTAAAGTGCTCCTTATCTTTCTCATAAGCTTCCTTTTGTTCGCTGGATGCGTCCTCACCCGGTTTATTGAAGACCGTTGGAATAAACACAGAAGCCATGGAGATGATATCCTTCGAGTTATTCAAGTCTACGTCCTTGATGTTTTCAATCGGTTCTCCATCTGGCCCACGAAATACAATGCGGTACGCACCATTTTCATAGTTGCCGACGCTTTCATTCGTGTTGTAGTCAATCATTGTGGAATACATACCACGGTTGTATTTTGCATTGTTGATTTCATCGATAAAATCATCCGTGTATCCACGCAGCATATCAATGACTTCCTGAGCAAATGCATCCTTGCCATCTGCAGCGGATACATAAGCTGCAGAATAAGAATTGGCTGCACGATCTCCACTATCTGTATCAATGCCTTCGTAAATGGCTAAGGCGATGATAATTACCACTATCCAGAAACAGATGGTCGCCAGTGCACCGCTGCTAATGAAGGATGCTATCTTTACGGTTGCCTGTTTTACGACTCTCCCAAGTAATGTCTGTCCGAGCGATTTATGGAAGATCTTTATAAACAGCTTGTTGATGAGTGTATATGTAGTTCTGCCCGGATGCATGACGTGGTTTGCGAACCTTGCTACACGGTTATGCGTAAGTCGGTGCAGTGGTTTGGAAAACACGCTGGCCATCCGGTGTGTCATTCCGCCCGTCATCTTATTTGTCAGTGCTTTCATCGGATGTGCAAGGGCATTCTCGTTGATAAGTTTTAGTGGACCAATTCCCATTTTGTGCAGGTGCTTAAACAGTCCGTTGTACAACAACCGGTAGCTGATTTTTGTGACCATGTACATCCGCGCGACATAGGAAGTGACCATGTTGAACCCGTTTGCGGCGTCTGTGCTTTTCCCAAGTTTTAATAACAGGGAACGCAGGTGCCTGGCCAATCCGAACAAGCTGAATTTAAAGCTGGCTCCGCTGGCATCCTGGATCCTTTGTTTGACCGTGCATTGCATGCTTCCTTTGGAGATCATCTCGGCGATCGTATTCGGATCCCCGGCGGGGATCATTTTTTTAAGATCTTCCAGTTTAATATCTTCGAGCCGGCCGCCAGCAGCCAGAAATTCCGATAATTCTTCCGTTAACAATCCGTTATCTTCAAACATCTGGAGGAACTCTGTCGTAACCCGGCCTCCGTTTAATTCTAACATCATGCCAAACGCCGCAGAAGCGTCCTGCAGCCGTATGTCTTTAAAGGCACCTGCCAGGCGCGCCATATCTGCTTTTGATATGCCAAGACCTGATAATGCCTCCAGAACATCCGCCTGCTTCGTCCAGTTCTTGCCGAGTTTGTCGATCAGTTCCTGGCTGATTCCGTTTTTCGCAAGCAGTTCCCGGAGCGTTGCCGGATCCAGGTTTCCTCCCAACAACGCCTTTGCCATGGCCTGTTTTCCAGCGCATTCTGCCTGGACTGCTTTTAACAGGGCATCCTTATTGCCCCATTTGCCTTCCAGGTTCTTGATGCTTTCATCCGTAAAACCATGCTGTTTCAACATGTTTTTAAAGGCTTCTGCATCCAGATCCCCTTCCGCTTTTAAGAGTGCTTCTGCACTTGTTGCCGCCGTTGTAAAGTCCATGGACGCCATGGTACTTTCCAGTGCGCGCGCCTGCTGGGCGGAGGTGATCATACCGCTATTCATTTTGGTTAAGAAATCCGCCCCGTCTTTTGTTGTAAACATGCCATCCTTGGCAAGGCTTCCTGCGATACCGAAGGCATGTGCCATTTCCAGCATATCGTCCTTCGTCATGTTGCGGTTTGCCATGCTGAGTTCCAAGAGCGTTTCCATTTTATGGACATCGGTCTGGGCTTTTTCTAATTGTTTCGCAGAGATATTCAACTGGTCTGCGTATTTTTTTAGTTCCTCCTTATCCATCCGCATGGCCATGTTTGTCCGCGCTTCCAGAAGGGCGTTTTTAGAGCTCTGGACGATCACGTTTTCTTCTTCCAATGCTCGGATTCCAGTCTGCATGATCTTCTGTTTCGCAATCACACTTCCAAAGTGAACTGCGCTTTCCAGTTTGTCAATTGCCGGTGCAGCCTCCGTGCCTTCATAGGTATTGCGGAGCATGTAACCGACCCCGGAGGTAACTGCCATGGTGAAATACCGGCTATTGATCGCTTTGGCTAACTGGTTACGGGTGCGGACTTTATACATATCCTTATCAAGTGCTTCCGTTTTGGAACCGTTTTCTGCCGCAGATCTGGCTTTTAGGATGCGTAGATGATTTCTTTGCTTCTCTGAACGTTCTTGGGAGCGTACTCCAATTCCATCTTGACTTTCATTGCGGTCTTGGAGGCTTTGTGGTTTGACAGGTTCCATCCCGGGGGTTACGTGGAACGCTCCGCCGGCCTGTGGGACAGTGTTTTTCTGCGTGACCGGTGTATCCGGTGCCAAGGGCGCGCTGGAAGATGACATTCCGTGATCCCGCTCGAACCGGTACGCTGTCTGGTTATTGTATGCATTTACGGACGTTGCAATCATGCCTCCGTACTGCGGGTTCCTCTGCCTGATGACGGCATCCGGATTTTCCATGGCAGCACGGGCTGTCTCTGCGTTGACGGTACTCTGGACCTGTTTCCAGGTCATGGTGTAAGCGGTACCGGATGAGATCTTCCTGTGTGCTTCCGAACCTGGCATGACCGTGGTGCCATATATTGCCTGGCGTTCAACCTTCTGGTATGTCTGCTGCGGCTTTAATCGTTCTTCTTTCGTGACCCAGTCTTTTTCAGTCGCGCGGCTTTCCTGTCTTTTTGCGCTGTAGACATCTTTCTGGAAATCATGCAGCTGGTGTCCGGACGCATCCGTGATCCTTTCCGGTTCCGGCATGGAATGTGACTGGTCGGCTGCGTAAGCTCCGATACCGGCCGTACGGACACATTCTGCTACCTTTTCGCCGTATTCGCGGTATCCGCTGACTTTGTGCTGGTCAAGGTATTCTGACCGTGCCTGAATGCTTTTTTCCAGCCGTTCTCGGTCTGCGCGCAGTTTTTCCGCATCCCAGGCTTTTGCCTTTTCTGCGTCCACCCTGTTCCGTTCGCACGCCTGCCGGTATTCCGCGTCGTATCTTTTTGCATCGTCCGCCCGTTTTTCCCGTACGGCTTCTGCGTATCTGTCACGGGTCCTTGCGATCTCTTCCCGCTCCCTTGCGACTTCCAGTGCTTCCAGGTCTCTTGCATATCCGTTTAACTGAATCTTCGTTTCGCTTCCGGCACCGTATTTCCGATCCAGGTGTTCCGTGCGTTCTTCCTGTGTGTAAGCGCGATACGACGCAGTTTCCCCGGATCCCTGTTTTTTTAGGTAATCGTCTGCTGCCAGATCATGGTAGCAGGCACCGTTTTTTAATTCATCATCGCTACTTTGTCTGACTTTTTCCTGGGCATCTGCAGCAAAGTCGCGCCAGCCGGTATAGCCTTGGCTGGAGAATTTATCGTTCCTGGCCTCCGTGATTTTTCTGTGTTCTTCCACGCGGCGTTCCAGTTCCTTGATCCGCTGTTCGTGCGCAGCTTCATCCCGGCGGCGGCTTTCCCGTTCCTGCTCCTTTAATTCGGAACGTTTTTTATAATAATCCGCCGACTCCCGCTGCAATAACCGCTCACGGTCCAATGCGCGGCGTTCAATTTCAAGCTGACGGATATCATCCATCTGGCGCCGGATCTGTTCCTGTGTGATGACATGGGAGTCCTGATACGACCGTTTCTGCGGCCTTGGCTTTGGTTTTGGCTTCTGTTTCGCTGTTTTCTGTTTCTCTTTCTTAGCCTTATCGTCCTGACTTTCTTCCGTATCATCCGGGACCGGCGGTTCTTCCTCAGATCCTTCCTGATCCGGCTTTTTTTCTTCCTCGTCGGATGGTCCCGGGCCGTCTTCCGTTGTGCGCTCCCGCTCGTAATCTTCTTCGCGGTCCTCTTCCTCTTCCTGCTCCTGCCCATCCTGTTCCTGATTCTGTTCCAGCTCCTTTATGATATCCTGCAGGATCTTCGCAGCACGTTCCTGGTCAATATCCCGCACCACAAACACGAACGGACCTCCCGGATGGATCTCCGGACTTTTGATTTGATCCGCACTTACGATGACGAACGGGATCCCCTTGGCGATCAACCGTTGCCGGAACAGATCAATGGTATCCTGGTTTGCCCATAATAATCCCATCGGGTTACGCTTACCGTATCTTGCGATGACCTCCGGATGGAACGCTGCTTTCTCACGGGCGTTCTTTTCTTCGTTATATTTCTTTTCAAGGCGAATTTCCTGCAGGGCCGGGATTATCTCAAACAATCCCATCAGGCTAAACATGCCTGACCGCATGAAACTGCTCATCCCTTGCTCTTCTAATGCCATCTGCCGACCTCCTTACTTACATCTATCCCGAATGGATATGTGGCTTCTATCAGTATGTCAGATCCTTTTGATTTTTCCGGATGCATTTTTTGCGGTAAAAATTGGATTTTCCGGGAAAATTTCGTATAATATTTTTATAAAGAAGGAGTTACGACAATGTTTGATAGATTTTTACGGAGGTATCGATATGATTACACGCGAAGTTGAAGGCTCCCGTGCCTGTGAATGTATGTTTCGCAATACGCCGGAACTGGCGGCTTTACCGCAGATCGCTGCAGACCGCGGCTTATACAGTTCCTTTTTCGTTGGCATTTCCTGTGTTTTTTTCGTGTTTGGATACGATAAAGAGCTCATCGAAACCGGCGCATTTACTGAGCTTTTTACACGGCTATACGCGACGGACGAATACAATGCGGAGCACCGCCTGTTTGACCCTCACAATTTTACCATTCTTCGCAGGCGGTATAACGTCATCAGCCTCGGTTCCAGCGATTTACTTGCCTGCAGCGGCATGAACAGTACGTTTTCTCTGGCTCTTGAACAAATGAACCGGTTGGAAACGATACATCAGCTGGCAAAAAAATTTCACCATCCGATGCCGGAGTATTTTGACTGGGGCGGCGGCTTTGGGCACCATGTGGCTGTCTGCTATGCGGAAATAAACGATGCCCGTTATCGAACGACCCAGGAAAAGGCATGGAATCAGTTAAAACAGCAGTTTTTATACAGCTGCATGACGCAGATTTCCCTTCGTCCGACGGATCGGAATTACAAACTGGTTGATTATGCCAACAGCATTTATTGCGTCGGTTCGGATCCCATGAAGGACAAAAAATATCTTCATCATCCGGAAAAATGGGAGAAGCGGCTGTTTGCCTACACCAAAGATTATTCACTCAATCCATACTTGGAACATGGCTGGATCCACACCCACCTACTCGACGCTTTTTTACGTTTGTTGGACCTGCATCAGATCCCATACCGTTTATGTGACGAAAAAATCCTATATGATTCCACGATCAAAAACTTTCAGACGTCCTATGCGCATCAGGTTGCGGAATTGTATAATGACCAGCTGGTATATTATCCTGCCAAATTGGCACATTTCGTCGAATATTTATACCTTTACGCATTTATCAATACGTATTTCACTGCAGAAGAAGAACAATGGGCATTGGACCTGGTCCATTCCGGAGAGTGTTATCTCTTCTACTGCCTGCCGCGCGATGAGTATCTGACTCGATTAAAGGAATCCGGGATCCGGTTTGCGACTCATCCTATCCTCTGTAACGGTAACTCTGTAGAATTGGTTCTCGTCTGCAAGCTGGAGGATAAAGCTGACATTGATGAGATCATATATTCCATGGCGATCGATTATTCTTTTATCCATGACCACAGTTCGATCATTGATTCCGCTTCCTCGGAATTGAGGATGCCGGATGTTCACGGTGGTATCCATATTTCCGTCTGTGCCGATCAACCGTCATCTGTAGCAGGTGATCCATACATGGGTTACAGTTATACCCCGGCTAAGCGTCAGGGACATGAGGCAGAACAGTATCTGCGCGAACAGGGGCTGCTCGTGGACCCGTTACGGAGTCTTCAGTACGAAGAGAACCAGAAACCGCGTCTTCGCAAGCTTCCGGCTGGCATGAAAAAGGTGCGCCGTGCGGATGATATCCGCGGTGCGGTTCAGGAGACAGAAACAGTGGACAAGTCGTCCGTTGCCCAGTACAATGGCGTTAAAAGGGGCCGCTACCACTTTATCTCCGATTTATATTCCGATACGGAAGCGTTGATGAACAAGCATCCGGAAATGTTTGACGGATTGGTTTGCGATGAAGCAACACAGACCTGCAGCTGTCCATATTATCTGGATCCGTCCATTATCATTTCCGGCAAACTCCGGATGATCACTCGTGAGCATGAACTGACTGGCAAATTCCCGCTCATCACGGATGCGGAAAAGAAACGTTCTTACGACCTTGGTATGCACATGGTCCAGGATCCGGGGCTTAAGCTGCCAGCTACACAGGAGGCGTATGATGAGTTTGTACGTCCGCGGTTCCAGACAACGGACGGCTCCTACGTATATACGGTCGAAGAACAGCGCTGGGTCAATGAACTTTTACACCGTGGTCTGCTGGTTTCTGGTGATAACAAATAAGAAAGATTTAGGGGTGTTCCCTGGGAACACCATTCTGAAATCAGTAAGGGTAATTAAATATGGTGGCGGTTGGATACCCGCCAAGAAAGGAGAGCTGGTAGAATACTAGGAGGTGGCTAACGCTGCCTCCTCCCATGATTAAAGTCACGGGTCTCCGGCAAAGAATTGATGGAAAACGCTTAACCGCAATTAGTGGTTGAAAATATCAATCACGTAAAATACGGTTTCCTCAATAAGTGGTTGAAAAGAAGCAATATATGAACGCTCCGCCGAATCACATCGTACCGGCAGTCAGGGCAGTTGTTTTGATCATATCCGTTCTTGTCGGATCAGTCGGCCCAAGTATCAAAATAAGAAAAGCCTTGGCAATTCGCCTTGGCCTTCTTCTTTTTGAGGGAGCGTCTACTCCTCTGTTTTCTTTTTTTTACCGTGATCTGCATATGCTGTACCGTCTGATGGCTGAAATATATCAAAAATCACCGCTTGCACCGCCACCACCGGACGAACCGCCACCGCCGCCCCAGCTGTCTCCGTCGCCCCAGCTGTCTCCGCCGGTGAAACTTCCGCCACCGTACCAATCACCTCCCATGGCAAGCCAGGCAAAAAGCCGATAAAAATAATGATTAGCGTATATACCAAATTCTTATTAGACATCCACGAAGTATAAATAGTTGGAAGAGTGATGATCAAATAAATAATCTTTCGGATTTTCCCTTTCCCAGGATTCAAAATGAATGCCGGATACCAACAAAAAAATACAGCGACGCCCAAACCCGAAGTAATGGACTTTAAAATGGAAACTTCTGGATCTTCTTCTACATTTTCCCGGATTTCATTAGAAGTCTCTTCGGATACTCCGTCGATTGTCACATCATACACATCTGCAACGGTAGATAACAGTGCAGTATATCCACTCCGGATACCTTCATCAAACTGATTCTCTTTCAAATAAGGAATCAGATACTGATCTCGAATTCGTCCAGCTTTTCCATCAGGAATGTCTCCTTCCAGTCCATATCCAACCTCAATGCGAAGTTTACGGTCTTTAATTGAAACAAGAAGCAACAAACCATTATCCTTTTCTTTATCTCCAATGCCCCAGCTGCGGAAAAGCTCCGTCGCATATTCTTCAATCGAGGCTCCGTCAAGGGATGGAATGGTCACTACAACGATCTGAGATGAAGTTTTCTGCTCCAATTCTTTGGCAGTCTGAATAATGTACTGCTCCGTTTCTTCAGAAAGAACATCTCCGTAGTCATTGACGTATCCTTCTTTCGTAGGAGACACCACCGCAAACGCCATACTGCCACACAGCAAAGTTATCAGAAACAGACTGAAAAGAAACACACTTACTTTCTTCCAACGCATCGTTGATTCTCCTTCCATGATCTGCTTGTATTACTGAAAACTTACGGTTGGTACTTCTACAGCTTTTTCATCTGCTTCAAAATAATCCTTTGCCTCAAATCCAAACATGTCGGCAAGAAGATTACCCGGAAGACGTTTTATGGCACTATTGTATTCCCGGACTGCATCATTGTAGTCTCTTCTGGATGTGGCGATTCGATTCTCCGTTCCCGCCAGCTCATCCGATAACTGCACGAAGTTTGCGGATGCCTTCAGATCCGGATAATTTTCCACAATCACCATCATGCCTTTCAGTGCACTACTGAGTTCCTCATCAGCTGCTGCCATATCTTGCATGGTTTTCGCACCTGTTAGCTTTGTTCTCGCTTCCAGAACACGATCAAAGACTTCCTTTTCGTGATCTGCGTAGCCTTGCACGGTACTTACCAGATTCGGGATTAACTCCGCTCTCCGCTGTAGATTCACCTCAACATTAGCCCAAGCTGCATCAACTTTCTCTGATTTTCCAACCAGGCCGTTGTAAGCTGCTGCAAACAATATTCCTACCAACACAACCGCTGTTAAAACTCCCATCAGTCCCTTTTTCATATTCAAAATCCTCCTGTTTTCATCAAATGGTCAAAAAACAGCGTGGAATGATTTTTCATCGCTGTTTTTCGGTGCTTTTTTGTGTTTTTTTGTGGTAAGTATTTATCCCATGACTGCAAACAAATACATAGTTGCGGTATCAATGATGAAAATGAACGCTCCGCCAAACAACATAATGCCGGCAGTCAGAACAGTTGTTTTGATCACATCCGTTCTTTTCGGATAAGTCAGCCCAAGTTCTCAATCTTTCGGATCTTCTTTTCTTTTTTCTCTTTCTTTTCTTTACGCATGAATCAGGCTTCCTTTCTTTTTATATCTGAGTTTACTAACGGCAAGCAATGATGCGAACAGCTTCTTTTCCTCGACGACGACACCGACCAGGATGATGATGGAGGTACCCGTAATACTTAAGGTCCCCATGCCGCTATTATTGCAGACTGCATGCATAGCCAAGATCAGTGCTGTTGTAATGGTGTTTCCGGTAAGAGCAACCCGGACGCTCCATTTGCGGATATATTCCTCGGTTGGTTTGCCTGGACGAATACCCGGGATGGTCGCCCCACTCTTTTTTAAATTATCCGCAATCTCCATCGGGTTAAATCCGATTTCCAGATAAAAATACGTAAAGAATGTCGTAAGCAGGAAGTAAAGCAGGGCGCCCACGCTGTACTGTGGCGATTCTAACTTGAACCACTCATTGCTGCTGAAGCCTTTTACAAGATGTATCAGGATTCCGTCGTTTCCTTTTCCTAAAAACTGGATCACGATTAACGGCATGCTGATGATCGAGCTTGCGAAGATAACCGGCATGACGGAACAGGTATTTAACGGGATCGGGAATGTGGACTTATTCACGCTCCCGGCCAGCTTCCTGGAATTAACGACCGGTATCTCCTTCTGCGTCATATAAAGTGCCGCACATGCCGCGATCACGGCTAAAAATACCATCGTGATCAAAACCGCATTCACTCCTATCACGGCCGGAAGGCGGTTGGTCAGATATACGTCACGGATCGCAAAGAGATCCGATGGGAACGTGGAAAGGATGTTGGCACAGAGGATAATGGAAATACCGCTTCCGATCTCCATCCAGTCAATGTAGGAACTGATTCCAATGAGAATCACACCACCAATACTCCATACCAGAGTCGCAATCAATACGGTTGCCGGTGTATAGGTGAGCAAAAGACCTTTTGCCCCAAGTCCGATTGCCATTGCTGCTGATTGAAACACGGACAAAGCGGCAGCCAGGATCCTCGTGATGTTTTTAAAACGGTCCTGTCCGGTCTTTCCGTCCTTTTGCATTTCCTCGATACTCGGAAATACCACGGTCATAAGCTGCATGATAATGGATGCCGTAATGTATGGGCTGATGGAAAGTGCAAATAAGGACATCTGCTGCATAGAGCCACCGGTCATGGCATTTAAGAAAGCGAGTCCCTGCATACCGAGCAGCCCACGCATATAATCTCCGTTTACAAATGGCAACGGGTAGGAAGATCCGATACGGATGAGGACGATCAGGAACAGAACTACGGCTAATTTGGCTGGCAATTTTAAATCCTTTGTTCTTGATTTGAATGTACGGTATCCGGAATACTGTTTTCCCATTATCATGCCGCAGGGTACCGCCACCTTTATAGGTGGTGCGGGGAATGCGGCGGGTTTGTTCTTTATCATTTGGCGTTAACCTCCTTTTTTTAGGCTCAGGCTTAGAAATCCTTTTCCAAGCCTGAATTTTCGTTGTTTTAACAGCTTTGACATGTTTACCGTCACAGGATTGACGTCCGTTCGGCAATGGTTCCGTGAAGTCATAGGCCATCATAACGGCTGATTTCGGAATTTTCTTGATCTTACCGGTACGAAATGCCTTTAAAGTTTTCGAATCGACCTTACTATGGGATGATGCCAGTTTGGCCGTCACATCCATGACTTTTGTTACCTTTTGTAACTTGCCGTTCTGATCTGGCTCCTTCACGGTGTATTCTTTTTGGACGCGCAGGATGTCACCCTTTTTGTAGGGACTGCGTTTCCGTGTGATACTGCGATGGCCGGATGATACCTTCCTGCCGCGGTAAGGACGCTGGTCTTTGTATGCCAGATGTGTATTCCGTTTGGTTCGTCCACTGCCAAGAGCTGCAGCTTTTTCATCTTCCCCGGTACGTAGATCCAGATAGACTGCATCATAGAATTTTTCCAGGACCCTGTTATTCCTGCGCTGTTTCTGGTAATATACCGTATCGCAGCGATGTTTCGGATGAAATTCGCCAATACAGTAAGCGTCATTTGCATGGGATTTTCCGATATGCATCGTCCTTCTGGTGCATTTGGTCCTGGCACCGTATGTAAAGTGAAGCTCCACATCCGGATGTGTTTCTTTTAACGTATCGATCAGTTTCCAACGGATCGTGTTCATGAACGCAGCATCATGGAGCGGTTTGATCTCCGGTTTCAGATCCCACAGCTCTCCTCCCGGATTGTGATTCTTGCTGCTGTGGCAGGTGGTGCATACTGTCAGAAGATTTGCCATCCGGTCACTGTGATCGTTCTTCCGGAATCCAATGTGATGCATGCGAAGGATTACACCATCTTTGACACCCTTCTGACAGACCTGACAGGTAAAGGAGTCCCGGAAAAAGACCGCCTGTCTTAAGGTCTCCTGCTGGTATCTGGCTCCCTGCTGATAGTCCTTCCCTTCCGGTACCGGCTTGCCACTTTCCATGGCTGCAAGAAGCTGGATATCGAATTTTCCAACTTCGAACGTCGCTGATGTGATCGGCATGACCTTCTTATAAGCGTGAAAGATATCAAGCTGGCGGTCCAGTTTGTTCTGGAGGGTTGGCGCGATCCATCCCTTTGCTTTTTCCCGATTGTCAAAACGAGGCTTGCGGTAACGGAGACGATTCCTCCTGGTCCTGCGCAACGTCCGACAGTTATCGTGTTTCTTTTTTTCATCATCCAGAAGAATCCGTTCCTCGGAAATGTATTCATGTTTCTCCGAGCATATGGATACTCCGACATAAACAGAACCGGTATCGGATTTGTATTCGATCGGTTGCGTGTTGCCTGTCTCCCGGTCCAATAACCGGATCGTGAACGGATGATATCCCACAATCTCGGCCCGTTTGGACCGTAACAGGATCCTTGCTCGGCAGCTGGATGTCGGCATAAGCGCGACATCCGTGTTTGATAAAACAGCTACCATAATAGTTTCCTTTCTGCACTTACGTGCATCCTCCCTGACTGATGCCTGGAGGATTCGCGTGGTAATCCACGGTTTCATACAGCGCCAATGTTACAAATGGTTTTAGGACTCAGAGAGCCCGTATACGGATCACTTGCCCTTGCCTCAGGCCAAAAGCTTACGCTTTTGCGGACATTCCCGTGGTAATTTATAAAAATCATCACATGATACCACCGGAATGCCGATGTTTAAACCCGTACCGCAGAGCCTGGAACTTGTTACACGCATTCACAGGGTGCCTGTATTATTCATAAGTAACGTAGGTTCTTCATAAGAGTGTGACCCTCTTATGCCTTAGGCTAATCAACCAGCTTCAAAAACGACCTTACCAAGATGATGCTTTGGCTGTTGCTTTTGAAGCTCCCGCTTCAAATCTTAACAGAGATTAAGCGTTGGTTGTTGACCTTAAGCCTCCTCATGCCCTGTCTCATCTGCTGATGCAGCATCTTCTTCTGATGCGGTCTCTTCTGACTGTTCTGTATGATCCTCAGGGTCTGCTGCCATGTCAGTTCCAGATGTTTCTCCGGCATCTGTTTCTGCTTCTGTTCCGGTTGTTGTCTCCGCTACCGGTCCGCTGCTTTCTACCGGCTCTTCCAGTGTGATATCGGTCACGACGCCATTATCGGATGTGTGGCGTAAGACCAGTCCGGCATGATCAACGGCAAAGTTAACTGCCGCGCTGTCACTCGCCTCAATGACCACCTCCACGCCGTATTCATTTGCAATCAGTTCCGGCTCTGACACTGCCCCGTTTACTAAGCCAAGCGGGTTTCCCTGGGCATCCATAACGGCAAAATGGTCCGCGGATGTGATCTGCGGCTGTGTACCGTCCTCATTGACCGTATTACAGGTAAATCCAGCTAACCAGGTGCAGAATGCCCGGTCTCCGGAACGTCCGACGGAATTTCCGGAGCCATTGAACAGGTACAGGTTTCCGTTTTCCTCGATCATGCCGACTGCTTTGTATTCGTCCTCTCCGGCTTCGTGCCATTCGCTGTTTTTTAAGTCCCCGGCCTCATAGGTGATGTCCTCCGGCTGTATGTCACCGTCCAAAGTCACGCTGACAAACCGAAACTGGTCGGTCAAGTACTGGGAATAGACTTCCACGGTCTCATCCCCGGCTTTTATTTTTTCCTTCCCGATAACGGCATGCGTCCATCCGACATCCTCCGGATCCAGGTTTTCGATTAAGAAGCGGAAATTCGTCTTAGTGTTTCCGTCCGCATCCTGGTACGTGTTCCGTCCGGTCATAAAATACGCGATCCCGGATTTATCCTCTGCTTTCTGTGTGGCTACGGCCGCATCAGGGCCGGCTTTCTTTGCGCATCCGGATGCTGACGCTGCTAACGCCACGCACAGGATGCCGATCATCCATCTTTTTCTCATTTTTTCTTCTATCCTTTCGTTATTTTTTAATAGTCTGGTTGAAAATACCGATCCCGAAAAAGCCGGTGATTCGGAATTTCCGGGTTTAACATCACGATCGACTTTTGGCTAATTGTCTTCTATCGGACCTGTATAAATACCTGAAATATTGTACGCCGCGATAAGCTCATCCTTGTTGATCTTATCTTTCCAATTCGTCAGTGTGGTGCTCTCTCCTGCCGTAACCTTCTTTCGGCAGGCAAGCAGGAACTTCCGATTCACCATGCACTCCCAGACATAGAGATTCTCATAGCAAGGAAACATTGTTACAGAAACGTCCTTATTGTCGAACGGATGTGTTGTGTGCATCAGAGCTGCAAATGGGATGCAATTATCGGCCCTCTTGTGTTCCGGGAAGAATATGATATCGTCATAACAAGATGCCGTGAGTTCGTCCTTATCTCTGTCAAGGTCAAGCAGTGCCTTCCCCTTTAAGCTCTCAACAGCATCCTTGATATCATCAAATGTTCCATTCACGAACATCAGACCGCCGTATACGATAGAGTACGGCTCGTTTTCCGCGGAATCTGCGTCAATGGAAAGTTCCTTATCCTCGTTTTTTGCATATCCTAAGTATTCGTTATACACCTCTGTCTCTCTTGCGGACAGGATGACATCATGTTCTCCTAACTTTGCGACTGCGTATAAGAGCGCATCGTTGTCGTGATACATACATTCTTTGTGGCCCATCGTTTTCTCCTTGTTATTTTTTGATGATCTGGTTGAAAATGCTGATTCCGGCAAAGCCAGTAAACAGGTTAATAGCCATGACTGTTCCGGTCAGGCATAAAATCCGGTTGACCCATCCATTGGAGGCGCAAAGTTTGAAACAATGGTGCCCCGGGACTGGCCAGAAAAGCTGGATTCCCTTGCAGTTTGGCAGGTCCAGCAGGATATGCGTCAGAAATGCGACTAAAAACGCCAGCGCCGCCTGTTTGGAAAACATGGTGTATGTAACCATGGTGAAAATCGCTCCGGCAGCCAGGGAATGCATGAATGACCGGTGTGGTGTCATCCTTCCGATCACGCATAAGATAATGAAGACGCCCGCTGCCACGCTGCGTTCCGATAAGGTCTGGTTCCCGCTTAAGTATTTGGTCAAATCGACATGGAACCTGGTCTGCGCGATCATCACGACAGCCAAAACGGCAGCACCAATGCCTAACATAAGGTCCGCTTCCCGTCTTACTTTTGACTGGTCTGCGTCAATATCGCTGATCACAGAACCGACTGCTGCGATCCCTGTGACCGCCAGGCATTCAGAAAGATCGCCCGGCCGCAGGACTGCCAGAGCAGCCGCCACTCCGACCGACAGGTGTGTTGCCCTTAACATGTAGCCCCTCCTTTCCTATGAACTGTCTTCAGTATGTCGCATGTTTCTATTTTCACTTTTTTTGCGGATAACACTTTTTGGTCATATTTTGATCATAAAAATGCCCCGGTACGATGGCCGGGGCGTATTTCGCAAGGCATATTATTCTCTTTTCCTAAAGATACCGCACAGCCAGGCAAGCCCGAATACCATCCCCACAAACACTGCCATGCCGGCCCATGTACCCGGATCGCGCAGGTCACGCGCTGTGGATGTAATCATGTCGCTGATCGTGTTGTACATGATCGGTTCTTGTGGTATCCGTATCTGGCGCCGGAACCAGCCGTACACTACGGCAGTCATCCCAAGGTATGCGGCGGACCCGCAACACACCCTTGCGCATGTTTTCCATGGTATCCGGCGTTCTTTCGCCGCCGTACCCACAACCCCAGCGATGGCGCCAGCCAGGTACAGTCCGGCGCAGATCCCGGTATACCAGGAATAACAGGATACCGCCATATGCGGGCGGAACTGATACACTTCCACCATACCGTTAATCCCGTCGAATCCGGCCAAGATGCCCATGATAAAAGTAAAATATGTAGTACGGGTTTCCACTTTCCGTTCGCTTCTCGGCACCTCCGTTACCAGTCGGATAAACTCCAGCATGGACCCGATTCTCAGTGTCTTTCCCAGAATCAGCCAGAACAGCGTCTGCCCTACAAAAAATTTTAACATTACGAATTCCTTTCTTTTTGTGTGGTTCCGTCCTGGATGGTGATCGCCGCCCGCATGAGCGGATGCTGCTGTCGAATCTTACATAGTACGGGTTTCTACTTTCCGTTCGCTTCTCGGTATCTCCGTCACTGGAATTGTTTCCATTTTTCGTACACGACGGTTGCAGTTTCTTTACTGATTAGCCCGCTTTCCGGTACTATGGAATCTTGGACGTTGCTTATTGCCCATGCGCCTACTTGCACATAATCATTATTTTCCGTTGCATGCAGGCACTGAATCCCAGCACACAATGATGGTGATATGGTATTCGGCGCCTGTACAGTATTGCACGCATAAATATATATTGTGCGTGTTTCTGCTTCTATGCAGTCCATAAGCATCCAGTCTTTATCATTGACATTCAGAAGCTTAAATGCCATCTGCTTGCCATCAGATTTCTTGCTATCCGGAAGCATCTCAGGAAATTCAGCCTTTGGGATGGCTATTTGAAGGAACATCATTCCAGCTGGATCAACTGACACGGCCGGGGCATCGTCAAAAATCTGGCCGGAATAAATTTCCTGTTGAATTTCTTCCTTTGTTGTTACCCCGTAAAATGTTATCTTATGCTTACAGAGTATCCACTTTGTATTTAATTTTGACTCATGCTCGGAAGCATTCCAGATGAAACGAATAAGAGCAGCCTCGGCTATCGTAAGCAAAATTACAGCGGTTGCTACGGCAGCCCATTTTACGGTTTTCTTTTTTACTTTCGAATCTTCCATCAAAGAATATCCCATTTTGTTCCCTCCTACTGCTTACAGATACTTATATATCATCCATTCCCGTGATCGTCGCCCCGTGGGCGGAGGCTGCCGTCGCATCTTACGGTACTCAGACGGCAAATTCGTGGAATTTGATACTCCCGACCTTCATGACGTCCGCCCGTACCTTTAAGACCGGCAGGACGACTTCGCATTCATTTCCAATCAGTTCCACCTTATCCGGCGCACAAAAGATCATCTGCAGCCCGTGGCTCTTCATAAAATCCAGCATCAGTTTTACGTTGCCCGGATCCATTTTTGCGAACGGCTCGTCAATGAAGACCAATTTTGCGCATCCTTCCCTGGCATCATAGGTGATAAGAAGTGCGGATAACAGGATCAGCATATACGGAATCTGCACTTCTGCACCGGATTCGTATGATGTCTGTTTGGAAAGCCTTGCGTTTTTGAAGACCGCATTATTGATCAGGATATCATAAGACATGTAGTTGCGGTAATCGGAAAACTGGGCGATCGTTTCCTCTTTCCCATTCTCCACCATGTTCCGGATGATCGTCTTGATCTCCTGTTCCATTTCTTCCACATCTTCCTCCGTATATCCCGGGTCCAGCATCTCGGATTCAGCGCGGTCGGTCATGTACTGGGCATAGCGGATGATCTTTGCAAAATCCGTCCCGTCATTCCTTAACAGGATTTCGAACTGGTATTTTTCTTTAAAATTCAGCTTGGCAAGCTTATGGTTCATCCGGGTGATCTCCCGCATCGCGTCCACGCATGCGGTATAGATCCGTAAGACGAATTCCGTCCGGAAATCAGACTCGTATTTTTCCTTCTGCTGTGCGATCTTCGCCTTCACATCCTGCAGATCGCCCATCCAGATCTTTTCCTTTCGTTCCAGGTACTGCGGACACTTATCAAGCCCTACCGGGAGCTGGTTTTCCATGCCCCAGTTTGCGTTGTAATTGTACTGGTACTGTTTGACCTGTTCCTCGGATTCTGTCATCTCTGCCACTGCTTCTTCCCTGGCTGCTTTTCCGAGTACCAATTCGGATGGCTTCCTGCCCGCTTCCACTGCGGCATCATATTCATCAGAGATCCGGACCGCTTCCATATCAAAGGCCATTTCATAGGAAGATACCCTGTCTTCCGCGCGTTCCAGCTGTTCCTGCTTTTCTTCCGTCTTTGTGCCGATGACAGCGATCTTCGCTTCCGCATCCGTGATCTGGGCGTAGATCTGCTGTTTTTCATCGCGCAGGCGGACGATCTCATGATCCAGACGGTCACGTTCCTGTTCCATCCTGGTAAAATCCTGGTTATGCTTCTGGGCATATTTTAACTGTTCGACCGCCTGCATGGATTCCCGAATCTTGATGACTGTTTCCTGGTACTGGAATGCCGCATCAAACTGTACGGATGTATCCATTTTGGCGTATCTTCTGGCAGTATCCCGTTTCTCTTCCAGAGCCCGTTTTTCCCCTGCAAGCTTGTCGCGTTCCTGCATACGGGCTGTCAGTTCTTTCTGCATTTTTTCCTTCGTGAGCTCCGTGGCTGCCTGCCCGAGCAGGAACCCCCTGGTCTTTTCAAGCGGCAGGAAATACGTATCCATGGATACGGATACGCAGCCTTCTTTACTGATGGCGTTCCGCTCCTTTTTTACCTCCTGTGTCGGAAGCGCCTTCATGCGCCCAAGGAAATACGCGAAATACTTTTTTGCCACCGGGTTTTGGACCTGTAACAGGGAGGAAGCCGCCTGCGGGATTTCCGTGATCTTTTCCTGTATCAGGAGTTTTGTGTTGAATAAGTGCGCACTCCGGTTCGCGGAGCGGATGAAGACGCCGAATGCCACATCATATCCGTCCGGGTCTGTCAAGATCGTATAACGCCTTGCCCCTAAAAAGGTCTCCAGTGCCGGTCTCCAGGTCTCGTCCGTCAGGCCCTGTACGTATTCGTAAGCGAACTTCGCTTCCGCATGGATTCCGCGTTTTTTATATTCCGCGTTGATTTCATCCCGGAGGGCGATATACGCACGCGGGATCTGGCTGAAGCCGCCCTGTTTTCTGTCACAGTCGCGGATAATGGCAGCAGCTTCGTCCACCTTTTTCGCATTCTCTTCCATCGCTGCGGATGCCGCAAGCATCTTTCCGGCGACGCTGTCGGCGTAGGCGGTCAGCTGCTCCTGCATGGCTTCCACCGCCTGGCGTTTTTCGGTTTCCGTATACCGCTTTAAGGAGAGGGACGCTAAAACATCCGCATCCATCAGACGGATACCGGCATCCTGTAAGACCGCCATGGCTTCGCTTACAACGGTCTGGGCGCGTTCCAGCCGTTCCTTTTCCCGTTTTAAAGCGGAAGCTTCATCCTGCAGTTTTTCCAGGTGTTCCTGCTCCATGCGGATTGGTTCCATGCAGTCCATGTTATCGAGGCTTAAGTTTAACTGGCGGATCTTACGCTCCACTTCACGCTCTTCCTCAGTTTTTTTCTCCAGTTTTCCTTTTAATTCCCGCACCTGCTGGCTGATCTGGACTGCTTTTTTGCAAGCCCCGTAATCTCATCGTCCAGGTTATGGTAGTCTTTGTAGGCGTTCATAATATCGTCCCGGCGCACGATAGCTTCCGACTTTTCAAAAGCAGCGGATGCGTCCGTGACTGCTTCCAAATCCCCGATCTCCCGCTCGATCTGGGATAATTCCCCGTTTAAACGGTCGATACGCTCCATAGACTGTACCAGCGGGTCAAAACGGATCTCCCTCGGTTCCAGTACACTTTCCTTGATGAACTGTTCGATTCTGGACTTCGGGTTATAGGTTAAGATCCCTCGGATCTTTTTTAAGAACGTCTGCACCTGGAGCTTTGTCATGTTTAAGCCCGTCATCTGCATGAATGCTTCCAGACCTTCTTCATTTCCCATGAAGCGGACTTTCCATTCCTTTTTCAATTCTTCCCTTGTTTTTGGACGTTCCGTGCCGTTTTCTTTTATGGTATGGCTGACATCCTGCATTGTCTTCCCTTCCAGGACATACCGCCACGTCTTGACCGTATTTTTGCTGTCGGTCTCAATGAGTGTTCCAAGGATGAACGGGACCATGGCAGAGTCATCATAATATTCCAATGCGATATGCGTTGTTAAGGTCGGGTATTTATCCGCCGGACGCATATAGGTATTGGATGTCGCATCCATGAAACCTCTGGTGTAGGTGGACAGGGTCCGTTTTCCCTGGGTGTCCGTTGATTTATTGAATGCCGTATCCCCGAACGCCCCATACCGGATCGCATCCAGGATAACCGACTTTCCACTGCCGTTCCTTCCCATGATCAGCGTGAACCGTCCGATGGGGAACGTGTTATGATTAAACGCATACCAATTCACCAACCGCACCTGTTTTAAAATGACCATGAATCTTCCTCCTCGTTCGTATCTTCCTCTTCTGTATCCGTTCCGTCTTCTTCCTGCTCGTCTTCTTCCCCGGCATGCAGGGCTTCGTCCGCTACCGTCTTAAACTGCGGGATGTCCCATCCAAACTGCAGGGACGGGTACAGGCGGATCTTTGCATCTTCCCCTTTGTCGTCCTCGTTAAAATGGACGAGCATGTATTTCTTAAACAAGCGCAATGCGGCACGCAGTTCCTGTCCGCTTACTTCCACCCCGAAGGATTTTAAACGGTCGACCAAAGCGCCCATTTCGATGAATGTACCGTCCTCGTTACCAAGACTGCTTAAATAGGTCTGCCACAATACCAGGAGCAGGTGGTACTGGAGCGGGGTAAACTGGATAATGTTTGCCTTCCGCAGTCCCTGCACATCTTCATCCTGCTCGCTTAAGGTCAGCATGGCGACCCCGGCTTTTTCCTCCACCAGGATGTCATAGCCGATCACCTGCAGGTACTGGGAGATCTCAAACCGGTTGGATTCCCTCGCGATGAACCGGTATAATTTTTCTTCCTTCTCCCGCAGCACGAATGTGGAATTAAACAGGTGCCGGAGTGCCTTCTTAAACATCAGGCTTTCCGTCTCCGGGATATTGATCTCACAATGAATCGCTGGCATATGGGTCCTCCTCTTCCTTTGTGCCGGAAAACGCTCCGCTTTTTGCAGTTTCTTTGTTTTCCAATTTTTCTTCATCCGGCGTGATCACGAAATCCGTGATATCCGCGATGCCGTGATCCGTGACCTTCCCATCTTCAAATTCTGCTTTATATGGGAAATCGTCCGCTCCGGAAAAGATCACGGCGGATGCGATCATCAGCGCCTCTTCCTTTGTGGCCACCGGCTCGTCTTTTACGGAGAGCACACTCCTGCCCGTCCGGAATTTCTCACGGATATGGCGTTTGGCTGCATCGATGCCGTATTTTTCCGATGTGACGCCGTACAGGGAATCCGTCAGGCGTTCCATCTCATCTTCGTCCACCTGGAAATCGATCAATGCCGCTGGCGGCGCGTCTGTCGTCCTTTTCCGGATCCGCTGCTCGAAGGAGCGTTTCCCGACCAGACGGTAGGAAGCAAGCTGCATGCTCTGTGACAAGTCCATCAGTGTCCGGTCCCGCTCCTCCTGCGGCATGTCCTTTAACGCCATTAAAAGTTTCGTCAAATAGTTCTGTGTATTGATGCTGTTGTTGCGGATCATGGAGATTCTGGAAGCGTACAGATTATAATATGCTGCGATCTTCTCGTCGATTATGGCCATCTGCTCGTCGTATCCGTGATTCAAGAAGTATTCCAGCTCCGAAAGGCGTGCATCCACAACCGCCTCTGCTTCCTCATATGTTTTCTTCGTGGAAAGGGAACAGTCCACGATCATGCGCTTATGCAGGTCCCCGATAGAGATCCTGGCCAGCAGTACATTGATCTTTGCGATCATGCCCGGGATGGTACCGTCCTTTTTCATAAAGAAATAATCCCTGAAAAAGCGATTTAGGATCTCGTCTTTCATCATATAGGCGCCGAGCCCATTCGCGCTGTCCAACTTTAACACTTCATTCATGATCCGGCTGATGCTGTCACGGAGAACGGCCAGTTCCTCCCGCAGGTCAAATTCGTGGTCCGTAAGCGGTTCTAGGATATTGACATACGGCCTGGTCTGCCGCCCGCCCTTCCACTCCAGTGCGGAGTACAGAATCTCATACATGGAAAAGATGTGGTTGGTGATCATCCCGTCCGTCTGCGCATCGAAGATCCGTCGGATCGTTTCCATGACCTTGCGGCACCTGCCGCTTACGGTGACCGTATTTTCGCCGTTCCGTCCGAGTTCCCGTTTTTCTAACCACCCGCATTTACGGAACCTTGTGATGATCGTTCCTGCAGTCTCCGCCGGGGCACTCTTTTTATTCTCCTGCTTTTTCTCCTCATCCGGTTCCACATCATCTGTTTCCGGGTCGTACTGAAATTCCCGGAAGCAGCGGATAATCAGTTCTTTTGCATCCCGTTCATACAGGATTGGAACTTCCTTGGACCGCTCGATCAGCCGGATGATGCATTCATAATAAAACTGCGCGTTTTTGGAAACGAACAGCTTAAAAAACTGGTTGCTTTCTTTTGTGAATTCCAAAATGCATCTTCCTCCTTTGTGCTTTCCCACTCAGTATGTATCACTTTTTATGTACGCGTTTTTGCGGATAACACTTTTTGGTCATTTTTGCATAAATTTAAAGGGTGTTCCCAGGGAACACCCCCGGTTTTCTCAATAAAGCCATAAAAAAAGGTCCCCGACTGTTCCCAGCCGGAGACCTCATTGTTCCTTTTCTTACTGTGCGCCGCCATCCGTGATCTTTACGATCTCGGAATCGATCATCGCCTTTAATGTCTGCAGTTTTTCTAACACTTCCTCGCGGTCCTGCTCCTTGTACTTTTTATCCGTGTTTAAGAAATCTTCCATCCGGTCGTAGCACTGGTTGAATTTCTTCACAGCGGCCTTGGATGTGTACTTTTTCGGTTCCACGGTCGTTTTTTTCTGGGCTGCTTCCGTCACCCCAGTTTCCTGCGCATCCTCGCAGGTTTCCTGTACGCCGTCTTTTACACCCGTGGTCTCTGTTTCTTCCGCTTTTGCCATGTCTGCTGCTTCCGCCTGCATCCGTCCGCAGACGGCTGCCACCAGTTCTTCGGCAGAAAGAGGTTCTTCGCCATGTCCCTTAACGAAATCGATCAGCTCCTGGACCTCATCACGTCCGCTTACAATATTGCGCTCTTTCATTAATTCCATTGCATCCAGGATGATGTTCTGTTTATCCTCGTCCAGTACGGACATGGAAGAACCCTGCGCGATCTGTAAGATGCCATCCACTACGGCCTTCTGCGCGCGCTCGCCCAGTTTTAACAGGGATTCATATTTGTAGATCGTACTCGGATTGGTGCCAAACTCCTTTGCTAACTCCTCTCTGGTCTTCTGTCCGTCATAGGTACCTTCCTCACGTTCCATTTCGATCGTTTTGCGGAGGTAATCGATCTGTCTTGCCGTATGGATCGCGTCTCCCTTTTTGATCGCGTCACGGCCGTAGATGTTGGCACCCAGGAACAAGCGTCTGCGCAGGGTCTCGGATTCCGGATACGGATACACAAACGCCTTAATCGTTTCGTGTCCGAGCATCTGGAATGCTCTGGTACGTCTGGCGCCGGAATAAATCATATATTCCCCATTGCCCATATCCCAGACTTCAATGGCGCCCTTAAATCCATTTGACTCAATACCATTGGCTAAGCGTTCAATCCCTTCCATACCGAATACATACTCATTATCTGGATATTCTTTTAAATGGGAAATCTGCAGCATCTTCGTGTCGTCCATTGTGGCTTTCTGGTTTACTAAATTTTTTAAAGCCATATTTCTATTTCCGCGCATATCTCTCATGATTTTCTCTCCTTATATTTCTGTTCTGTTGTTTTCTATTATCGCGTTAGTAAGTAGTTTGTATAGTTATCATCTGAATCTGCCAGATTCGGGAGATGTTCATCTTCTTTTAACAAATTGCAACGTCTTAATACTTCTTCTGTTAAATGAATGTAGTCTTTTGTAATGCCGGCGTTTCTCTTCAACCAACACAATGGGCATCCGCATTCATTCGCTTTCCTTGCATTGACATTCTGCCGAATGGTGGATTTCATAAAAGTGTCCCCCAGGGCGTCGATGGCGTCTGCATACAGTCCAATATAGTAAGAATTTGCCTGCATCATGGTAAAGAAAATGCCAATAATCCGCAGGTCGGGATTTCTCCCACTGTTAACCAGATAATTCACAGTATCATTTAATGCGCCGAATCCGTTTAAGCTATAGCTGTCAACGCTGGCTGGCACCAGAATGTAATTAACAGCAGCCAGAACAGCAATTGTCAATTCACCTAAAAAAGGCGGCAGATCGAATAAAATGTAATCGTAATCATACATATGTTTTCTGGTGCGGCGGATTCGATTGATTGCCTCTAAAATAACCAGACCGCTCTGTTCATCATCCGGATCTTCTAATGGTGGCATGGCGGACATCATAGAATTTGCCGGAATGACGTCTACACCTTTCCATTTTGGCGTTGCCTTATCCTGCAGCATGAATTTTGCCTTGATGATGGCATCATTGATGCATTCCGGGCGTTCCACAATGTCACGCAGGGTTTTCGCATTTTTTAACATCTGTCCGCTTGTGCCGTACTTTCTGTCGTACTCCGAAATATTTTCGAATAACAGGGAGCTGCTGACATTCGCCTGCGGATCCGCGTCGATCACCAATACTTTCGCGCCAGACTTTGCAAGGATCCCTGCCATATTAAATACGGTAGTGGTTTTTGCTACCCCGCCTTTCTGATTGAAGACGGCAATTTTCACTGGATTCTTCTTTGTCGTTGCCATATTTTTTTTCCTCTCTTCGTAAGTTTTGTCTTTTTGAAACATCTACAGTATGGAATTCTTTTTTAAATCGTTTTTTTGCGGATAACACTTTTTGGTCATTTTAGCGTATTTTAAGGGTGTTCCCAGGGAACACCCCTTCTATTTTAGCTGTTTTTGCGTATTTTCGCAAGAAACATCCGAAAATCTTTCCGTTTTTACATTTTTTAAGGGTGTTCCCCGGGAACACCTTCTTTTGCATTTGCCTCGAATTATTTTTTTTGCCTTTAGCTGGTAGTATTGGCGGATCGGTTGAGCTACCAGACGTGATACAGTACAAACAGAACTTATCCTTGGCTGTCTTTTTCCGTCTGAGCAGGGTCGTTTAGATAAATCACTTTTTGTGCCCGCCACATTTCGTCGATGGAAAAAATATGATTGCGCTTATTAAAGTCCTTGATCATCGCTTCTGTTTCTTCGGCAGAACACATTTTCTCCGTTCCATTCTTAATCACTTTATACATATCATGACCTCCGATTTCCGCTAAGTGTGCTGACATCTTCCAGTATTTTTAAATGTGCCAGTGCGTTTCGGATACTCCATAGCGTATCGATCCGTTTCGCGTCATCCGGCTCCACGATAAGCTTTGCTGTGTCTTTCATGGATTTGAGCATTCCGAGTTCCGCCATATCCGCTTCATTTACAATTTCCCCAAATGGCATTCGCGCCGGCAGCTGGCGCTCGATCTGCTTTCGGTATTTATTGACCAGCTCCAAACGCTCCGTCTCTACAATTGGGTAAAAGACCCGGATCTGTGCTTCCCATATCTGTTTTCTGAGTTTTTCCCTGTCCTGGATGGCCGCAGTCCCCGCATCCGCGATGGCCTGCAGGATTCCGTTTTCCGGGTCTTTCAAGATCTCCTTTGCGTGCTCGATGCAGGAAACGCATACTTTCGGGTCTGCCCCGCTGATACTCGCGGCCAGTTCTGCGATATACTGTCTTGTGTCCCCTTTTAGCTGGCTGTCATTTAATAATTCCATGGCATAAAGTGCCATATCATATTGTGTGATTTTACTCTCCTGTTCCAACACCCCGATATTCTTTCTTCCTTTTTTCTTTCCTTTATAGGAAGATTCTACGATGAACACTGCCTTCTCATATTTTGACGGGCTGTCGGAATATTCAGCAATAAAATCCATGATCTTGTCATCCTCTGCCTTCTTATCAATCCCATATATCCAGATGTAATAATCCCCGATCGACGGGCCGCATTCCGCGGCAATGAATCTGGCATATCCTTCTTTTAGTGCGAAACGGTTCTGTCGTTCTTCCGGACAGTAATGCTCAAATAGGTATTTACCGATGTCTGGCCCCGTCTCTTTTATATTCAGTGGCAGGAAACATCTTAACCCGGATTCTTCCTGTACCTGCTGCATGACGTTTTCTCTGAATTCCTCTTCCCATGTCTGGGATGTCCCGTGATGGATCGCGGTATGACGTTCCTCCAAAAGTCTGGATACGGTTTTCTCCAGGAGATTTTTCGCCCCCGAGATTTTCGTCCACCAACATAATGCTTCTTTTGTCATAAATGCCTCCTTTGTTGGACGCCGGAGCGTATGGCCCGTTCCGGCGCCTGTATGATTGTTACTGTTCCTCCATGCACTCCATCAGTTTGTTTTCGATGTCCTCCATGGAATCACCAAGCATCTGGTAGAAATTGTAGCGAGAGAAGATGTAGCGCTCCGCATCTCCGACTGCCTTACGGAATACGTTTAATTCGCACATCTCTTCCATCAGCGCGCGGACTTCTCCGGTGTCGAGGTTCGCGATCTTCACGATATCAAGGTCGCAGGCCAGTTTCCAGAGCTCCGCCGGGCTGTAGCCATCCGTGCCGTTACTCATGTACAGATATGCCATGAGATAAGCTAAGATGTGGTAGTAGTTATCCTGTGCGTGGCGCAGGGTGATGAAGTACTTCTCACGGACTTCCTTCTGGAACTCCTCATCCGCCAGGACCTTCTTAATGTGGCGTTCGGATAACACATACGGCGGGGTAACGCTGCGGTCATAGCCTGCGTAATCCGGCTTTGCCAGGGCCTCCACGAGTTTTTCACAGTATAACTGGATCAGACCCGGGAAGTAGTTTGTGTTGGCGAGGATCGTATTGACGAGCGGCTCGGTCGTCTCGCTGAAGCGGAACCCGAGGTACCAGAGCGGTTCCTCGATCAGACTCTTCGCTTCATTGTACTCGAACGGCTTGACCGTGATCGACCTTAACTGCGGGAGCACGCTGTTTCCGCCTGCTGCTGCGCCTTTCGTGAAACGGATCACGTCACGGAGTCCGGCAATCACAAATTTGAAGCGGTTACCCGGCATCTCCTGAAGTGCCTTTAACCTTGCGATCGGTGCGTATTCGTAATTTTTGCAGTCCGCAATGAACGCGTCTGCCTCATCCATCATGAGCAGCAGATATTCCGGTGCATCATCCTTTGTTAATGCCATGCGGATGGCGTAGGTTAAATCGTCCCAGTTATCCGTTTCGCTTTCCTCAGCCAGGATGCCGTTTGCGATGAGCATTCTGGAAACAGAGCGGGCTGCTTCCGCCACCTTGTTTAAGCGGATGTCCACCAGTACCGCACGGTCCCCATTCTCGTCATGGTCTAGTTCACGGGCTGCCATCTTTAAGATCGCGGATTTACCGAGCTGTCTGCCTCCGTAGATGATGTTTGCGCCGACCGGTGACTCGATCTCGGCCAGTTCCTTCTTTCTGCCGTTAAACATTTCCACGCGGATATCGGCGTTAGAGGACGGCAGGTACGGCTGGTAGGAAGCATACGGCACCGCAATCTGCATTAAGGCCTGCGTCATAACGGAGGTCTTACAGTTGGTCGCGAGGTACATCATGAGCGGCTGGTCAACGACCAGAACGGTCTTTCCCTGCATTTCCGTATGCATCCGGTGTGCGATGATGCGTCTTTCCGGCATCGGGAATTTATGGGTCATCAGTACGATCGTGTTCTTGTTTAATCCATCCGCACAGATGGTGCTCTTTAACTCCCCTACGGTGTACTTGCCGTACAGGCACACAACGTGGAAGGATGTCTTTTCCGCCTCGCTTCCGAATGCGGAGATTGGATGCTGATAAGCGTCCTTTTTACGGCTCTTCGGTGTCTGCAGGCGCACTTCATACGTATCGTTCTGTTTTCCTTTTACTCTTTTCACGAATGCGGTCTTAAATCCCATGAGTCCCAGGATTGTCTGGATTTTTTCTTCTCCTGCCTGGCTGTTTTTTTCTTTAATCCAGGCCGTGGCCAGTTCCGGCGTTTCTGCCTGCGCTTTCACGTGCGCCATCCGGTACCAGGTCGGGAACGTGCGGATGAAGTCATCAAGAAAATCCTTTTCCATTCCACTCTCCGCTAAGGCATCTGCGATGTCTCCACTCTGTACGCGTCCGATCAGGTCTTCCGCCACCGTATAATTGTTCCGACTGATCATAGCTTCAATCTGCGCCTTCATTTTATCGGAAACCTCATAACCGCTGTCTGGTTTTGTGACCCTGCGGAACATTTCTTCTACGGCGGCTTTGCGCTCCTCGGAATCCGTTACGATCTGTTTTCTGTAGGCGTTTACCAGACGGTAGAAATACCCATAATTTCCGGATTTACTGCAAGTTTTATAGGACTCTTCCACGTCTGTTAAGATCTGTTCCTTCCTGCCGTCCAGGTTATCTAACATTCCGTACCCCTGGGCCAGCTCCAGGTCTTCTCTAAAGGAGTTCAGTGCGTATTCAATGCCTCCGGATACCTTCGCGCTGAGGATCTCACTCCGTGTCTCTGCGACCTGCTTACCCATACATTCTTCTAAAAAGTCGCAGATCTGCAGTGCGCTGCCGTAATCATGGTCATCTTCCTGTCTGGAAGTGATGATCTTTGTCATATATGCGTCCAGACTCTCCTGGTGTTTCTCCTCAGCAAAGGCGGTCATCCGTTCTGTTAAATCGAAACCATCCAGGATCCGGTGCCTGCGGGTGGTATCCGGCAGCAGGTTTTCATCCAGTGTGATGACTCCGGACGGGAGTAAGTTATATAGAAGAATTTCCGTCTGTCTGCCGCTTCCTGGCTGCGTCCGTTGAAACAGGAAATGCAGTCATCCAGGACCATAACCAACGCCCCTGCGCCGACTCTTGCGGAGGCAAGATCCGGGTTCGACAGAATTTCTTTCTTGGCTGTCTGTGCCAGTTTCGTCCAGGCCTTCGTGTGCTGTTTGTAGATTTCCACGCTGCGGCTGTTGGTGCTTCCGGTCGCGATCCGGACGGCATTTATCCACGCGGCAACACTGTCCACGATCTTTTCGATCTTCTTTGAAATGTTACTGCGGTATACCCCGTACAGCTTGCTGCTTGCCAGGGAAGTACGCATTAGCGTGGCTGCCTGCTTCCAGAGCTCGTCGATATAGTCGCTTAACTTTAAGTGGTCGATGTTTCCGGCTGCGACCGGGGAACCCTCCTTGATGAACTTCTCACGAATCTCTTCCGCTGCCAGGTCTACGCTCTCCCTGTCATCATTTTTTGCGAGATCCAGGATCTGTGCCAGGTCCCCATTTTTTGCGAACATGATCTGCCCCATATACATGAAACGCGGGTTTCTCTTATCTGTCGGCACATAGTTTTCAATGTACTCGTTGTAATATTTTCCTGCTTCCTGGCTGCATTCCTTTACCGCATCCTCCCGCTTCGTGTTGCCGGCGGCGATGTCGGAGAAGAACCATGCTCCGTGAGCGTCCTGCTTGCGAAACTCCGTCATTTCATATAATAAGCTGTTGAATGCCGGGGAGGCGGTGCTGTCGGCATACCCCCTGGCCATATCGTAAATTCCCCGGATCCCGTGGTCCGTCTGTCCGGAATCCCCGCAGATCACACGCATGGCAGATGCGAGATACAACAGCTGACTGTTGGTATCTTCTGCACCTTCCTCAAAGGCTTCCGTGATCCCTACGGATGAATACGTATGGGAAACAGACGGCTCGTCCATGGCGAAGGATGCCATGCGGTATAACGGGCTTCCCGCCATGCCGGCCGCATCCAGGAATGGGAACAGCGCGTATGCGTTCTGGAATAAACAGCACTTTAAGAACCGGGCTGTCTTTTCTTCCCGGATTCGGACCTCCTTTTGAGTTTCCGTTTTCTGGGTCTCTGCCTGCGGCTGTTCTGTGGGTGTTGCCTGGACGATCTGCTTTTCCTGCTTCTTTTCCTGCTTCTTTTCCTGTTTTACTGGTTTTTCCGGTTTTTGTTTCTCTGATGCCCGGCTCGCTAACGGTCCGGACGACCGATCCTGGCTGACCAGTTTCTGGGTGCCTTTAGTGCCCTGCGGCATCAGGGATTTTAACAGCTCGCTTGTCATAGCGGCTGCGGACTGCGGCTTCGTTTTGTTCGTGGTTTTCATGGACTGGACATGGCCTTTTTCCGGTTCTTTCGTTTCCGGTTCCTTCGCCGTCTCTGTTATCGACCGATCTTCTGATTTCGCTTCCTTTAACTCTTCCTGTTCTTTTTCCTGTGAAGCTCCGGATGGGTTCGGCTGTATTGGCTCCTCTCCTAGCTGCAGGTTGCCCTCCTCTACCTCGGCATCTTCCGGTATGACAGTTTCTTTGGCATCCGCTTCGTGATGCCCCGCCCCCGTGCAGCTATCCATTAACAGCGTTGCGGCTTTTTCCGGGTTATCCGGCGGCAGCGCAACCGCCTGATATTTCATGTCGAGCGGCAGGTGCCTTAAGGTACGTTTCATCGCTGCAGCCGCGGCTTTCGCCAGAGTCTCGTCTGTCGCTGCGCATACCATGGTGAAAGACGGGATTTTGACTTTAGCACCGAATAAGACCATATAGTGGCGGAATTTCTGGAAAACCTGTGCAGTGATCCCGCTCACATAAATAAGGATGTAATTCCGGTTTTCATGACGGTGCATGATAAAAAATGCTCCGTTCATTTCCATGACGCAGATCAGCGCATCCTCCCCGTCCTTAACGCCCGTGGCTTTTGCCCGAATCTTGTAGGTGTCATAAAATGCCTCCAAAAACAGGCATTTTATGAGGCATGCGTATGCCTGCGATGCTTCCTTAATGGTTCCGCGGACTCCGTTCAGGCTGATTTTCTGGATGTACGGATAGGTATCCTCCCGGTAACCTAAGTCCTGTAAGCTGCCGTCTCCCCATCCTGCGCGGATGCAGGACTGTTTGTCCGTTGCCACGTTATAAAGGACGTGATCATTGCTCTTCCATGTGGTACGTAAGATGATACCCGTGTTGTAAAGCCTCTGGACGGCACCGTGAACGCGGTCTGGCGTTTCTCCGGTTACGAAGCTGCCAGCCGTTCTGTCATAGATCCCATCTGCCGGAACGCGGCCTGGTAGACCCTCAAGTTTCCATTGACCACGGAAAGAATGACCTTGCCTCCGAGCTTGATCCGGGACGGGTTCCCGACATTGGAGAGCTTCGTTGTAAATGCCCGGTATGCGTCTTCCTCCACTGGTGGAACCGCTTCTGTCAGATCCTTTAACAGTTCGCGTATCTCGCTGATCTCCTTCTGGATTTCCATGGCTGTGTACTGCGACATTTTATCGCATTCCTGATCCAGCGCATCTTTTCTGTCCTGCAGTTCCTTTTTTGCGCTATTTTCAGTTTCGTATTCCGGCTCTGCCTTTTTCACTTGTCCATTTGCATCCATTTGCGCCGGCTCACTCTGTAATTTTTCTTCCGGCGCCCGCGCGATGGCAACTTCAGTCCTTTCCAGTTCCTGCGTCTGCTTCCGGTTCTCCTCCTCCAGATTGAGGCTCAGCTGGCCTTCCGGTTCTGTCTGCCCGGTTGATTTCTTCCCGCGTTTCTTTTTTGCGGATGGTATCTGCGTCGTTCCTGCTTCAGCTGTTTGCTCCATGCTTCCGGCTGTTTCCGGCAGGGATTTTGGCATGATCGCAGAAAATACCTCCGGATACTGTTCCCTTACACCGGCATGGTCCTCCGCGATCTTTCCCTCCCAGAGTGCTCCGATGAGCTCCGGGTCAAAGGAACGGATTAAAAGCGGCATGTTAACGCCGAATTCGCTCTGGCGTTTGCATGTGACATCCATGGCGGACATAAAATACCGGTGTTTGGTAATATCCTGCCCCGGGTCTTTCACCAGTGCGTCCTGCTCGCTTAATAACGGCGGCGCCGCCTTCTGGTCTTCGGTTTTTAGGGATAAAAAACGCTCGATCACGGCGGCCTGCGTGCGCAATTTCTTTAACTGGCCTTCCAGTTCCTCTTCCGCCCGGGCGACTGTTTCCGGCGCTTCCTTTCCGTATAGTTTTCCATATGCGATCCAGATCCGGTCCCCGGTGGCTCCGAGCTGTTCCAGTACGTCCCGGATGTCTTCCACCCGGATCGTCCGGACCAGGCGGTCTTTCGCCAGATCTTCCATGACCCCCTGGATCTTATCTTCCGTTTCCTTCATTAACTTTCTGTAATCAGATAGCGTCTGTTGTAACAGTTCGTATTGGTTTTCCATCGCAATTCCCCTTTCTTTTGCATTTTTTATGCGATTTGTCATCAGTATGTGACAGGTTTTTCCTTTATTTTTTTGCGGATAACACTTTTTGGTCATCCTGCCATGGTGATAAAAAAACAGCGTGTCCGGTCTCCCTTTCACGCTGTTTTCTTTCCCCCGTCTCGAATGGCTCATCCTACAGGCTTTCGGCCTGTCGGATGATGTCTGCCAGCTGCTCGGCGCACGCTTTTTCGCGTGCGATTTTACGCTGGCACCGGCGCTCCATGCGCGCCTTACGCAGGCGACGGAGCTCACGTTTGCGGGCTGTGATGTGCGTCTCATGAGCTAACAAATTAAGCCCAATCGACGTAATCACGCCGTCCAGCGTCAGCCACGCACCTACAATGGCGTCTGCTATACGCCATTCGGCAGCGTCAATCATCCTACGCACGTTGTAGGCAATGTGAGCCGCTTTATGGCTGTAACGGTACGCCGCGATGTACGCGGAGTGGCGCACCTTACGCAAAAACTTGCGCGACAGGGGATCCTGCGTCCCATACACCCAAAAAGCAATGGATGTAAGTAGCAAAACCACCTGCAACACACCGATTCTGCTGGCAGCGATGCACCATTCGCCAACGAGTTCCATCGTCTGATTGAACATATTTCCTCCTTCCGGCGCCTCTGTTGCGCCGCTGCTTTCCGGAAGCAAATTATCCGCGAAAACAGTTTTAGCCCCGGCCATACGCTGGGGCATACCAAATCCTTCCGGTTCCCATCGCCGTAAGACGGACGTATGGGGAAACGATTCGGTTCCCAGCTTGTTGGACCGGCAGAGCACCCGGTTGGAAGATTTCAGCTCTCCCAGGCTTTGCAAAAAACGCGGCAATGTCTGTCGCGTATGCCCTGCGCACTTTGCAGGTACTATACTCGATCCCTCGTCTCGTTTTTGCATTTACAGTATGTGTGACGGATCTGATTTCTCTGGTGCGGTTTTTTGATCTCGTTTTCTTTTGCGGATAACACTTTTTGGCAAAAAAAGAGAGAAGCTAAAAAGCTTCTCCCTTGGGTGTTGTTTTTGCGGTTACAGTCGTATCGCTTACTCGATGGTAACGATCAGGCCGCGGTCAGCTGTCTTTCTGCTGACCATAGTTACGAACTGGTAGTCGCTGTCGCTGAAGGTCAGACGGTATACTCCCTCTTTTTTGTTTACGTCAATCAGGATCTTATCCCCAATCTTCGCGACGAGCGGGCTCTTGATGTCTAAACCAATGCCATCTACGTACAAACGGTCATCGTTATGCAGTACGTAACACTTGTACGCATGAGACCATGTGGCATGCAGTGCTCCGTTCATTTCCACGAAGTCCTTGCAGGTGATCGCATCATATAACGCGAAGCGAGTCCAGCGGCGCACTTTATATGCAACCGGATCCGCATCTTCCCCTGCGACTGCATCGCACGGGAACCATGCGTCCAGTCCGAACGGGCTTTCCGTATACAACGCCTCTGTAAGACCGTACTTTGCGCTGGTCTCGTGGACTGTGGCGCTGTGGTTGCCATTCTGATACAGGATCAGAGTGGTTCCGGCAAAGACAGTCTTTTTCTCCTTCTGACCATCTTTTTCTGCCTCGATCTCCTTGGTGTGTTCGATCGCCATCAGACAGGTCTCCCCGGACACCTTCAGGACTTCCGGAACTTCACTGAGATCCACGAAAATCTTACGGAAATAATCGCGGTCCGGCTCATAAGTCATGAGTGCCACATTATCTCCGCTTTCTACTGCCAGTAACACTGCCCCGATATGGGAAGACAGTACGGATAAGACCTTTAACTGGCCCTGCTCAATCTGGCGCCCGTCCTGGTACAGGTTTCCGTCAATGACAGAAAAACCTGTCACAACGGTTTCCGGCTTCGCGTCTTTTGTGATGCGGAATGCCAGAGCGTTTGCCTCCGTGATCTGGACGATATGTTCTGTGGATAATTCCACTTCTTCACCCTCGCGCTCGATCATCTCCGCAGCCGTGGCTTCCGTGACCTTTCCTGCTTCGTCGCAGAATACCGCTGTGACACGGTAATTTTTACCGTCCAGCTTGCTCACGATCTCAGTACCTTTTTTTGTTCTCTCAATCTTCATAGTTTTTTTTCTCCTTTGTTCTTTTTTTCGCATTTCGATGTTTCTCAATTCCTTTCATCTCATGCTGTGTTCAGTATGGCGATGGAGCCGCATTAAAACGCTGCATTTTCGCTGCCTGCAAAACGGATATTCCTTTTGCGTGGCAGATGGGGTTTGCAGTCGTATCATGTTTTTTTTGCGGATAACACTTTTTGGTCAGAAAAAGACCCGGACGCTTGGCCCGGGTCTTGTCTTTGGTCAGAAGTATCATGCAGCTGGTGCTGCCTTTCTTCCTTTCTTTTCCTTTTCTGCTTTCTTTTTTTCTGCTTCATGATCCACCGGATCATATGTTACACCGAGGAGCTTATGGACTTCCTCTAAGAACTGGTTGTTGGTATAACCGGTTTCCTTTGTGCCGAACGCGATGTACTGGCCTGTGACGGTCAGTTCATCCCTGGCGCGGGTCATGGATACGAAGAGGAGACGTCTCGTTTCTTCGAGTCTTTCCTTTGCCTTCTTTCCGCTGCTGTGCAGCCATTCGGAATCGTATTTGGAAATGCTGTTGAACACGTATTCCCATTCCAGTCCCTTGGAAGAATGCGCAGTGGTCAGGACAACGCCTTCGTAACTCTGTTCCATCTTTTTCTCTTCTTTATCCCCGAACCGTTTAAATTCCATGACATATTCCAGTTCACTCTGAAGATCTTCGTTATCATAAAGCTGTTCCAGGAAGTAAGCGTAAACCTCATCCTCTCCCCGGATCGCGTCCAGATATTCGTGGAACTTCGCGCGCTGAGCTGTAAACGGCAGATCTTCCATTGCCAGGAAATCCTCCCGCATCTGGTCCACCTGCTCGGTCAGCGTTTCATCATCCATCTGATTTAACAGGTCCCCGTCATACTTGGCAACCAGGTAATCAAAGTAGGATTTCGTCGCGTCCGGGTCGTAGAATGCCATAGCCAGTGACATGGCAGCATTTACGCGGCTGTTATCTTTTAATAACAGCGGGTTTTTCATGACCCACGGAATCCCGTGCCTGGACAGCACTGCGCTCATGTCCGTGATCTCCGCGCGGGTATAAGCGATGAACGCAATTGACTCCGGCTGAACGCCGCTATCAATCAATTCTTCGATCTGTGTCGCGATCCATTCGTACTCGACTGCCTTTTTGAAAAATCCCTTTACTTCTGTCCGGCCGCCGGCTCCTCTGGTGGACTGCATGGTCTTATCGACCTTTTCCGTGTTTAAGTCGATCAGTGCGTTTGACAGTTCGATGATCTCCTGCCTGCTCCTGCGGTTCTGTGTTAAGAACAGCTCCGTTCCGGTCACATTCAGCTTTTCAAAGAAATGGATCATGTTTTCCGGAGAAGTGTGTCGGAAGGAGTAGATCGCTTGCGCGTCATCTCCGACTACCATCAGGCTCTTGCAGCTTTTACAGTTGCGCAGCCGATTGATCTTGTCGAGCTGCCCGTCATTGGAATCCTGGAACTCATCCACGATGATGTGCTCGAATCCGTAACGCTCCTCCAAATAATCCGGATGTGCATCCAGGAATTTATCCGCAAGCGGTTCCTGATCTGCGAACTGGATCAGGTTATCCTTTTTTAACTCCGCATCGTACTCTTTGTAGAGCTCCAAAAGATCCTGCATGGAGACATGTTCCAGGTATTTTGCAAGTCCTGTATCCGCGATGGCTGCTTCAAGCAGGTATGAGGCTCCCTGCGCGTCCGGATCCACTTTTTCTGTTTTGATGATTTCCATGATCTTCTGCGCGCAGCTTAAGGCACCGCCGTCCATCGTGTAGTTTAAGTAATCCAGCCCACTCACGGGCTTTTCATCCATCAGCCTCGTTAAGATCGCGGCGCTTTTGACACGCCCCACGACCTTCGGCATCGTCTCAAACCCCAGTTCCTCATAATTTTCCTTGATGATCTGGTAATCAAAAGCGTTGAACGTCATGGCCATGATGTCCGCTTCTGTGATAGCAAGGCCCCTCGCAGCTGTCTTCTTTACCAGACGCTCCTTCATTTCCGTTGCGCCTGCCTCCGTAAAGGTGATGAACAGCATTTTGTGCGGGTCCGTACCTTCCGCGAACATCCTTGCTCCGCGTTCCGTCATACACTCTGTCTTTCCGGTACCCGCTCCCGCATTAACCTTGCAGTAGCCGGACCTGCAATCGATGACCGCCTGCTGTTCATCCGACGGGACGATCACGCCCTGTTTTCCGGACAGGGTTTTCTTTTCGTATTTTTCCGGAGTTTTCTGCCAGTAACACTGGGAGTGCATCTTGCAGTATCTGCAGGCATCTTCCGTGCAGGCATCCGTGCCCTGTGTGAATTCATCCAACTGCGTAAGGAACTGCTCGTCCAGTTCTCCCGGTGTAGTTGTCCCGCCGATGTAGTTTTCTTCCGTCAGGGTGACGATGTTTCCGCCCTTTGTTTCAAAGAAGTCTTCATTTGCCAGTTCTGTTGCCTTGTCGGTTTTCTTCCTTAAAAAATAATAGGAAGCTTTTACGTCCATAGCTTTCCCTTCCGGGACGAACCGCCTTGCATATTTCAACAGGAAATACAGTTCCAGGCAGTTGTTTACGGATGCGTCCTGTTTTTTTCCGTTCTGGGTCACGGTCGGCTTTCCGACGCGGTATAACACCAGTTCACGCTGTGCGCAGTCCGAAACAGTACATCCGGCGTCACGGTCACTTCATAGTTTCCGGCATAGACTTTCGCACGTTTAACCAGAGACGCATGTCGTTTTTCCGCCAGGGCCGCACGCTCCAGGATCGAGTATAAGCGCTTCGCTTTCCCATCACGCTGCTCCCCGAGCATCATCTGGTCATCGTCCAGTCCTTCGTCGATGAGTCCCCTGAAATCCTTGAGCTGATATTTTCCGGTCAGATAGCCTTTCATGATGTCCTTTGCAAGGATTGCTTCATCGAAATTGGACTCTTTGACTGTATCCAGGAGCTTACTGAGCCCGTCATAACGTCGCAACGTGGAGCAGCGCTCCGCACCGCGGAATTCGGAACTTTTCTTATGCACCAGATATGCAGACGCGGTATCATCCATCGTTTTCCATATCATCTCTTCCATGTTTCTTTTCTCGTTGGTTTCCATATCTCTCTCCTTTTTACATACCAATCTGCAGAATATATTCCACGGTGGATTGTTCGTCCTGGTAGACGATAACCTCATCCATCATAAACCCGGAATACCGGCATTCTGCCCAGGTACACAATGCTCCCGGCTGGATCGTCTGCAGTTTTCCAAAATTTAAAGATGAATCGCATCCCAGATGTCCGTTGTAATACTGATTCGGCTTTCCGGTCGCTACCTTACAGATAAACATAAGTCCATATTCCTGGTTCCCGTTTGCCCATTTAGAGCCTGTCCTCGATGTGTATCCAAGTGATTTGATTGCGTCCGGAGCAAAATAGGTTCCAATTCCGTATGCCTTTCCGGTGGTCACCACATCCTTTGGCGGACGGTTCTTTAATCCAGTCGTCAGGATTGACCAGACGTTGGCATGCTTGGTTCCGTGGAAGAGATGGCAGATGCCGTTCTCTTTTCCATCACTTAAGCCTTCCCGTTTGGCAAATTCATCAAACGCCTTTTCCGTTTCATGGTTGATGACCCGGTACGCTTTCTGATATTTGGATGCGCTTCCTTTTAAAAGGTCTTTTAAGTACGCTTCCTCTTCTGCTGTGACCGGGCGTACTTCCACGCCGTTTGCTTCCAGGATCGTTGTTTCTGCATGTTTTTCCAGCGTTGCGCCGCGTACTTGGGATACCATGATGTCGAACAGGTCCTGCTCCTCGATCACGATCGCCGCAAAATCCTGCTTGTGTTTCGCCAGATGCTTGGATAAGTTATCCATACGTCTTGGAATCACCGCATATAAAAGTTTCAATTTGTTGTTAAACTCCGGTACGCTCATTGCCCCATAGCCGGTTGAAAGCTCTTTCAGGATCTTTTCTCCCAGTTTGATCATTTCGTCGGAAATGTTATCGACACGGATGGTATAAGACGCCTCAAAGGTATACTTTGCGTATCGCAGCAAGTTTTCGATGAACGTGGATACGTCCGGATCCTCGATCGGCTTGTAGTCCGCCTGCTCGTTTCCTGTGCCTTTGGTGACTTCGATTCGGTCCATTTTCACCGTTTTCGTCGCCATATACCCTCTGGCAATGCGTGATCGATAAATCCAGTCCCAGTCCGAATATGGATGGATCACGGATTTTGGTTTATAACGGCCAATCGTAATCCCGACTCGCCCCTGCGTGACCTTCATGGTGCCATCCTTCAAGTTCTCCATGATGAAAATCTCGTTTCTTCCCCTTCCGGTCGCAGTTTCCTTTACGAATGTCATCTCCACGTAATCCCGCGGGATTACTTCCGGCTCCGGCATCTGTTCGGTATCTAAGACCTCAGGTGTTCCTTTTTTTGTTTCTTCCATTTTTTCTTTCCTCCTGTTCCTTATGATCTGTATGATTACGGTATCAGTATGGGTTTCGAATAGCGGGCTGGCATCCTGTTTTTGTTTTTTAGCATTAAAACAGGGGGTGTTCCCCGGTAACACCCCCCTGTTTTTGTGTGAATGGCCTGCTGCATTGACCGGATGAGAATATGCCCTGAATAGCAGACGGATTTGATATCCGTCCGTTTTTGACCAAAAAGTGTTATCCGCAAAAATATATCTAAAAGAAATGATACATACTGATTTTATCGTAAGACGTCGTGGTGAAAGAAAGCCGCTTATCCATCGACCTAGAGGACTCTCTTGAGCGATTTAGTATCTGCCCCGTATGCACGGGGATGAACCTACGGTACGCGTAACCAGGACCATCCGGAAGAAATCTGCCTCGTATGCACGGGGATGAACCGTTAATTGCCATGACAAGCGATATCTGCTACACATCCACCCCGCATGCATTGGGATGACCCTGAGTTAAAGACATTGAGTTTTTCCTATATTGATCTGCCCCCGCGCGCGCGGGGATGAATCCACATCGTTCAGGGCCTATCGGTATCGACAAAAATCTGCCCCGTATACACGGGGATGAGTCAAGACAGGAAGTGTGCCTCGTAAGAAATCTGTTATTTGCCCCTGTATACACGGGGATGCACCGATGATTATTGAGTGGGCTGGAAATTTCCTGCAATTTACCCCCGTATGCGCGGGGATGAGCCTCGACATACCATGTTGGCTCGTTCATATGATTTGCCCCGTATACACGGGGATGCCCGGTTAAGGGCACGGTTATATCCGGTTAAAAACGGTTGTAACCAGTCACTTGTAACTGCAAATAATCTGACCACAAAAGAAAAGAGGAGATTCATGAATAACACAGTTCGATTACGCGGCGTCATCCGCGATCCGTTTTATCTGGAAGAGCGTGAGGATGGCGGCACATGCTATGTAACTTATGTATCCGTTATGCGCAATTCCGGCATTCCTGACACCCTGCAGGTGGTAATCCCAGCCTCAGTACTGGACGGGGAGGTCTGTGATTGTACCGGGCGGGAAGCTTCCTTTACCGGCGAATTCCGCTCCCGAAACCGTTTTGACGGCCTGAAGCGCCGGCTGGAGCTGTTTGTATTCGCCACGTCCATGAAGTTCTGCGATGAATATTCCAACCACATGAACGTTTTCGGCCCGGATACCAATTACATCCATCTGATCGGGACGGTCTGCCGCCCCTCTGCATTCCGGCGGACTCCGTCCGGCCGCAAGATCACGGATTTTTTACTGGCGGTGAACCGGAGTGCACCAGATGACTATCACTCCGACTACATTCCCTGTATCTGCTGGCAGGAAGACGCAGAACGATATGCGGGTCTAAAGCCGGGCGACTGCGTAGAGCTGACCGGACGGGCTCAGAGCCGGCAGTATGTAAAAGCCCAGGCGGACGGACGGTACGACGTGCGGGTAGCTTACGAAATCTCCGTTAAAAAAATGCTCCCACTTGGACGTGTGGAGGAACTGCAGAAGCACGGAAAAATACTGATATCTTCCGACCGCGAATGATTCGTGCCTGCTGCAATGTCCGCCCACGCATGGACAGATTTTGGTAGCAGACTTCTGCAATATGATGCATATGCCCTGCCTGCGCAGGGATGAACCGTCCACAGTATTTGGATGTAATATGCCCTGCCTGCGCAGGGATGAACCACCGGCGGAGCTGCTGACCGTATTTTCTCTTTATCCATGGAAATGGACGGATGCTATCGTCCGTTCTTTCCTCCCCGCTTTTGCGGGGTCTGCATACAAAAAATCCCGGATGGATTCATCCGGGATTTTTTTGTGATGGTTTGCAATTAGGATTTTTGTTTCTTGGTTACTGTTTTTTGGACATTTCCGGTTTCTCGGACTGTGTCGGCGCTTCTTCTGCCTTTGGCTGTACCGGTGCCTCAGGCTTCTGCTCCGGAGCCTTTCCTGTCGGAAGGCCTCGATCTTGATGTTTCTGTCTGTCTTCGCAGTCAGGCTGTCCGCGCGGACGATCTCACTCATGTCGATTCCGGTTGCTTCCTTGATGGTCTGGAAGGTCTGGGCCATGATAACTGGGACGTTACCAGTAATACCGGTCACGCCGGATGCATCACCACCGAAAATGGATACCTTTCCAATGGAAGATAATGGCTGGGCTACATTCTTCGCTACATCCGGGAGTACCTTAATGAGCATTTCTGCCATGGCTGCGCTGTTATAAAGCTTATACGCTTCTGCTTTTTCTTTCATGGCTTCTGCTTCCGCAAGGCCCTTCTGACGGATCGCTTCTGCTTCCGCTTCACCGACCATTTTGATACCTTCTGCTTCCTGCTGTCTCTTGAATTTCTCCGCCTCAGCAGCTTTTTCCGCTTCATACTTTTTCGCTTCTGCTTCCTGTTTTCTCTTATACAGTTCCGCATCCGCCTGTTTACGCACTTCTGCATCCAGCTTGCGCTGCTGCACTTCTGCCTCCTGGGCTGCCAGTTCAACCATCTTCGTCTGTTTTGCGATCTCCGCTTCGACTTCTGCTTCACGGATCTCTTTGGCACGGAGGTTATCCTGGATCTGTCCGGCCGCATTTGCATCCGCCTGTGCCTTATCTGCTTCTGCTTTCAGTCTTGCCTTTTCCAGGATGTATTCATTATTCCTGCGGGCGATTGCTGTCTGGGCTTCTACCTGCTTTTCATTAGCGATTCGGTCTGCATCCGCTTTTGCGATCGCGATATCCCTTGCGGCTTCTGCTCTTGCAATTTCCGCCTGTCGTTTTACGATCTCTTCCTGCTGGACGCCGATTGCTTCGATGACACCATGGTCGTGGCCCTGCTGGTCTCTGGCGTCTTTAATGTCCTGGACGTTGAATGTTACGATCTCAAGACCCATTTTAGCAAGGTCCGGTCTCGCGTTTTCCAGAACGCTTAACGCCATCTGTTTCCGGTTTGTTAAGATGTCCGCAATTGTCATTTCCGATACGATCTCACGCAGGTTTCCCTGTAAGACATCGTTGATCTTTACGGCAATATCTTCCTCGGACATACCAAGGAAATTACTGATTGCAGCCTGCTGACGGTGCCAGATGTAATCCTTGAAATTCTGGCATTTTGCATCCGCAATCTCTGTCTCGCTGACTGTGGAGTTTTCGGAAAAGACCTGAACGGTTACGACAGAATCCAACCAAAGGGATACACCTTCCTGGTTTTTAACACCATTGTCCGGAGTCTTAACATCGACCTTTAACAGCCGCATGTTCAGCCGGTCCGCGCGCTGGATGATCGGAATCACGAATACGCCACGACCGATCACGACCTTCGGCTTGGAAAGTCCGAAGCCGGTGACGATGATTGCCATGGTCGGCGGTGCCTTCTTATAGCATAAGAAGGAAAATGCGAAGAACACTACGAGAAGGATCGGGATAAGAATGATTTTTGCTAACATAACAATTCCTTTCCGCACCGGATCCTGACACTGCAAACGCGTGTCAGGACTTCCGGTACACGTTTGCTTTTGTGGGTTGGTTTCGGATCAGGCAATCCCGGGGTTAACCCGGAATCCTCTGATTTTATGCGTTTTGCATTTTGCGCAAATTTTAGCTCCGTCCAATTCTTCGGATTACGCGTTCATTTTTTCCTTGAATACCTTGGATGGTTTAAATTTAGCATTACGGGTCTCCGGGTGCATACTCATCTCACCGGTTCTCGGGTTACGCATCTCGCGTGCGGCTCTGGTTGTGCTTTCGAAAGTACCAAAGCCAATTAACTGTACCTTGTTTCCTGCGGCTACGTCATCCATGACAACGGTCACGAAGTTTTTTAATACCTCTTCGACGTTTTTTTTGCTGATTCCGCTGTTTGTTGCAATTGCGTTCACTAACTCCTGTTTGTTCATGTTTGTTTTTCTCCTTTACGAATTTGATATTTCCCGGACCAATCTATTGTCGGTCCGGAAGAAGGGGATGTTATTCCCCAATAGCCTAACACCTTCAGTATGCTGCATCTTTATAAAACGCATTTTTGCGGATAACACTTTTTGGTCACTTTCCGTATTTTTTGTGTTTTTTGCAATTTTTTGTGAGCGATTGGCGAGGCCTAAAATGAGTAATCCATGCCGCAGCCTCCTTTCTAAAAATCATTACACCGGCAGTATGACACATGTTTCAGAAAGACATTTTTGCGGATAACACTTTTTGGCAAAAAAACAGGCAAAAATGCAAAGAATATGCATTCTGCCTGTATATGCTCGGTATTTGCATCTTTTATCTCGCGCATTTCCTCTCATGACTGAAGGCACGAGCTCCCATGCGCCGATTTTGTTAAGCGCCTGGGCCTGTTGCCTGCGGTTTTGCGAACCCACCCCACCACTCAGGCACTGCGCACCTTGAAGTGAGGACTTCCGTCCCGAAGAATGTCTATTTTCCTGGTTGCAAGAACTAATTTGTGAACCTCCCCGTCTAAGCCCGCAAGCGGGTATAGACAGGGGCTTCCCATCGCATTGTTTCGCATCCCTGCCTTGACAGGGATTCAAAACAACTGCCGTTTTAGATGGCATGGGATTCCTGACTCCAGATAACGCTGAAACTCAGTACATCCATGCGCGGCGCAGCAAAGCCGGAGCTATGCCGATGCCTTGATTGCATGGAGTGCCGCATAACAGTGAATGAGTGTAGCCAGGGTGCAACTGGTCCGTCTGTCCAGTTCAGGAACTTTTGCCTGAGCGGACAACAACATCTTTGCAGACATTGATTTAAGGAGCGCGCGTATAAAATACCGTGCCCCGATATTCTTGGACGCGGAAAGGTCGCAGTTATAGACCTTTCCGCTTTTGAATATACAGAGTTTCTGGTTTTTGAACCCAGCGCCCGTTCCACGGCGGACCATACCGGAACCGTCATAAGCCAGGCGGGACGTATTCACAGCACAGACATAAGAAACCCGGATCCCGAGCCGGGAGGCCAAAGCTTCCGTGCGGAGCTGGATCTCGCGCTTCCTCCATAAGCTGAGACGCTGCCTTTTGGAACCGCGTCGTTTTCCATGCATATGGAGATATTCAAAAACGATGACTTTAGCATGGCTTTCGGCCGCAAAAGACACAATGGCGGAAGCCGTCTTTTTGGCGATGGCCGTATTATAATTGTTAATGAACCGCCAGAGACGGGAATTTTTCCGGCTGCCGTGCTGCTGTGCTTTCCTGACGGTATTCAACAGTCCGTCCATCCGGTCTTTTTCTACCGGGGAATCAATAAATGTTTCCCCGGTGACAGTTCCATCGTGGCGGATTGCGGAACATACCGCGTCGGTGTTGACCCCAAGGTCCACACCGACCACAGTGTCGACATCCTTATCTTTAACGTACTGAGGGAGCTTCTTGCCTGATTTGGTATACGCAAAACGCAGCTCATATTTATGATAGCGTTTGGTTAATACCGGAGCGGATTCTTCCCAGTCAGAGACGTTTTTCGCAATGTAATCCAGATCGGTCTGTCGGAGCTTAATGCAGAGCCAGACCCAGTCATGGTCGTTGTATATCTTGATGCGGGCCTCATTCCCGTTCTGTACGAAGGTATTCCCACGGTATAAACATGGCATGACGTCCTGGGTACGGTTAAGGAAAGGCTTTTGTCCTTTTGACCCGGACTCTTCCCAGTTCTTTAACAGGGAACGGTAGGAAAACACCCGTCCGACGGCAGTGTTGATCGCATCACGTCTGAGGTAGGACGGGAATTTATAAAACCGCCGATCGAACCCACAGTATTTTGCATGACTGCTTCCGGTTGAGTGGATCAGATGCTCCATGTATTGCTGGCGCAGCTGCTGCGCGGAGACTTTGTCAACTGGCTTAATCAGAATCAGCTCATCATAGTGGAGCAGGGCAATATCCATGAGATAAGATACGGCTGCACGGTAGATCTCCAACGTCTGATCGAAAACGCGTGTGCAATTTTTAATACAGATTCCATAAGAGACGGTAGCCATGATGACCTCCTTTCTGAAAATGCGTTGACAATTCCTACGTTTATAGTATACTCAAAATATACTTAGTTGTAAAGTGGAGATGCATCATGAAAAACGGTGAATATAGAAGAAACAGACACAGTTGTTACCTGTTGGAATATCATTTAGTTGTCGTGACAAAATATCGTCATCCGGTGATCACCGGAACATTAAAAGACAGGCTCCTGGAGCTTTCAGGATTTATTCTGGAAGAATGTTGGGGATGCCGGATCTCCACGGTCAATACAGACCTGGATCACATCCACATCCTGTTTGAAGCCGCTCCGCAGGTGCAGCTTTCCAAACTGGTCAACAACTTCAAAACCGTAACGTCCAGAAGGCTGAGGAAAGAATTTGCGGATGAACTGACCCCGTATTACTGGAAACCGTATTTCTGGTCGGACAGTTATTTTCTCTGCACGGTGAGCGACCGGTCTCACGAAATGGTAGACCGCTACATCCGTGAACAGGGTTCGCATCGCTAACCCCGCCCAAGCCAAAACGGCTATGGACGGGGTGTGCGCTCGTTGGCTATTCGGATTATTTAATCAAAGACTTCACCAAAGCAATAATAATGTAGAGAATTACGCCGCAGATTACAATTTTAAAAAAAATATTTAGGTTCTTGAAGAAATCGTCGCGCCACTGTTCAATTGCCCTTCTGTCTCTGCAACAAACATATGCAGTGAACACTATCGCAATGGACAGATACATTAAAGCGCTAATTATTCTGATCATACAATACCTCTGCTTTCATTTCTCCAATCCGCGCCTCCAGCAAGTCGAAGCTTCCGTTTGCAGTTCCGGCTCTGGTTGTGATTGTATTTCTGCTTGTGATTCCGTTGTGACCTCATTTGTCTCCGGTACTGCCTCAAAACCAGGTCCGTATCCATTTGGCCCCTTCTGTTCTGTTTCCGGAATCGTTTCCAAAAAAGGCTCCGTTTCCAGATCCCAGAACTCCGGCTCGGTTTCCATTTCCGGAATGTTGCTTTCTGTTTCTGCTTGTGTGGTTTCGGGCTGGTCCTGCGCTTGTTCTGTCCACCTTTCTTCTTCCGGTTGCGTCTTTTTTCTTTTACTCCGGTTTTTCTTTTCCTCGATGGCTTCCGACGTTCGTAAAACATATCCGGATGGATTATAATCTTCCGTATTATATAAGAATTCGTGCAGTTCCTTTACGTTTCTTTCCAGATCGTTCGGGAAAACGTAATCCGCGCCTCCAGATTTTTCGCATACATACTCGGATGGGAAACCGTAGGTTTCCGTAATATGCAGTTTCAGGATGTTTTTCATAACGGCAAACAGATCGTCCGTCTCGATGGAAGTGGCCGTCTGCGGCAGGATTGTGACCATCAGATTATTTAGGGTTGTCATATCCGCTTTTTTTGCCTTTTCCAGTGCCAGCCTTAAAACCTTCTGCTGCCGTTCGGTGCGCTTAAAGTCACTGTCCATAAGCCGCAGCCTGCAGTATGCAACGGCCTGCACCCCGTCAAGATGCTGCATGCCTGGGGCCTTTAACTGGTGGGAACCGATCCCGGTGGATTTTACCGTTTCGGTAATGAATGCATTGATGTAGCGGAATTCGTTTTTTGTGACTTCCAGATCCACGCCGCCCAAGACATTGACTGCGTCTGCCACGCTCTTCCAGGTGACCGCGATGTAGTCGTCGATTTCCATATCCAGGTTGTCGTTTAACATCCGGACTGCCTGCTTCGGGCCACCATTCGCGTATGCGGCATTAGCTTTCCTTAAGGTCCCCTTCCCGATGTCCATGCAGGTATCCCGATATACACTGACCAGTTTGACCGACCCAGTCTTTCCATCCATATCCATCAGGATGATCACGTCTGAGTTTCCGCTTTTTAAGTTTTCCGGCTCTCTGGAATCGAGTCCAAAGGCGGCCACCGTCCAGTGATCCCTTAATTGCACCGAAGTCTTTTCTGCGATATTGTCATTTTTCATCTCTTTGACTTCGGCTTTATCTACTGTCTGCGCCATAGCCAGTGCCTCAGCGGTTTGCGCTTTCGCCCAGTGGTAAAGCATACATCCAGCAATTATGATGACGCATGCGCTGGCTGCAACCAGCACGGCGATCTGTTTTCTGCTGATTCTCCTCATCGTCCCTCCTTTATGGACCCGCCCATAAGACGGGTCAGTAAAATTTGTCATTTTCATGACAGCTTACTCCTTTCCGCAATCGTCCGAAACGCAATCAGTGTTCTCTTCGGGAACGAACGGTTCAACGCAAGTACCGTACTGCACAATTCCACCGTTTGTGTAATTGCGAAGATACAACACGCATTCTTCTGGCAAATTTGCAAACTTTGCCAGTCTGCGAGCAACACTGTATCCCGAAATTCTCACAAGGGCGCTGTTTTTCCAAAGATCAATTTCCACTCGATGCTTTGGTAATTTAGGAGACAAATACCAACCACTATCTGCATAAAACCGTTGTATATCACGAATACCAAATGTCACAAAACAATTCCTGGTTCTTGCGGATTTGCAAAAACTAAGTAATAACCCGGCACTCATACTCCTGTTACACAGCAAAGAAGCATCATCAATAAAAACCCATGTACGAACACCATGCACTGCATTATTCGCTACCCTGTTCTGAACCTGATTCAAGCAAACAAGCATCCCAAGCCAAATAGTTCCCATGGCCGTTGGCGGGTCGCATGCAAAATCATACGAGATTAATTTTTTCTCAATGGTTACATTTGTCCGCCCCATGAAAACATTGGATTGGCGCAATGGTCCAAAAAAATTCCGTACACGCTGTTCCAACTCACTTCTGATATGCATCATATCCAGAGTTTCCCATTCACGCAGCACGTTACGAAAATCATATACAGTTGGCGTTTCATGACGTTCATGGTAAAATCCCTCATTATCATGCCAAGATTCTGTACAAGCCATTGATAAAGAACATGTCTCTCCTGTAACTTGATAAATAAATTCTTTTTCCTGGTCAGTAAGCGGATTATCCATGATAATTTCCATAAACGCGACCATGAGCAACGCTTTTTCGTTTACCCACGTTTCATAATCGGCATCTTGATGAACATCCAGATTTTCGGGAACGTCAAAAGGATTCAGACGAAGATCTGGATCCTGATAAACTGAAATAACCTGTCCTCCGAGGTGCCGACAGAGCTTTCCATAGCATGAGAACGGATCAAGAAGAATAATTTCATCCTGATGATACAGGGTTCGAATTTGCTTTATTTCATTTTCAATCATTTTGCTCACATCAGGGCCGCAAAGAATTTCGCAAGTATTTGACAGACTGGTACGATCAATCATGATTGGCTCACTTGTGGCAGGATTCGTGCCATAATAAATTTCATGTTTCGCAGAACCTGATACTTCTGGCGTGACATTTGTGTGGCGTTTTGTTTCTGGCATGGACTCTCTCCTCTCTTTTTGAGATTTTTTTGTTGCGGTGAACCTGGCTTCCGTATTGATAAAATAGGCGTGTTAATACTCGTGACTTTAGTCGTGTAGATACAACACGCCAAACGGCAGGGCAGCTTTACGCTGCCTGCTGTTTACTCCTTACTCGGCACCACCGTGATCATGCCGCCTCCGAATGCCCGCTCCTTGCCGATTCCGTTTACCATGGCATCCCGAAACTTTTCCGGGTCCGTCACGGTCAGGATACCGTCAAATATTACTTTCCGGATCTTGAACTCATAATGGTTTTCTCCTGCCCCTTTTGAAAGCTTGGCCGGACCGGTATCTGTGATTCGGACATGTTCCGGATTTACCGTAAATCCGTGGAGATTTCCCTTCTTTATGAGCCACTCCATCTGCTCCTCCGGTTTTAAAAGCGGGAACCGCTTCCCGTTCGGACTGTCTTCTGTCTTCCTGCATACGAGTGGCACCCCGCAAAGTTTAAAGTTCCACCGGCTTCCGTCTTCGATGCTTTCTAAGAAATCATCATAGGATTTTGACTGGCTCTTGGCGCCGTCCGGCGCGAACTGCATGAGTAACTGCGTGAAATCCGGCAGTGTCTGGCTGACGATCATCAGATACCGTCTGCCGCGCAGACTGTCGATGCGCCAGAGCTTGCGTTCCGCTTCGTTCCCGAAGACCTTTTCAATGGTTCCGTGGATCATATTGGCGTTTTTTAAAGCCAGCTGCGTCAGTTTTTTGTATGGATCCAGTTCGATCCTGGTTAAGTAATACATACGTTCCTTCTTTCTCCCCGTACCTACGGGGCTTCTTATATGAATGCAAACGGGTCGTGCTGTTCAGATTGCGGGAATACTTCCACCATGGTCTCCGCTGCCATACGGGGAGCCCAGACCTTTTTATTAGCATTAAATGAAACCGGTTCATCATTTACCAGGGTTCCGCGCTCTCCTTTTCCCGCATCATAGATGATCCTGCATGCATGGTACCGTCCATCCGCCTGTGCTTCGGCGTGTTCCTTTAATGCCGGCAACATGGCTTTCTTTACGATGACACCATCCAGTTCTTCCATAAGTGGACAGGATTTTCGTCCAAGGTACAGCATTCGTTTCGGGTGTCGCAGTGCTTCCAGGATGGTATGCAACAGGGAGTCATCCTTGCACTCCAGGCCAATGGTGAATGCCGCATCGGATAAGTAATACTTTTTATAGTCATATTTGGAAATCGCCGTATCCGGGATCTTTTTTCCTCGTATCACGATATTGTCAGAAAAAATTTCCCTGTAGCTGCATTCCGGATATGGGACCACGCGGGTCGCATGATAGTCCGTGATGACAGTTCCTTCCCGGTCCACGCAAACGCCAAACCGCAAGCGTTTTACCAGGTTTTGGAGTGCTTCATCGTCCGTCCGGTCGATCCCCATGGCGGAAGCAACCATGCCGATCACTCCGCTTTTACTTGGCTCCATGCCCGTGCGGAGCCATTTATCGAACCTCGGTTCCGTCCCCCACGCCTGCATCGGCGCGGCGAGACGAAATAACAGGGTGCTCATGAACGCTCCTTTTCCATGCCGGATACCGCATCTTTTACGGTTTCTTCGACATGGTCCAGCAGAGCATTGAAGTTCGGCTGGATGCAATCCTGCAGGGAGGATGCCGGCTCGCTGACTAAAAATCTTGCGACCGGCGCATGAAGCCATCCGATTGCATCAGAGCGTCTGACGCGTTCCTCGAACGCTTTTACGGATGCACCTTCGTATCCGTCCGTTCCGTCTTCTACTGCTTTTTCAAACGCGTTCGCAAAGCTTACCGGCGCATCATTGCGGAACTCTACGAATACGTAGACCGGCAGGGTGGTTGCCGCAAAGGAATTCTGTTTTCCGGTCGGTGCTGCCAGTGCAAAAGCACGCACCCATTCCTTTGCTAACATGGCCAGATTCATATCGGAACCGTTCTTCCTCATGGCCTGGTACATGGCTCTGAGGTCCATGCTGCTGTAACGGTACATGGTCGCGGAGGTGAACTCCTGGGTATCCAGATGCGCGGATCCCTGTTCCTTTAACATGCTTTTCGCATCATCCACGGCAGTGAAGTAGTCAAATTCTTCTTCCGCGCGATGTGTAGAGAATTCATGTCCTACCTGGATGCAGGCTTCCACGTTATGGATCGGTCTTCCTGCCTGCATTCTTCCGAACATCATGATATCCAGGGAGATCGAAGAATCCAATGCGTCGTCCAGAGCCGGAAGTTCTGTTTTTGTATCGTACGGATTTAACTTTAAGTTACCGTCCTTATCTTCTCCAGCACGCTTGCTGCCAATCTCCAACATCGCTTTTGCAAATGCTTCGCATTGTTTCATGTTTGTGCAATAAACGCTTTTTAAAGTATGGTTCTTTTTCGCATCAATCTGCATGCCGACCGCGGTAAGGGCATGGGATACGTCGCGGATGTCAAATTCTTTTGCCGCTTCATGGTATTTCTGTTTCTCCATCTCATCGTCTGTCCATGTCACGTTTTCTGCTGACTCGGCCCAGCTGCCAAGGAGTCCTGCGATGATGGCCGGCATAGTCTTTGTGCGAATGCCCATGCCGTTTTCATCATTTTCAGAAATGACGTCGTACATGGCTAAGCGTGCGTTACGCTTGATGCACTGACTGGAGACGCGGCTTCTTCTGACGCCGCCGAAAATGCAGCTTTTCGGTGATCCATCTTCTCCTCTGTTTAAATTGTTGCTCGGATAGCTCTGGATGACGTGTACAGCCATAAAAAGTCCTTTGTTATTCATGATTTTTCTCCTTTTCTTATGAAATAGTGGTGTTTATTTTTTTGTCTTTCTTGCCTTTTTGGTTTTCTTGGTACCCGGATCCGGTCCGGTTTCTTCCTGTTCCTGCATTCCTGCATCCAGCTTTGCCGTTTTCCTTCTGCGGAGAAAATCCGCAGACCATGCAAGCTTTACGGACGGATTGTATTCCCTGATCTGCCAGAGGAATAGATCCTTTGCAAACCAGCCGTAATCGAATCCTGGCATCCGGCCTTTCTGTACCCTGAACAGGCTGTCCGCATGGCGCACCAGCGTCTGCAGGTAATCCGCCGAGAGGATGCGGTTCATGTACCGGACGATCTGCTTTAAGCAGTCTGCGTCCTCTTTTCCGGTTTCTTTGTCCGTGGCGGTAAGTCTTACGGCGCATCCGAAAGAGGCTTCCTCCGTGTGTCCGTCCTCGTATTTATCCTTAAAGCTTTTTGCGTATAAGGTGAGTGCCGCAAAGACCGCGCGTTCTGCACGCGTGTATCCGGTTGCCGCGCGGTAGATTTCCTCAAAATCCTGTAAAACGGTCTGCGCAATTTGGTGTGCTTCTTCAGGGTTCCGTCCCACGCTCCTGCGTAACAGCGCCAATTCCCGTACCGTCTTCGGATCATCCGCGGTCCTCCGATACTGATTAATCTTCTCCCTTACATAATCGCACACCTCATCCGCGCGGTCGGAGCGTGGATCCATATTCCAGTAGATTTCATCCAGTGCATGGTCTGTAACCTTCCTTATGGTAAACCAGAGTTTATCATAGCATGCTGCAAGCCCTGTATATCCGGATGTTGCTGTCTCGGATTCTATAATCCGGATTCCTGCCATGCCGCAGGAACGGATTCGCTCTTTCGCACAGCGATCCATGGTACGGAACGCAGTTGCTTCCCATTTCTTTTCAAACATTTCCGGGGTGATCTCCGATTCATCCGGCGTTGTCACGCCGTTGTTTATTTCGGAAAGCCATTTTCTTAATGGTGCGTCCACGGCTCCATAGAACATCTCAGCCCCCTCGGACCTGGTCCCGAATGCGTTACCGTTATACGAATGCCCAATTGCTTCGCATGTTTCCATGTAAAAGGTGGCATAAATTTCCGCCATCTGGTTGGTCAGCCGGATGATGCGGTCTAACATCTCTCTCCATTCTTTACCGCGTGTTTCCAAAAACAACAGCCTCATATCGATGGAGCTTCCCTTTACATCCATGACCATGCTTCCCTGCTGTTTGTGGTATACCGTGTCAATCCCCTTTAAAGCCACTGTTTTTTCCTCAGAAGGATGCCTTGGTCGGTCAGTTTCTGCATCCAGAGGACAATGCCAGGTTTTCTCGCATCTTCCTGTTCCGATGTGATGGCATTAAACCGGTTCCACATACCGCGTCCGAAATCGGTCCTGTCCGGGACACTCTCTCTGGTGTAGTCGGAAAGGCTCGGGATGAACCCATCCGTGACTGGTCCTTCCTTGGCCTTTACGTAAATTGGCCTCCACAAAGTCATTTGTTCCAGGAAAGCATTTTTCGGATCGAGATTTTCGCCAACGACGGAAGATGCTGAAAAAGTATCCTGCTTCCGGCTAACAAAAAGCCAGCGACACGGCATAGATAACAGTTCTGCCTGGTTATCGATATCCGTCCGGATGTTATCCTCAATTGGCTTTAGTGTGTCTCTTTCCCATAATGGTTTCGGCTGGGCGAAACAGGCATCTTCTGTAACGTCCGTGCGGAGTAGCACCAGGTTTAACATCAGTGTCTCAAACAGGTTGTCACCTTCCAGGTATACAGCGCCGAGATTCCCGCACCATGCGATCCTCGGATGCAGCTTTCCTCTTTCCGGATCCACGGGGCCTCTCATGATCTTGGTGGATTTTGTGTCATACGCCTGGAAATGTAAAATCCATCTGGTAAGTTCCGCATCCGTGATTCCGTTCTTTCCGCGAGTGGAGTATGTACCAAAGATCCTCGCCTTATTGTCACTTTCCCCGACTGCCGCAATCATCCTGCCGGGTGAGATGGAGGTACCCATTCCTTCAATCCCCGGTACCTGGTAAAATGGATAGTCTGGGTGGAATAAGTAGAAGCGTTCTTTCCATTCCTCCAGGTATTTATCTACGACTGTTTCTGGCAATTTCTTATCTTCCCATACTGCTTTCCACCGTCTGAGCGCGTCTTCCGGTTCGGTCAGCAGTTTCTCGGTGCCGTCCGGTTCATACCGGTACATCACCGTCTGTAATACGGCTAACAGAAATCGCAGGACAGCAAAGTCCTGGTTTGGCAGTTCCCCTGCCAGGCAGCGGATTTCATGTGCCTGCGCGAAGGTGCTCTTTAAGCTGAGTTCCCTTACTTCGCCCTGCAGGTCGATCGCTTTGATCCACGGTTCTGTCGCCAGACAAAATTGTTTCTGCATGATTTTTTCCTTTCTTTTGTTATAATTGATCCCCATATACGGAAAGGACTGTTATTAATTGTTCTTCTTGTATGTCTATGGGGCATCCCCGTGTCTACGGGGCAAATCATTTTCCTCAAAAATTCCATAACTTTGCCATAGGTTCATCCCCGTGTATACGGGGCGGATCCTAAATTCCTCAAAAATCTCTGCGGCTGAAGAATTATCAATTCCGTCTCAAATTCTAATGGCAGAACCAGTATGTATCATTTTTTTGAGATACATTTTTGCGGATAACGCTTTTTGGTCAATATTGGTCAGAAATGATACATATTTTGGCAATTGCGGCGCAGCGAACTCACCTCCGTATATACGGAGCAGATCTCTGCGTACCGAGGCCGGTGATATAATGGTAGGGTTCATTCCCGTGTACACGGGGCTCGAATGCGTCAACATCTACTACAAAACCATCCGGGAATGACTCATCCCCGTGTGTACGGGGCAAATGACGCAACATCTCCTGCAATTCTGAAGCTGTCAGGTTCATCCCCGTGTGTACGGGGCAAATACTAAATTCCTCAAGCAGATTTCTGTGGTTGACAAGCCGTTTTTCCTCCGTCTGGGACTTCCGCAACAAAACCAGTATGTACCATTTTAGACAGTCGTATTTTTGCGGATAACACTTTTTGGTCAATGTCGATCAAAAATGATACATATTTTTGGTGATTATGGTGCAGCGAATTCATCCCCGTGCATACAGGGTGGATTTGCGTTGTGGTGCGAAGAATTGCGAAGTGATAGGTTCATCCCCGTGTATACGGGGCAGACAAGGCACTGAGATTTAAGCCAATCTAAGTCACCGGTTCATCCCCGTGTACACGGGGCAGATGCCACTCATCTGCCGTTCACATACCTCACGTAAGGTTCATCCCCGTACGCACGGGGCAGATCATGGATCAGGCAGCTGAGAAGCTGGGAGGTGAGGTTCATCCCCGTACGCACGGGGCAGATCAAAAGTATTGACAAAAGCATACACAGTGTGTAGGTTCATCCCCGTACGCACGGGGCAGATACTAAATTCCTCAAAGAAATCCACGCGGTTGACATATTGTCGATTCCTGTTACCTTGGATTTACGACAAGTTCAGTATGTATTATTTCTTTGAGATGTATTTTTGCGGATAACACTTTTTGGTCAATATTGGCCAGAAATGATACGCGTCTTCCAATCTTCCTGCGGAACATTCCAGGACACCATCGTATTTTCGTGCCGCTTACGGCTTTTTCGGTGCGTTCTCAAATACGAATTTGATTTCTACTCTTCCGTTCGCGATGCCGGTCACCTGCAGTTTCGCATCGAAAGACGTTCCTTTTTTTGATTTGAATCCGGCGATCTTCGCAGACGGCACGGATTGGTATCCGCCGGCGCTGTTCTTTTTGATGCCCTTTGCTAAGGATTCCAGCTGCTTATCGGTCAATTTCTTACCGCTGATTTCCCGCCAGATTGTGAATTTGCATCCGTTCTGGTAACCGCTGCAGTAAATACTCTTTTCGCTGATTCTTAGCGTTTTCCCGCATACTGGGCAGGTGCCGATTGCAGTATTGCCCACGTTGGATGCGTCTGCCGGCTGCGCCTTCCCGATGTCCGGGTATACCTTTTTCAATGCTTCGATGTTCTTTGTGATCTCTTCCGCGTGATTTTCTGCCTTCATATTTTCTGTATTTTTCGCGATGTAGGCATAGATCTTATCCAAATAAATCTGTTTGGTGTATTTTCCATCTGCAATCCCCTGAAGACCCGTTTCCCAGGATGCCGTGTAATCCGGCTTTAAGATAGTCGGGACACTTAACCGCAGAACATCATACACCATCTCGCCAAGCTTATCCGGTGTGATCGTCTGTGTTTTTTTGTTGACGGCAATATACTGCAATCGCTCCAATTTTGAGATTGTTTCTGCCCTGGTCGCCGACGTGCCAATGCCGGATCCTTTGATCTGTTCCCGGAGTGCTTCATCCTCGATGAGCCTTCCAGCATTTTCCATCGCCAGGATCATGGAACCGGTCGTATAACGTTTCGGCGGCTTGCTTTTCCCCTCTTTTAAGTCAAATATGACCGGTGAGACCTCTTCCGGCATGCCCATGACGGCTGTAATCGCAGCTGCCGCGTCCTTATCATCCTTTCTGCCGGCCACCTTTAAATATCCTTCCTTTGCGACAGCCGTGTAAGAGCCATCGAATTCCTCCTTGTCTGTCTTACAGGTAAAGGACAGCTTGTCATAAACGGCAGGCGGATAAAAGATGCTTAAGAAACGCCTGCAGATCAGCAGGTAAACGTCTTTTTCCAATTGAGAGAGCTTCTTTAACGTCTCAAATCCTTCACCGGTCGGTATGATCGCGTAATGGTCGGACACTTTGGAGTCGTCCACGTATTTGGTTGTCTTCTGCCGGAGTGGTTCCTGCATGCCCTGGTCCAGTACTTCCTTTGAAAATGCTGCCATTTCCTCCACGTTCTGAAGGCCGCGGATATTTTTATCGAATACTTTGCAGATCGCCGTGGTCAGGACCCTGGCGTCCGTTCTCGGGTATGTGGTCAGCTTTCCCTCATATAAGGTCTGTGCGATCTTTAAGGTGTCCGCCGGGCTGATGTGGAACTGCTTGGTACATTCCGCCTGCAGCTCGGCGAGGTTAAAGAGCAGGGGCGCCGCCTTGGACTCTTGTTTTTTCTCCTTTTTCACGAATCGGGTGGTGCCGTTTGTGCTTAAGTCTTTTATCAGTGCTTCCGTCTTTTCCTTTTTTAAGAGTCCGGCATCATTATAGCGGTCCGGATCGGCTGCATATGCGGACCCGTCCCGAATCTTCCAGTCTGCGCTTACCGTATCGGAAAGGTTTAATCGGATCCCGTAATATGGGATAACAGCCGTGCTCCGGATCTGGCGTTCCCTCTCCACGATCATGCCAAGGACGCAGGACATGACGCGTCCGACTGCAATCGGTGTATAACGGATTCCTGCCGCGCCGGAAACCATGTTTGCGTACTTGATGGATAAGACCCTGGAAAAGTCAATGCCGACCAGGTAGTCTTCGATCGCCCGTGCATAGGCGGAATCTGATAATTTGTCGTAATAAGCCAGTTCGTGGGCATTCTTGATGCCGTTTCGGATCTCTTCCCTGGTCTGGGAGTCGATCCAGACGCGGAACTCTTTCGCTTCCTTATTATGTCCCGCCATCTGACGGACAAGGCGCTGGATGTACTCCCCTTCGCGCGCAGAGTCCCCGGAATAATAGATCCGGTCCACGTCCTTCCGGTTTAGGAGAGTCTTTACCACTTTATACTGGGCTGCCACTTCCGGGATTACTTCATATTTATATTCCTTTGGGATGAATGGCAGCGTTTCCAGTTCCCATTTTTTTAATTTCTCATCATATTTATCCGGGTAGGATAAGGTAATTAGATGCCCGACGCACCATGTCACGATATAGTGCTCGTCTTCCAGATATCCATTTTTCTTTTCCCCTGGTTTCATGTCAAGCGCCTTGGCAAATTCCATTGCCACGGATGGCTTCTCCGCGATGAATAATGATTTCCCCACTTGTATTCGTTCCTTTCTTTCTCTTTTCTTTTGCATGTTCCGTCATGTGCAGTATGTATTGGATTTTGCCTGTGCTTTTTGCGGATAACACTTTTTGGTCAATTTTGACCATAAAAAGGCACCCCATTTAGGAAAACGGGGTGCCGGATCATCGTCCTCCGTTACTTCATGAGCTGGATTGCCGCTTCTGCGAGGGCACTTCTGACGCATTGTTTTTCGCTGAAGCGTAAGACCACGCTGAGTGCTGATCCCTTCATGTGTTCTGCGCAGTAAATGAGGCCGTTGTTGCGGCTGTCCAAGGTCGGTGCATCTACCTGTTTTTCATCTCCGAGCACCACGACCTTGGAACCGGTCCCGGCGCGCGTGATAACGTCGCGGATGAGTCCCTTTGTCGCGTTCTGCGCCTCATCGCAGATGATATAGCTGCCTGCGATGGAACGGCCACGGATGTAGTTTAACGGGCAGAGCTCGATCACGCCGGATTCAAACATATCCTCAATCTGCGCTGATACCTGGGACGGTTCTTCTTTTTCCCCGTTGGAGCCCCCAAGGACTGCTTCCAGGGTGTCCGTATAGGATGCGATAAGCGGAGCCATCTTGTCTTCCAGGTCACCAGGCAGATATCCGAAGCCTGGTTCCGCACGGTTTCCGGAATTCGGCTTGCTAATCAGGATTTTCCGGTATTCCCCGTCCCGGCATCCCTGCCCGAGGTAGGTCTTAGATAATCCGGCCGCCATGGCAAGGAAGGTTTTTGCGGTTCCGGCAGGTCCCACAAGCACGACTAACGGGATCTCTTCCGCTGGAGCGAGGAGTGCGTATAACGCATAGCGCTGCATGGCATTTAACGGGCGAATACCCCCAAATAACGGGGACTGCGGCGGCAGCAGGAACAGTTTTCCGTCCTTATGGATCGTGAGGGCGGACTGGTTTTCTCCACCGTGCAGGGTAATGAAGTGGTTTTCATAAATTCCTGTCAGTCCGTATTCTTCCGGCGTAAACGGAATGCTCTTTTCCGCGTACAGCCGATCGATCAGGCTGGATGGGACTGTGATATCTGTCTGTCCGGTGTAATCAGTTTCTGCGATCTGGTCATTGCGGTACCCTTCCACGTGGAGCCCGCAGATACTCGCATTGACACGCATGGAAATGTCGTTCGTGACCAGGACGATCGGCTTTTCGCGCAGTTTTTCCTGGTTTAAATACAGGCAGGTGCTGATGATCCGGTTATCCGGCACGTCGATCTTGAATCCTTTCGGGAGCAGTCCCTGATCCACGCCGTCCGGCTCCACGTAAAGCTTACCACACTTTTTCGGCTCGGCTGCCGTATGGAGTACGACGCCTTTCGTTAAGTCTCCTGTTTCACGCAATCCATCCAGGATGCGGCAGCACTCTCTTGCATTGTAACCAAGCTCGCCCGGTGCTGTCTTTTTGCTGTCCAGTTCCTGCATGGTCGTCCCGCACAGATAAACGTTGTTGTCCTCGAACCCGAACAGGCTCTGCGGGTTCTGCAGCAGGATATTCGTATCAAGAAGGTAATTTTTGATCATACGCTCCACCTCATTTTTTGATTTTCTTTGTTCCTGTTTTCAGTATGTCGCAAAAAATCTCCTTTTGGCGGCAAAAAATAAGGAACCCGGCATCCGCCTGGCCCCTTATTCCGTCTTATTCAGTCTCATATGCATGATCATCCACCTCGACTCGGAGCCGGTCCGCATAACCGCTGCCGATCGCGAGTGTATGTACTTCGCCCTTTGCAAAATGCCGGATGATCAGATGTCCGCCTGCATTTTTCAGTACTTCCACATGGTCTCCAACGTCAAATTGGTGTTCCGGTATTTTCCCTGTGATCCATTTGATCCGGTACATGTGCCTGGACGCGGCATCCTTTAAATTGATCGTGATACCTGGCGTACTGATTGTTTCCTCGCGGTCCGGTTCTTCATACTGCAGGTACAGCTGCACCAGTGCTGCCACATCCATGAGCAGTTTAGCCAGGATGCAGGAAATGAGGACAATAACTACTTCCGTGATGATGAAGTCCATACTGCCTATTCTCATGCGTATACCCTCCTGATGCTCTTTGCTCTGACATCCATGCCGTGGCGTTCCATCCGAATCCTGCGGCTGAGGACATCCTGTGCTACTTCTTTTGCGCGGATCCTGTCTTTTTCCGCGCATTCCCTTGCGTACTGCTCCAATACTGCTGTCGTTAACATCGTGTATGCTCCTCCTTGTCTTTCTTGTTCTGCAAATAAGCCCTTAAGTCTTCACTCCACATAACCCCGTCCTGCTTCCATGTTCCGTGGTTTCCATTAATTCCGTTGTAGCACTTTAATCCGGTTCCACCGGCATTCTCCCAAGCATGCAGGTTTTTAGAATAATCGTCGAACAGGATCCAATTTTCCGGAATCTGGTCCAGATGGAATAAATCCATTACAAAATCTGCCTTGCTAACCCCGCATGGGATTAGGAATCTCTGTGTGACTGGGATTTCCGGAAAGTGTTCGTTCAACCATCCGGTCTTATCTTCCGCCGCGTAGCCATCCGTCAGGCAGTGACTTAAGATGTAACACCTGTCTGCATGTGTTTTTGCGAATTCACGGAATGGCTGTAAAAAGAACGTTGGCCTTAAGTTCCTGAAATACCCTTTTGATAACAGTTCCGCTTCCTTGCCGACTTGCCACTCTGCCAGCGTTCCGTCCATGTCTAAAAAATATCTTGTTTTCTCCATCTTTTTCTCCTTTTCTTTTGTACGTTCATTTTTTGATTCAGCTTCAGTATGCAGACGTACACGGTATGAAAAGGAGACAAAATCAGGTAGCCTCGTTGAGTCTTCGCAGGGCTTCCGCAATCTCCGCAAGTCCGAGTGACCGCAAATCCGGTTCTTCCGGATGCCAGCCAATCTGACCTTCCGGGATCCCGATCGTCTTTCCGTCTTCCATGAGAATCTGGTAAATCCCACCTTGCCAGGATGTGATCACGCCCCATCTGCTGTTGCCATCCGGTGTTTCACCCCTGGCAACCAGCCCGATACGGGAATTCGCGTAATTGTTGTACAGGATATTGACAGCTTCCTGATAACGGTATTTCTGCATGACCGCCTGGACGCTTGTACAGCCGAATGCCTGTTTTAAATCCTGCTCATTCATATGAAGGAGTTTGCCACAGGTGTCCCATACTGCATCCTCCACATCTCTTCTGGCTTCCAATTTCTGCTCGCCGCGTTTTTTATAATCCTCGTAATCCTTTCGTGTGTAGCCAGTCACATCTAAGAGTTCTGGAAAAATACGCTCCGGGTCGCCGGATGCCGCTGCGATCCGTTCCAGATTATTAAAATGCGGCGGTTGCAATAATTTTCCAGTCAGGTATCTGGAAAGGCTTGTGTTCCGGATTCCGGCTTCTATCGCGAAATCCTTTTTTCTGATCCCGCGTTTTTTGATGATCCGATTTAAGATGGACGCAAAAGCCTCCTGATCAAATCCTTTTGTCTGTTTTGTCTGATGTTGGTCCATGAGGATCCCTCCTTTTTTAGGCTGTTATCAGTATGTAGAATGTTTTCTGAATCTGTTTTTTGCGGATAACACTTTTTGGTCACAAAAAAAGACCGCAGGTGGCGGTCTTTTTCGGTTTTTCGCTTATGCGCGGGCAGCCGATATAAAATAGGCACGGAGCGCCGCGTCTACAGCGGGCTTTGCCATGCTTTTTCCGGCGTTTTTCTTTAAATCTTCCTCAACCTGTTCCCTGGTCTTCGGCTTTTGGTAACTGCGGCCGGAGAACATCACGTCCAGACAATCTGCCACGCGGATGATATCCGCATACCTGGCTGGTTGTGCACATCCGCGGTACCCATTGCCGTCCGGCTGTTCATGGTGATCGCGGACCGCATCACAGATTCTCTCCGGGAATCCGTGGGCCCGTAAGATGCGGGAGCCGGCTTCCGCGTGTTCGCGGATGAGCCTATATTCCTCATCTGTCAGTTTTCCTGACTTTCGTAAGACCCTTTGCGGGATGGTCCGTTTTCCGATGTCATGGAGTGTGGCGGCGACCAGAAGATCCCTGCGGTCCTGCCACGCCATATGCATCTGGCTGGCAATCTGGAATGCGTACCCTGCGGTGCGCAGACTGTGCTGGTATGTCTGTTCATCCCACGCACGCAGCCAGGAAAGCAATTTTGCTGTTTCTCTCACCATTATGTCATTTGTCATTGTAGTCCCTTCCTGCAGTTAGCTGTGCGGCTGGATTTCAGTCGCTATGTACTTGTGTTTTAGCTCCTTCCCAAAAATCCGCCTGTGCGATCAAGGTCTGTGCGTCAATGATGACACCGCACTCCCTGGCCAGTTTGCGAACCTCTTCCATAAACTCTGCAAGGATATTCCCGGTAAGTTCCGGCCTCGTGATGGATAACCGGATCTCAAGTGTCCCAGTATCCCCGCAAGCTACAAACTCACCGGACTTACGGATCCCGAACCATGGGACCCATGCACCGAATACCGTCCTTGCAAGGAGGTATTCCGCCTGGGTACTGCATATGCCGCATTTTGCGTTTCCTGGTCGGTAGGCAAATCCATAGCGTTTTGCAATGTCCTGCAGTCCGGTGAACGTTTTGGCGTACGGCAGGCAGCAGGCTCCCGTATCGGTGTAAATGTCACCGGTACCAACCTTTAAATACAGGGCCGGCGCTTTTAATCCCCAGAGTTCTTCCATGCGTGTAATACCAAACATTTCGCGCATGGCTTCATCCAGTTCCAACATCGGCGCTACCTGTGCCTCCTTGTTGGAACTTTCCGTTTGCCTTTTTTCACTCATTCTGTTAAGACTCCTTTCCTTTTACTCTTTGTTTCCGGTTACAGTATGGGGATGGTGCTTTTAAAAAAAAGGCTTTTTTCGCATCAAAACAAATGTGCCCTGGCACATTCTGGCATCTTATACGGTCGCTTGCGGCATGTTTTTTGTTTCGTGTGAGTGCATATCCTCATGGAGCATTTTTGTTTCATAGGACGTAATTTCCTATGAAACAAAAGAGAGATGCCGTAAAGGCATCTCTCCCAAAATCATTACTTCTGATGGCTGATAATCCATTGCAATATCGTCTCAAATCCTATTTTTCCCGCAGCTAAATCAAGAATTGTGTTGCTTAGTTCCTGCTGTGTATACAACAGCTCATAACCATTTAATGCCATAAATACCAGCATAACATGTGTTCCCAATCGTTTGTTTCCATCTATCATAGGATGGTTTTTCACGATGCCAAAACAAAGTTGCGCTGCTTTTGCCTGTATACTTGGATATAGTTCCACGTCTCCAAAAGATTGAAACGGATTCGAAAGCGCAGACTCAAGCATTCCCTCATCACGAATGCCTGTGCTTCCTCCTGTCGTTTCGATCAATCTCTGATGAAGTAAAATGACCTGTTCTTTGCTCAATCTTATCATTTAGCAAGCACCTCGTATGCCTCCATGTTTTGTTTGATAAGACGTTCTGAAATGGCAAGCACATCCTCCGTTGATGCCATTTTTTCCCGATCTGCTTTACTGAAGTCAATTACAAGGTAACGCGGCACATTATTTTTCAAGATAACTGCTGTACCATGTTCATCGACACTCTGGCAACCTTGGAAAAATTCTGATTTGCTTCCGTAATAGAAATCATTGTATTTGTATCTATTGTCATAATATGCACCTCTCTTTCATTTATATTATACGCGAATTATAGGATAAATACAACCTATTTTTATAGCTACTTAATCATTCTCGCACGCTCTCCACCGCCTCTTAAAAACAGTTTTTGCGCAAAAAACAGGCAGCAGATTTGCTGCCTGTTGGGTCATCTTTTGTTCCTTGCGGTGGTGTTCCCGGGGAACACCCTTCTTATTCCTCATCTTCGTCGTATAAAAACTCAATCATGAATGCAGAACGGTCTGCATTTGCATACACATCGTAACCGCCATCCCCGTAGCCGGATTCCGATACTACGCCGTAGTCCAGCCCGGTATAGCACTTGCGATGATCGAACCGACTGCAGAACTGATACCATTCCTCATCCGTGTAATCCGGTTTGTCACGGAAGAACCCGGCCATGCCGGCATCCACGCCGATGTCACCGATCAGTTCCCAGTCCGGCTCTACGTCTTTACGATCCTCCAGGTAGATGCACAGTGTAGCAACGCGGTCTCCCCACTCGCCCTCATCGCTGATGGTTGCATAACCATACCAGGTTCCCGGTTTGCAGTCCGTTGTCATCCGGCACCACACACCTTTGTTATAACAGGGATCCGTAATGTCCACCTTGTTTCCCAACTCAAATTTTCCTACAAATTCTTCTCTTGTATCCATCTTATCTTCCTTTCTGTTCTTCGTTCTTATCAGGTGCATCCGGCACCCATACAATCTGTCCCTTTTCTAATTCTTTTTCTGGATAATAAAACGGGACATCTTCTTTGTCAATCGGATCAATCCCGTAATACGGTGTGTCGTCATCTTCCCGGCACACTTCTTTGATCCTGCAGATCATTCCGATTGGTATTAACTCCTTGCTTCTTCCGCCTGATATTGTCTTACTGATTACTTTTACGTAATTTCCAACTTCCCGCATATTATTTGCCATTCCAATCAGCAATTATGGACTGAACAAGCCGGTGGGCCTCTTCCATTTCTTCAGGAAGCAAATCAACAAACTCGATCATGTCTTCCGGGTATGCGGCATGCTGAATTGCCTCTTTTATGGAATTATAAAGATGGAACTTATACATATCGTCATGACCTACAAAGTTATCCCCATCATGTTCTTCCATATCAACTGTAGCCCGACCAATACGACAGTAGTTGGTTTCAGGTGTTGCCGCACCTGCCGGGATAAATGCCTTCTCAACATAATACCGACCAGTGTACTCCTCGGGTAATAAATCTTCAACAGATTCATTACCACCATTGATATCCTCTTCGAGCATTTTCTTAAACACTGCATACTCCTCTTCTGACGGATCAATGAAGCCAATCTGTCTGATCGGTACACCCGCGTTGCAAACCGCCTCTTCCAAAGAATCATAGATGTGAAACCGGTAAACCTTGTCCTGACTTACTTCGTCAGTGCCATCCGCCTGTTCCATTGCCGCAGTGGCGCGGCCGATGTAACAATAGTCCGTCCCGCCTTTATCAGCCGTTGCTGGGGTATAGGCACGCTCCACAAAATATCGTAGCGAAGCATCTCCTTTGATATTTTCCATGTGCTTTTCTCCTTCTGTGCTATCATATTACTCCTTTTAATTAATCGTCAAAACAGGAACTTCTACTGTCCCAAACTGTGCTTCCAGGCAGCTCTTGCAAAGCTGTTTCCCTTCTACGTCATATAATGTCTCCGCGTCTGCATTGCACTGGTCGCAGATCAGGTGCTTCACATGGCGTTTTTCGCAGCTTTCTCCCAGACAGGGGTACGCTCCGTTTGCGCAGTCACAGCACTCATCCATAATTTTGATCATCGTCTTCTTCCTCCTCACTGTCCGATGCTTAACTGTCCAGCCAGTGCAAAGACCTGTTCCGGTGCCATGTAATGGACGTCCGGTCCGTATACACGTTCTAACGCGCTGATTACCTTTGCGTATTCCTGTCTTGCTATGGACTGCAGTTCCTGTGCGGATGCCGGTCGGACGGTATAGGTCCCCGTACTGCTGGCGATCACCACCTTGCCGGAAAACCATTTTTTTCTGGCTTTCGCGTCCGTCAGATGAAAAAACGGCTGTTTCCCATCTGTTCGTTTTGGATACATCATAAACGCCTCGCCATCCTGGAGCCGTATGGCCTGTAAGATCCGGCCAACGCGTCCTTTTGCGTGTTCGCTACATTTGGTCACATCTTCGATCACCATGTTTTTCAGTTCCATGTTTGTAAATTCCTGCATTTTCATTTCCTCCTATTCCTAATCCTTTTTTGTTACAACGTCAGTATGCCAATCGGTGCTCTCTGTTTCTGCCTGTTTTCTGGGTGGACTGCGTTTTCCGATAAAACAAAAAGGCAGGATATGCTCCTGCCTTCACTGAGATTTTCAATTATTTTCCGGGAGCTCGCCCCATAATAACTTTTCTGTACCGTTTTTTATGGCATCAACCGAATTCCAATAGCTGATATCCGCGTATTCATTATCGGACAGCAGATTGTGGTCAGACGTACTGAATGCATATACCAGGCTTTCATTGGAATAATAAATATATTGATCGGTCACCAGATCCAGCTGATACTGCATGGACAGGTCGCTCGATAAAATATATTTATAAATCTTCAGTCCGGATGTCGACAGTACGCAGTTTTCTTCTGAACGGAAACCATCTATAAATTCCTGCAGTCCCTTATGCAGAAATAATGTCCGGTATACGCTTTCTGTCGCACCCCAGATCGCCGTTGCGAGCGCACTGTTTATCATGTCATCTACCTGGAATTTATGATTCCACGCCGATCCTGCCGGGGCATACGGAATTTCTTTTCCGTTCACCACTTGGGTTGCCTGCAAATCCTCAAATTCCGGATATTGAAACAGTTCGGCCCCGACTCCCGGCGCGTCATCCCAGAAATAGGTCCCATATACGCAATACCGTTCTTCCTCTGACGAAACAGCAGCATTTCCCTGTTTGTTTTTCTGAGTTCGCGTCACACAAAATTCAATCAGTTTTGTTGATTCTTTTTGGTCCTGAAAACACTTTTTGCTCATCAATTTTCCTCCATTTCTCAATGTCTTATATTTTTATAGCACCTTCAGTATGTATCTACGAACGGGAAAAGTGCACAGCATAATCAGAACGCTTTGCTGATTTTTTCCAAAAAGTGTTATCCGCAAAAATGTCCTGGTTGCAACTTCGGCATACTGGAAGTATCATGAACTTACACAAAGGAGGAATCTTATGGCTACTTTCACCGAGCGTCCTTACCAGACCGAATGCATCCAGGCGATCCTAGATGCAGGCCCGGGGCGCCATCTTATCGCCCTGGCTACCGGTCTTGGAAAGACCGTAGTTTTTACGCATCTTACCGGTGTTGGGCGGGTCCTTATCTTATCCCACCGGGATGAACTGGTCCGCCAGCCGGAAAAATATTATGGAGGGAAGGTCCGCTTTGGTGTCGAAAAAGCGGAGGAACATGCCACGGATGAGGAAGTGGTATCTGCCAGCGTCCAGTCTCTTTCCCAGGATTCCAGGCTCACCCGGTTCTCCCCGGACGCATTCGAGACGATCATTGTGGACGAGGCCCATCATGCCGCAGCGCCGACGTATCGGAAGATCCTGGATTATTTTACCGGCGCAAAACGTATTCTCGGATTTACCGCTACCCCGAAGCGCGGGGATGATGTCGGGTTATCCTGCGTGTTTGATGATATCATCTTTTCCCGCGATATCCGGTGGGGTATTACTCATCAGTATCTTTCGCGTATCCGCTGTGAGGAGATCCGGGCTGCCTATTCCCTGGACCATATCGAAAAGACGAACGGGGATTATAGCGCATCCCAAATCGAAAAGCTGTTTCTTGGTGAGGATGTGACTGTCATCCCGACCGCTGCCCGTGCTTATCTGGAAAAATGCCATAGCACCGGGAGGCATACCCTGATCTACTGTGTGACGAAACGGATCAGCCGCGTTCTTTTAGAGACAATCCGAAAAATGCTTCCAGAAAATGAAAAAGAACAGGTGCAGGCTGTGTTCGGGGATACCCCGGATGAGGAGCGTGCAAAAATCCTGTCTGATTTTCAGGACGGAACCGTTCGCTGCATTATCAACTGCATGGTCTTAACCGAGGGTACGGATCTTCCGGTCTGCGATGCTGTTATAAACCTGCGGCCGACCTGCAGAAATACGTTGTACCAGCAGATGGTTGGACGCGGAACCAGATTATATCCCACCAAGGAATACTGCCTGGTCCTCGACATCATTCCGGATACCGGGAGCAGTTATGGTCGCTCGTTATGCACAGCCCCGACCCTGTTTGGGATCGATCCGTCCGCGCTCCCTCCATCCAAACGTGCAGAACTTACGGATGATGTAGATCTTTTAGAGTTTTGTGATGCGCTCAGCAGCATGTATGCGGAGCGTTCCGCCAGAGTGGAATTATTAAGCCGGAATGTGGACCTGTTCCTTTCTGACTGTGAGACGGTCTTTGGTGTAGAACATGGTCGTACAATTGAAGCCTGCGCGGCAGCCTGTCATGAACTCTCTGAAAAAAAGAACGCCGCTTGCGGCGTGGATTTTGGGGATCTTGTGGCGGAGGTCTTTGCGGATGAATTCAAGCGCTACCGATTCCGACCGGACTGGGAACAGGAAATCTGGATGTCGGAGCCGGATGTGTTGGATCAGGTCCGTGTTTGGTTCCCGGCCGTTCCTGGTGCTGGGCACGCATCCACCCAGACCATTTCCGGGCATCTGCCTCTTTCGGATGCGCTGGAGCTGATCCGTATGTACTGCTTCATCCAGCCTGACTTTTATCATTATTGCTGGAGCCGGAGTGCACAGCAGTCGTGGAAACGAATGGACGCCACATCCGCACAACGTGGCAAATTACAGTTTACCTTAAAACAACAGGGAATTCTGGTAACTGATAAGTCCGTCTTAAATAAGTTGGACGCGTCCACTCTGATTGATTGGGCCATGCGGTATAAGAAAGCACGAAAGATGTCAGAAGCATTTGTACAGGCTTCCAGCGGGAAGCAGACTAAAAAAGCAACTGCTGCAGTGAATACCGTGGAGGGATTGCTGAACGAACAGGAAGTATTTTGCGGTCCTGCTGATGAATCTGCGTTCCGACTGTTTATGGATACTGTCCGAGCGCGGTATGCAGCCGTATGTGAAAGTATCCGGGAAATGGAAGAAGCAAAGCAGGCAGCTTTCAAGAAAGCCATGGAGACATCCGAACTTCGCGTGCCGTTTTCCGTACAGATTGGCAAAGGGCAGTCCTTCACGGATGCGCAGTTATCCATGCTCACAAGTTTGGAACACCGGATTGGAATTTTCATGGATTTCCGCATCGAGACTCTGACTAGGCGCCAGGCAAGCCTTGCTATTTCTTTTTTGATGATGGTAAGGAATATGCCATCTGAAATCCGGGATGCTGTGGAGTTCCCTGACGCAAAACAGGTCTGCCTGTCTGCGGAAAAAGCGGAGGCTACGGTTTTTGTGTTCCGACAGGTTCCGAAAAAGAAAGAAAAAGTGTAAGAATTGGGGTGTTCCCGGGGAACACCCCTAAAAATGAGAAAGGCGGATGCGCGGAATCATTTGGTTGTGTAAGCTGCTGTAAACGGCAGCCCTAAAAGAGAACGAAGGAGAACAAGACATGGAATTGTGGAAAAGAAAAACAGAACAAGGCAAACAAAAGAAGGATCAACGTCCCAAGAACAAAATTATCATCATCGGTGAATATGGGTCTGGTAAATCATATAAGGCTCTCAACCTTATGTCAGGCAAAAAGGGAACATGCATTATATGCAACGGATCTGTCTCTATATCAACGTATAAAGCGAATTTTCCAACACTGGGAGACTATGCGGAAAAAAGTAACGGGCAATGCTTTCCCGTGGAACAAGGCGGGAAATATTATTTGAGAACAACAAGCGGCAATCCGTCTTTGGAATTTGTGGATGCCTTAATCCATGGTTGCGATTACGGATACATTGGCGATGACGAAAATGCAACAGTCCTTTATGATGACGGGGCGTGGAGCAACAGCGACAACAATGTCGTTACATTCTGGCAACTATCGCATACAAAATGCGGAATTATCATCACAGCCAATACGTTGTGCGAGGTGTTGAAACTGAAAGAAAATGAACTAACAGAAGCAATGATTGAGGATGTCAAAAAATATTGGTGCGTTAAAGACTTAGCCATTACCGGAAAAGATGATAATTTTTAGCGTTACCTTCGATGATTTCCCCGCCTCCGCAGGCAGCGGGATGAATCGGCCAGATTCGAAAACATTAGGAAGGACGGGCAGATTTTATTTCTGCCTGTTTTTTTAGCCAGAAAGTGTTATCCGCAAAAAGCCAAGATCTTAAGATGCGACATACTGATGGTAAATCCTGAAAGGAGGGAGCACATGCATACCGTACAGATCTTATTAAATACCAAAGCTTGTTCCCAGGAAATGGAAAAACGCTTCCGTGCCATGACCCATATCCATAACGTCTGCGTCAAACACGGAAATAAGCTCTTATCCCGTTTGGAACATGATAAGACATACCAGGATGCTATG